>JBOHTO010000046.1:0-6573 GCA_050733695.1 Gemmatimonadaceae bacterium | reverse complement strand
TTGGCACCTCGATGTCGGCTTATCACATCCTGGGGCTGGAGAAGGTCCCAAGGGTCCGGCTGTTCGCCGGTTAAAGTGGTACATGAGCTGGGTTCAGAACGTCGTGAGACAGTTCGGTCTGTATCCGTCGTGGGCGTTGGAGTGTTGAGGGGAGCGGACCCTAGTACGAGAGGACCGGGTCGGACTGCCCGCTCGTGTCCCGGCTGTTCCGCCAGGAGCACCGCCGGGTAGCGAAGGCAGGCTGTGATAACCGCTGAAAGCATCTAAGTGGGAAGCACGCCCCAAGATGAACACTCCCGAGGCCTCGAGCCTCCTGAAGGGCCGTGAGAGACCATCACGTCGATAGGCCGCACGTGGAAGTCCGGTGACGGATTCCGAGCGTAGCGGTCCTAATCGCCCGTGCGGCTTGACTACCTCCCAATGTTCCCGCCAAGACGGGACACAAGAGGCAGAGCATTGCACGATCAGAACGATGAAAGCGCAGACACGATCATTACCATTCCCGTTTGTCTCTCCTCCCGCGTTCACCGCGGCGGCGAGACTTCCGTATCACAGCTACAGCATCACAGCTACAGCATCACAACTACAGCATCACAACTACAGCATCACAGCTACAGCACCGCAGCTATTGCAGCGCAGCTACTGCCGCCGACAACGCATGACATACAGCTTTTCGCTGGCGACCAGAGCGTAGGGGCCACACTCGTTCCCATCCCGAACACGATCGTTAAGCCCTACAGCGCCGATGGTACTCCGTCCTAGAGGACGCGGGAGAGTAGGCCGTCGCCGGCACCCCCTGATTCAGCACCGAAGAAAGGCCATCCGTATCCGGATGGCCTTTCTTCGGTCCTGAATCACGCCCGCCTCGCTGTTTGCGGCCCAGCCCCCACCCCCCGTAGCTTGAATCCCATGCCTCCACCCCGTGCCGGAATCGTCGCCGTCGCCGGCAAGCCGAACGCAGGGAAATCCACGCTGCTCAATCGCCTCGTTGGCCAGAAGCTGAGCATCGTGAGCCCCAAGCCGCAGTCCACACGCGATCGCATAGTCGGAATCAGAACCGCCGACGGCGTTCAGATGGTCCTTCTGGACACTCCGGGCCTCCTGACTCCGCGCTACGCCCTGCAGGAGGCGATGCGGGCGTCGGCGCTGCGGGCACTGCGCGACGCCGATGTCATTCTGTACCTGGTGGACGCGACCGCCGCACCCCCAGTCCCGCTCTCCGAGGCCGCCGAACTCGACGCGCCACCGCGCGCACCCGTCGTCCTCGCGCTCAACAAGAGCGACGCCGTCGCAGCGGAGACGCGCGAGCGCCTGGTCGCCGAACACGCGGGTTCCGTTGCCATATCGGCGCTCACCGGTGATGGCGTAGCGGCCCTGCTCGACGCCATTGGCGCGGCGCTTCCGGAAAGCCCCTACCTCTATCCCGAGGAGGAAATCAGCACACAGCCGCTGCGCTTCTTCGTCGCGGAGCTGATCCGCGAGACGGCGCTCGAAGAGCTCGATGAGGAGGTCCCCTACAGCGTTGCCTGCGAGATCCAGGAGTTCCGCGAAGGGCAGGCTCCGGTGTACATTCGAGCCACGATCCACGTGGAGCGCGACAGCCAGAAGGGAATACTGATCGGGGCGCGCGGAAGCATGATCCGCCGGATCGGTGAGAGAGCGCGCAAGAAGGTCGAACTGCTCGTGGGATCGGCCGTGTATCTCGACCTCAGCGTCAAGGTGCTCGACAACTGGCGCCGAAAGCCGCAGGCGCTGCGGCGCTTCGGATATCGTACGCAACCGGAAAAGGGCAGAAAACCATGAGTCTCCCGCCCCAATTGCTCGCGATCCTGGTATGCCCCAAGTGCAAGGGCGAGCTCGAGTACCGGGAACAGGAGTCGGCGCTTCTCTGTCATGCGTGCTCGCTCCGCTACCCTGTGCGCGATGACATTCCGATCATGTTGCTGGATGAGGCGACGCCCCTCTAGCCGCGCGTCCCGCCCCGCGTCCCGCCGCGCCGTGAGTCGACGGGTGGTCGCGGTGATGCTCGCGACCACCGCACTGCTCGCGGCCACGCCCGGGCGGGGCGCGGCTGCCCAGGACAACGATGGCGCGCTTTTTCTTCTCGTGCCCGTGGGCGCGCGCGCCATCGGGATGGGCCAGGCCATGGCCGCGGCTCAACCGGGGAGCGAGGCCGTCTGGTGGAATCCCGCCGGACTCGCGCGCATAGAGGAGCCGGAGGCCGCCATACACCACTCGCAGACCTTCGTGGCCACCGGTGACGCGCTGTCGATCGTCGTGCCGTCGGAGCGCCTCGGCGTGCTCACCGCATCGGTCAACATCCTCGACTTCGGCACGCAGCAGATCACGGATCCCGTAACGGGTGAGCCGTTCGGGGATGTCACTATCCGCAACATCGTGTACGCAGCGACCTATGCCACGACGATCGGATCGCGGATCAACGCCGGCGTCAGCTACAAGCTTGTCCAGTTCCGCTTCGACTGCAATCCGTCCTGCGGTGACATCAAGTCGGTCGCCTCCACGAGCGCGCTCGACGCCGGCGCGCAGTACGACATGCACGGCGTCGTGCCGGTCACCCTGGGCGTCGTCCTCCGGAACTTCGGCCCACGCCTCCAGGTCAAGGACGAGGAGCAGGCCGACGATCTTCCCACCCGCGTTCAGATCGGCGTGCGCTACGAGCTTCCATCCCTCGAAGCGTATCTGCAGGACACAAGGGTCTTCGTCGCCGGCGACGTCATCGACGGCGTTGCCTTCAATGAACCGGCTGCGAGCATAGGAACGGATATCGTCTGGAACGATCGCATCCACGTCCGCGGCGGGTACCTGTTCGAGAATTCGGCTGCGGCGGGAGCGTCCCTCGGGTTCGGTCTCGTTCTCGAAGACCTCGTCCTGGACATCGCGCGCATCTTCGAGGACTTCTCATCCTCGGCGGGTGAAGCACCAACGTACCTGTCACTTCGCGTCATTTTTTGAATCGAGCAGGCCTTGTCGTCGCGGTGATGGCGCTGAGCGCATCCCTGCCGACCACGAGCGCTCTCGCGCAGCGAGCGCGCGAGCGGAGCAGTGCATTCGTGCCATCCGCTGTTCCCATGGCTATGACGGACGCGGCGTCCGGGACGAACTCGCGTAGTCCGCTGCTCCACGCCTCCGACCCGGAGCCGGGGGAAGTCACCGCCTGGTGGGCGCCCATCGCATCGGCGCTGCTCCCCGGCAGCGGGCAGGCGACCCTCGATCAGGATCGATTCCTGGCCTATATGGCCGTGGAAGGTTACGTCCTGCTCAGGTACAGAAGTGACCTCGATGAAGCGCGCCGACAGCGACGCGCGTACCGCGCACTCGCGCTCGAAGTCGCCCGGGCCCTCGTTCCGGGCCCGAAACCCATCGGCGATTTCGCGTACTACGAGCGGATGGAGCACTTCGTGGAGAGCGGGTCCTTCGATACCGATCCGATGCTGAATGGTGTTCAGCCCGAGCCGGACACGTCGACGTTCAATGGATCGCTCTGGCTCCTGGCCCGACGCACCTTCTGGGCGGACCCGGATTCCGTTCCTGACGCGGCGGCCTACGCCATCGCGCTCGACTTCTACCTGAACGGGGCGGTTCGACCTGCCTTCCGCTGGTCATGGCGCGGCGCGGAACTCGAGCACGATCTGTTCCGGCAGACGATCGTAAGGAGCAACGATGCCTTTCGTCGGTCGATCACCGATCTCGGGATCCTGCTCGCCAACCACGTCCTCAGCGCCGTCGACGCCTATGTCACGGTTCGCATGCGCCGCACCGAATCGGCCGCGCAATCGTCCTCCTACGAGCTGTCGGCCACGATCCCGTGGCCGCTGCCCCGACCACATCACGAGAGATGAAGTATCTCTACTGGCTTCTCATCCTGGCTCCGGCCGCTGTCGCCGCCGAGCTGCTCCACTGGGATCCGCTCCTCGTCTTCGCACTCAGTGCGGCGGCAATCCTGCCGCTGTCCGGTATTCTGGGTCATGCAACGGAAGAACTGGCGGGTCACACCGGACCGACGGTCGGCGGGCTGCTCAACGCGACTCTCGGAAACCTCGCCGAGCTCATCATCGCGGCACTCGCGCTGCGGGCCGGATTGCTTGATCTCGTCAAGGCTTCGATCACCGGCTCGATCCTCGGCAACCTCCTCCTCGTCATGGGAGCAGCGCAGCTCGCAGGGGGACTCAGGTTCAAGACGCAGAAGTTCAACCCGCACCTGGCTGGAGTGAGCGCGGCGCTGCTCGTGATAGCAGTCATCGGCCTCGTAGTACCCACGCTCTTCTTCCGGACCCATCCGGACCCGGAGCGTGTTGCCACGGTCCGAATGTCCGAGTTCGTCGCCGTGCTGCTCATCGTCGGCTACGGACTTTCGCTCGTCTATTCGATGTGGACGCACCGCGCCGTTTTCGGGGAGGGGGGAGACATCGCAACCGGGGAGCACTCTCCCAACTGGTCGCTCACTCGCGCGATAGTCGTATTGATCGGCGCGGCGGCGGCCATCGGCGTGCTCTCGGAGCTCCTGGTCTCGTCGACCGAAGCTGCGACCGAATCACTGGGACTGTCGGAGTTCTTCATCGGTCTGATCCTCATTCCCATCATCGGTAACGCGGCAGAGCACAGCTCGGCCGTACTCATGGCCATGAAGAACCGTATGGACCTGGCCGTCAACATTGCCGTGGGCTCCAGCATTCAGGTTGCGCTTCTCATTGCGCCGATCCTGGTGTTCCTGGGCGTCGCATTCGGGCAGCCCATGGACCTCGCGTTCAGCGCAATCGAAGTTGCGAGCGTGGCGCTGGCCGTCGCGATCGCTACCGTCGTGGTTCTCGACGCACAGTCGAACTGGCTGGAAGGCGCCTTTCTGCTGATCGTCTACAGCGTGTTCGGTGTCGCGTTCTACTTCTACTGATCGCACTGTGCAGAGCGGTTGCACGTCCTGCGGACACTCGCCTTTGACTTCATTTCGCGAGGCGCCTATCTTGGCGCAGCCCGTAGCCGTGGAGTCGGGACGCCGGCGCGCAATCGGTGAGGATCTCGATACGTCATCGTGCCTCCGTCCTCGGCGGCGGCACCGCAGGGTTGAGGAGAGGGGGGAAGGAGGATGACCGGGGTGAGTGATGCGCGCCAGGGTGCGAGCATGGGACCGAAGACCGCCATCCTGTTCTCGCCGGGCGGGCAGGCGCTTCCGGATTCCCTGCTCGCATGGCTCGAAACCGAGCAGCTCAAGGGTGTCCCGGTCGCGAGCGCAGATGATCTCATGGCGATCGCGCTCCGCGGACGTCCGCGCGTAGCAGTTTTCGATGCGCGCACCGACTCCGATGTGGTGCTGGGCGCGTGCGCCCGACTCAAGCGGGATTCCTATACGGGCATCGTCCCAAGCGTTGTCTTCGTCAGCGACGACGACGTGGCGCTCGTCGCGGCGTTCGACGCCGGTGCGGACGAGGCCATTCGACCGGAGCTCTCCGCTGTCGTCGTGGCCGCACGTCTTGGTGTGCTGCTCCGGCGGTCCGATCGCGATACGCTCGTGCATCCGTCCACGCGGCTTCCCGGGACGGTCGACATCGAGGCGGACATAACCAGGCGGATGGCCGATGGCAGCAGGTTCGCCGTCTGTTACGCCGACCTTGATCACTTCAAGGAGTTCAACGACCGGTACAGTTACTACGACGGCGATCGCGTCATCCGTGTTCTGGCGAAGATCCTGCACGACGTTGTGAAGGGACTCTGCCCCGACGACGGATTTGTGGGGCACATCGGCGGTGACGACTTCATCTTCGTCATCCCGGTGGAGGCCGTGAATGAGATATGCGCCGAGATAGTCTCCATCTTCGACGCGTTCGCCCCGTGCCAGTACTCGGAGCAGGACCGGCGGGCCGGCTACTTCTTCGGAAAGGATCGCAGGGGACAACTGCACCGGGTGCCGCTGATGACGGTCTCGATTGGCGTCGTCACAAATGAACGCCGTCATTTCACGCAGGCAGGGCAGGTGAGCGAATTGGCTACGGAGATGAAGAGCTACGCGAAAACGATCCCGGGCTCGGTCTACACTGTGGATCGGAGGCAGGATACCCTGCCACATCCGGCTGGCACTGGCGGCCGTGACGGATCGGCGAACGAAGGCAGGGAGGACACTGTCAGGCGCGCCACTCCACCCAACACGGTGAAGATCAAGTGAACGTTGCCTGTCCGGAATGTCGATCTGTCTTCCGCGTCGATCCGGCCCGATTGCCGGCGGCCGGAGTCCGAGCGCGCTGCTCCGTCTGCGGCGGCGTGATTCCGATCGCCGGAGCGCCGGCAGCGGCAGCGGCCCCCCTCCCGCCCCCCCCCCCCATCCCGGCGTCACGGCCCCCTTCCTTCTTTCCATCTGC
The DNA here is from genome assembly GCA_050733695.1 of Gemmatimonadaceae bacterium. GTDB lineage: Bacteria > Gemmatimonadota > Gemmatimonadetes > Gemmatimonadales > Gemmatimonadaceae > JBOHTO01. Next base: position 205 of record JBOHTO010000046.1, on the reverse strand, counting down.
GGGCGCTGCGGGCGCGCCGTTTCCCCCGCGCACCGCTGCCCCTGAGCGTCCCCCCCCCTCTCCTGCGACTGCGGCCGCGTTGAGTCAGGCCTCGGCGCCGGCGCCACGCACGCCGCTCCGCCCTTCGGCGCCGCCGGCACCAGCTACCGCTCCGGCGCCCAGCGTCTCGCGCCGCACGCCGCCCGCCGTCGCGCCGGTGCCGTCC
>JBOHTO010000045.1:0-19056 GCA_050733695.1 Gemmatimonadaceae bacterium | reverse complement strand
CTTCGAGCGGGCGATCAGCGCGTCGACGCTCCACGTCCCCGCCCCGGCGAACACCATGTACAGGAAGAGAAAGCAGTACAGGACAGCCGCTATGCCGTTGTTGACCGTCGGAAAGAACGATAACGGCGCGTGCCCGATGAAATACGCGACCGCCATTTCCCCGGCCAGCACGAACGCGACCGGCCGCGTGAGCACGCCGAGCACGATCGCCAGGCCTCCGAAAACCTCGAGCATACCGGCCACGCCCAACTGCGATATCAACTCGAACGGAGGCATTGGGACGGGGCTCGGCGGGTAGCCGAACAGCTTCATCGTCCCAGCAGACATGAAGATCAGGCCGGCGATGATGCGAAGGATGCTCAGCATCCGGCCAGTCCAGGGCGACGGCGAGGGTTCAAAGATCGACATCCGTGTCTCCTTCCGGTTTCGGGTTCGCAGCTCGGTTCTCCGGATCATCGCTACCGGGGGCGAGCTCTCCCTTCAATATCACGTCGAACGACAATATCACGTCGAACGAGGGGCTTCGGTTTCGACACGCCGCACGAATCGACAAGCCGCTCGATGTTCGGGCCCGCTCTGATCCGTCGTCACCTGACTGCGGTGGACGGATGCGTCAAAACAAGACCTGACCCCGTTACGTGCCCTCTCCGGGCTCGCATTCGTCATTGTGCAGAAGTAACCGCCGCGCGATGACACCGGGGAGGGGGAGGACAGAATCCGATGAAGCGACTCGAAGGCGTCCTCCTGGGACTCATTGTTGGCTTTGCCCTGTTCGTCGGAATCGAGGCCACCCGCGCCGCGTCGCCGGGCGCGCCCCCGGCCGCCACTGCCGAAGGTCCACCGGGCAACACCATCGCCAGCGACGCCGGCGCGATCGAGGTGGCTCGCGGGCCGGCTATCGCAACCGCTCCCTCCCCGACCCGCAGCGACGCCGATCGCGCCGAGATCCGGCGCCTGCTCCGGATAGGCAGCGCGGGAACATACATCGCCGAGATCCTGCGCGCGCGCGACTCGTCCCTCGCGCGCTGGCCTGACCGGCGCATCGATCCGCTCCGCGTATGGGTGCAACAGGAATCGCCGGACGAAGCGTGGAACCCGCAGTATCCCGCACTCGTCCGCACCGCCTTCCGGAGCTGGTCGGCAGTCGGCATTCCCGTGCGCTTCACCTTCGTCGTGGATTCGGCAGCGGCCGACGTCCGCGTTACATGGATCGACCGGTTCCGTGAGCGCATCAGCGGGCAGACTAACTGGGCGCGGAACGACCACTGGTGGATCGTCGACGGAAGCGTCAAACTCGCACTGCACCACACCGATGGCACACCGCTCGACACCGCCGCGGTGAGCGCAATCGCGCTGCACGAGGTCGGGCACCTCATCGGGCTCGACCACACCGCTGATACCACGAGCATCATGGCTGCCCGCGTGCGCGTGCGCGAGATTTCTCCCGCCGACCGCGCTACAGCGCACCTTCTCTATTCGCTCCCCGCCGGCCCGCTTCGCTGACAGGCACAGCCCGATCGGGAACCCTTCTTGCCTCGGTTGCGCTCGAACGCAAGCGGAGGCAATTCTGGAAGAACGCGATGAACCGGAGGGCATCACGTACGACGCGGCCATTGTCGGCGGCGGACCCGCCGGGTTGTCCTCGGCTCTCTGGCTCGGACGGTACCTCCACTCCACACTTCTGATCGACTCCGGCGACCCGCGAAACTGGGAGACTCGGGGCATCCACGCCTTCCTGGGCACGCCCGACTTTCGCCCCGAGGAATTACGCCAGCGCGGGCGGGATCAGTGCCGCCAATACGGCGTCCAGTTGGTGGATGGCTGCGTCGATAGCGTGCGACGCGAGAACGATGAGCGGTTCAACCTGACCATCGCGTCGGGCTCGTGCTATTCCGCGCGACGCGTGCTGCTCGCAATCGGCATCAAGGATGTCTGGCCCGATATCCCGGGACTCGAGCGCTGCTACGGGGAGATCGCGCACGTCTGCCCCGATTGCGATGGCTTCGAAGCGCGGAACTCCTCCATCATGGTCATCGGCAGCGGGCGCAAGGCCATCGGGATGGCGCTCGCCCTCGCGACGTGGACGCGTAGTATCATCGTGTGCACGAACGGCCACGATGCGCGGTTCGACGCGGCACTCCAGGGCAGACTCGATGCACTCGGCTTCCCCGTCGTGACGACTCCCATTCGCGAGATCAGGCGCGAAGGCGACGGGCTCTCCGCCGAGCTGGAGGACGGTATCCGTATCGAGTGCGACCGTCTCTTCTTCGCCATTGCGCAGTACCCCGCCGACGATCTCGGTGTGCAGCTCGGCTGCGATCGCGATGACGATGGCCACATAGTGGTCGACGACGCATACCGGACTTCGGTCGAACACGTCTTCGCCGCCGGAGATATCATCCCGGGACCGCAACTCGCGATCGCCGCAGCAGCGGGCGGCGCGATCGCGGCGCTGGCAATGCACAAATCACTGCTGTCCGAGGAATTCACGCTGCCGTAGCGGCACCCCCCCCCCCACCCCCGGGGGGCGGCGAATCATCACCAGCGGAACGTGATCACCCGCCTGTCTCCCTTTCGGACGATCTCGATCCCGATGCTCCGGTCGGACGACCGCCGCGCGATTCGCAGCAGCTCGGCCGGCGAGTCGATTCGCTCTCCCGCGGCCTCGACGATCACATCTCCGCCGCGGAGCCCCGCGCGCGACGCTGGTGTCCCGCGCCCCACCGTGAGCACGAGCACGCCGTTATCGACGCCGAGCACATCGCGCAAATCGGCGCCCATGTCCGTCACCTCGGCCCCGCCGATCGCGGCCGTGCCTGGTGTTCCGATGATCAAGGCGACTGCAGGCGGTTCGGGAGGGAGAGGTGCGGGCCTGATCCCGGCTGCCTCGGGCGTGGGCCGAACAGCGGGCACAGGAGCGCCGCTCGGAGTCATCACGCTGACACGGGGTGAGCGTGGTGCCACTGGTCCAACCCACCTGTCGGGATGCTGCACCACAACCGGGTACCCGGCCGGCCTCTCACCCACCGTAACAACGATCTCCGTCGGACCGGCCGCCCTTCGAATGCGGATCGGAAGCTTCTTTCCGGGCTGCAACAGCCGTCCGATAGGGATCTCGACTCCGCGGACGTCGCGCCCGGCATACGCCAGTATCACGTCGCCGGCAAGCACACCGGCACGGTCAGCCGGCGATCCCGGCTCGATCGCTTCCACCACAGGATAGTCACGAGAGAACATCACCACGTTTCCGTCGTCGCCAAGCCGGTACTCGGCGTCGCTCGAAATCACGATACCGAGCCATCCATCGGGTGTCTGCTCTGTCAGGCGCGCCATGGCAGCCATCTGCGCCGCCATGTCCACCGCGCCCGCTGGCACGGTCACGCGCACCCGCGATGCCTCCTCTCGCCCACGTTCAATGGCGCGAAGCAATTCCAGTCGCCCCATGTGCGCCTGTGAGAGTTCCGCCTCTGCAGCCCTCAGTGCACGGGCGGTCTGCGGGTCCAGCCGCCCGCGCCTCGACAGGCCTCGCCGCACCTTCTCGATCTCGGCGCGAATCCCGTCCAGTTCGCGCTGCAATTCGGCCGCGCGGTCTGCGCGTGCGGTCGAGTCGCACCGTGCCCCTCCCTTCCTGCACGATTCCTGTTGTGCTGCGACAGCACGCACCGGAGTCATGATCAGAGTGGACAGCGCGACGATCGCCGCGACGAGGAGCGTCGCGATCGGGCCCGGGGGGATGGCTCGCGGATATCTCACGTTGCACGCATTCAGAACTGAGTAAGACGAACACCGCCGGACAGCGATGTTCCGAGCTGTCGGATCGTCGCCTGGCGCGCACCCATGGTCGTCAGGTAGTACCGATTGATCACGGGATCGAGCGGCGCCTCGTTGAGCGCGCGCCGGGTAGCCGAAGCGACTTCATCCAGCGCTGCGAGTCGCGCGCGATAGAGGTCCGAGCCCTCGATCTGCGCGCTGGAATCCTGGAGCATCAGATACGCCACCGCGTTCTGATACAGCTCTCCCGCACTGTGCATTGCCTGCTCCGCATCCCCGATGGAACTGAAGGCCGGCCCGGCTGCAGAATCGGCAGCGCCAGTCGCGACACCTGTCGCATCCCGAACCTCGGCGGATGCGATCGCGGAGCCTCCGCCCAGCCCGGGGATGGGGCTCGCGCCCGCACTATAGCGACCGGCCACGAGCCCGGCGGCAGCGAACCCCAGCGCTGCCGCGAGGCGAAGGGCGGATCGACGCGCGCCTGGCCGCGCCGACCATGTGCGTTCACGTACGGGGATGCCTTCGTTCCGGAGCGCGCTGGCGATGGCGTCCCACCGCGTCAGCGGCAGTGACGAGCGCTCGGCCTCGGCTCGTGCGAGCGCCCGGAGAGTGAGTTGCGCGTCCCGCTCGAGCCGGCACACGTAACAGGTCGCCAGGTGCTGCATCTCGGCGCGCGTCGGATTTTCATCCGCGAGCGCCGCGAGCCGTCCGTCAGAGAGGTGCTGCATGTCGAGGTGCTGCATGTCTCGCATCCGTGCCGGCGTCGGGTTTGTCGAGTTCACGCGCGAGAAGCCGGCGAAGTTTCGCGCGCGCCTTGAACAATTGGGACTTCGACCCACCGGAGGTAATCCCCAGCTCGGCCGCGATCTCCTCGTGAGTGTAACCTTCCACATCGTGCAGGACGAAGATCGTGCGCGCCCCCGGTGAGAGTTGAGCGACGGCCTCGGCGATCGTCCCGGCCAGCATCGCGCGTTCGCATTCCGGCTGGATCGCGCCCGCAGGAACGGCGTCGATGTCCTCCATTCCGGTCTCGACTCGAGCCAGCCGCCGAACACGCCGGAGCGCGTTCAACGTCCGGTTGACCGCAATCCTGTGCGCCCATGTGCCGAACCGGGATTCACCGCGATAGCTCGGCAGGGCGCGAAAGATCTGTATCCACACTTCCTGAGCCAGATCGGCCGCGATGTCCTCGTCGCCAGCCAGGCGGCGGACCACTGCGTCCACGTGCGGCGCATGCCGCGTCCAGAGCGCCCGCATTGCGGCCTGATCGCCCGCTAAGGCGCGTCGCACGAGCGCGTCGTCCGTGTCCATGTCCGTTGGTTTTGTCACTCGGCGCGCTCCTGGGGTTGCTTTCGGCAGCGCAGGGCCCGCTACGTGCGAGCGGGGTGACCGTCGAGAAGCCCGCTCGTCGATTGGCGGTACCATACGCCCCCACCGGCCTCCCGGGTTTCCACGGAACTTCCACTCGTGCCGGCAGGTATGCCCATTGATGACAAAGTGATCGTCATCACACTCCATCTCCTCCCGGAACTCGCCGTTGCTGACTACGCTGCTCGCCGCCGCACTCTTCTCATCTCCGCTTCCGCTCCCCGCCGGCGACGGACTACCCAGCATCGCCCCGGGCGAGGTGGGGATGTCCGCCAGACGCCTGGAATCGATTGATCGCGTCATCCGGCAGGGAATCGCGGCCGGCGGCTTTCCGGGCGCGGCAGTCGTGGTCGGACGCAAGGGCAACGCCGTGTGGGAGAAGGGCTTCGGCCGACTGGACTGGTCCGCGAGGAGCGCTGCTGTCGATCCAGAGCGCAGCATCTACGACCTCGCCTCGCTGACAAAGGTCGTGGGACTCACCACGGCAGTGATGATCCTGTACGACGAGGGACGCCTCCGGCTCGACGCCCCGGTCTCTACATATCTGCCAGAGTTCTCCGGCGGGGACAAGGATGCGGTAACCATTCGCCATCTCCTGACTCATCGGTCAGGCCTCCCGGCCGGCCGGGCGATCTGGAGTGTGGCGGACAGCCCGGACGAGGCTCGACGAATGGTCCTGAGGACAACGCTGATCAATCGGCCAGGCGAACGGTACGTCTACTCCGATCTGGGCCCCGATGTACTCGCGATGGTAGTCGAAGCGATCACCGGTCGGCCGATGGATGTCTTCCTCGCCGAGCGTGTGTTCGACCGGCTGGGCATGACGGATACCGGGTTCCTGCCCGACGATTCGCTGGCCTACCGCATCGCGCCTACCGAGGTTGATTCTCCGCGGGGATATGCGCTGCGTGGCGAGGTACACGACGAGAACGCCCACGCTCTGGGGGGCATCGCTGGCCACGCGGGGCTGTTCAGCACTGCCGCCGACCTTTCGGTCTTCGCCCAGATGCTGCTGAACGGAGGCGAGTTGAATGGCGTGCGCATCGTGGCCGACTCCACGGTAACGATCTTCACCACGCGCACCGCCGGAACACGTGCGCTGGGTTGGGACACGGCCAATGGCGACGGCAGCTCCGGCGACTACCTCGGGCCGCGCGCCTTCGGCCACACGGGCTACACCGGCACATCTCTCTGGATTGATCCGGACCGCGAGATGTTCATCATCCTGCTCACGAACAGGGTGCACGAGCCTCGAGCGAGCCGGCCGGCAACGATCATCGCGGATGTGCGGGCGGATGTCTCCGATGCAGCGGCACTGGCCGTCATCGACTATCCTGAAGGCGAGGTACTGGAGATGCCGAACGCGTTTCGGGCGGACTTGGCGGCAGGCTGGGATCGAACCAGGCCCGGCCCGCGCAGGTCGCGGCACGCGAGACACCGCCGCGCACGTCCGGGCAACTGATCTTCGTGTCGTCTCCAGAAAGATGACCCGCGGTGCGCTCAGCGCGCCGGGGACTCGCCAGCACAGCAAGCAGGGAGATCGACGATGAGCGACGAGACGATTGAATCGGCTGAAGCCGACGAGGGCGCGCGACCGCCGGCCGAGCCCGTGGCCACGTCCGCACAGGAAGCCGCCGGCGCCCCGGGCGGCGAGACTGTAACCGAGGATCAGGTCCGGATGGCGCTTCGAAAGGTCAAGGATCCGGAACTGAACCTGAACATCGTGGACCTGGGCCTCGTGTACAACGTACAGGTGATGGGGTCGACGGTCGCAGTCGACATGTCGCTCACATCGCCCGGCTGTCCGTCGGGGCCCGAGATCATGGAAAGCGTCGAGGGCGCCGTGAAGGACATCCCCGGTGTGGAGCGCGCCGCGATCAACCTGGTGTGGTCGCCGATGTGGTCGCCGGAGCGGATCGAGCCGCGCGTGCGAGCGTATCTGGGATTCTAACCCCACCCCGTGGGTTTGCTCGCTCGGGCCTGGACGCTCGGGGCGGCGCGTGCTGTCTCCGTGTGTGACGCCCGCCTGTAATCTCCACCTCGCAGATTCTCCTCGAGTCCGTCACCCCGCCCTGTATGGCGACGGGCTGAGCGCCGCCAGGAAGTCGCCCCCGAGCTCCGACGCCTGCCACCGTCGCATGCCGTCAACCTGGGCGATCTCATCGAGCGTCTCCGGCTTGCGACGCGCGATCGCCTCGAGGCGCTCCCGCGAGCAGAGCACGCCGGGGTCGAGCTCGAGTCGCCTCGCTGCCTCGTCTCGCACTGTCCGCAGGCATGCGGCCCGGGCGTCGAAGTCGGGATCGCGATCCCAGCGCGGCGCCCTCGGGAAACGTGGCAGCGCATCCTCGGGAACCTCTCGGCCGCGCGCAACGGCGGCCAGCAGATCGGAGCCGCGCCCCTCGAGAATGCCGCGAGGCACGCCCTTCAGCTCCCGCAGCGCTTCCCGTGTGCCCGGCACGCGGCGCGCGATCTCGAGCAGCGCCTCGTTGCCAATCACGCGGAACGTCGCTCGGTCCAGTGAGGCAGCAACCTCATCGCGCCACGCAACGATCTCCCGCAGCACGGCGAGTTCGCGTCGAGTGAGGTCGCGCGCACCCTTCATTCGCAGGAATCCGTCGGTGCGGTCAGCCCTGTCCTCGTCCCAGCGTGTTCCTTCGAGCCGGGCAAACTCTTCCTCTGCCCAGCCGAGCCTGCCAGCGCGCTCGAGCTCGCTGCGCATGATGTCGCGCAACCCGAGGAGATGCATCGTGTCGAGAGCCGCATAGTCCAGCATGCCCGGCGTGAGCGGGCGCAGCGACCAATCGGCGCGCTGGTGCTTCTTGTTCAGCTTCACGCCGAAGTAGCGCTCGAGCAGAGCTGCGAGTCCGAATGCCTTCAGCCCCAGCAACTGCGCTGCGATGCGAGTGTCGAAAATGTTGGCGACGCGCCAGCCGTAATCCTGATGCAGCAGCCTCAGATCGTAGTCCGCGTCGTGAAAGACGACCTCCACGGCCGGGTCCTGGACGAGCGCACCCAGGTCGGGAATCGAGCCGAGGGGCAGGGGATCGATTATGGCAGTTCGGTTGCGCGTGGAAAGCTGGAGCAGGTATATCCGGTCGGTGAACCGGTGAAAGCTGGCGCCTTCGGTGTCGAGAGCAAGTCCGCCGCCGTCGTCGCGGCGCACATCAGGGGCTATCGAGGAAACAAAACCGGCGACCGCAGCTTCCGTGTCGAGATAAACGGGGGTGTGATTTTTGACGGTCAAGGCAGACACTCGTATCGCAGTACGTTGAATGCGTTCAATCTAGCGATTCGCTTCCGGCAGCGTCCGCCGGTCAACGAACACTCGTCCGCGGCGAAATGACAGACAGCGACAATCCTGCCGGCAACCCCGGCGCCCTGAACCGCCCGCGCCCGGAGAAGCCAGGTGCGCCGATGCCGGCCGGCGCGCTCGCTACGGATGTAACCAGACCTCACTCCGTGCCGAAGGGAGTACAGCCGCCGTTCGAACGGCGGCGCCGGGCCGTCGGCTGGCGCAGCGGCGACGTGCTGCGCGCGGCAGCGCTCGTGATCGCGATGTACGTGGTGATCCAGCTTCTCTGGCATACCAGCGTACTGATCTTCGTGATCTTTCTCGCGATGCTGTTCGGCCTTGCCGTGTCAGCCGGAGTCGACAGGCTGCAGCGCTTCCGGATTCCGCGTGGGATCGCCGCTGCGCTCATCGTTCTCTCGTTCTTCGGCCTGCTGGTCGGCTTCGGCGCGATCATGGCGCCGACGCTCGCCGAGCAGTCGCGCGAGCTGCAGGAACGGTTGCCCCAGGCCATCGAGAAGGTGGAGGGTTGGGTGAACCAGAACCGTACTGGCGCGCTCGGCTTTCTCCTTGACGATGGTTCGGTCGAAACGGCTGTTGATCCGCTCGCACCGGCGCCGCCGGCTGCGGACAGTGGAGTGCTCGACGCGGGCGCAGCGCAGCCCGCCGCGACCATGCGCGATCGGATAGGCGAGCAGTTGCGCGCTTCCACCCGCTACCTGTTCCCTTTCCTGTCGTCCACCGTGGCGATCTTCAGCGGAATCCTGCTCGTCGTCTTCGTCTCGATATACATCGCCGCCGACCCGAGGGTATACCACCGCGGGATCATGCATCTTTTCCCGCACGGCATGCGGGAGCGGGCGGGCGAGGTGTTCAGCACCACGGCGACCGTGCTCCGCAAGTGGCTCGTGACCCAGCTCATCGGGATGACGACGATCGGCGTGGTCACCACGATCGTGCTCCTCGTTCTCGACGTGAGAGCTGCGTTCGCGCTCGGTCTGCTCGCGGGTCTTCTCGAGTTCGTGCCGACTGTCGGACCTATCATCAGCGCGGTGCCTGCGATTGCCATGGGCTTCCTCGACTCGCCCGAGAAGGCGCTCTGGGTAACGCTCGCATACATCGGCATCCAGTTCTTCGAGAACACGATCCTCATCCCCAACCTGATGCGGGAGGGGCTGGACATTCCACCCGCTCTCACACTGGTGGCACAGGCGCTCATGGCCATGTTGTTCGGCTTCCTGGGGCTTCTCGTCGCGGTGCCAATGCTCGCGGCCATCATGGTGCCGATCAAGTTGCTGTACGTGGAGGGGGTGGTCGGCGACGAGGTGGACATCCTGGACGAGAACAACGACGAGGAGGACGCGGACGACGAAGAGGCGGACGATCGCTGACACGGCGCGGGATGGGCCGGTGGCGGCGTGAGCGCTGCCCCGATCCTGCCACTTTTCGAGCGCTACCCGGCGCTTCGCCGACTGCCGCGCGTATCGTTCGGCGATTTTCCGACGCCGGTGGAGCGGGTGACCGACCTGCGGAACGTGCAGCCCGGGTGCAGTGTGCACGACTCACGGGCAAATGACCTCGCCGGCGAGCTGTGGATCAAGCGTGATGATCTGAGCTCGGCGACGATTGGCGGGAACAAGGTGCGCGCCCTCGAGTTCCTGCTCGCGGGTATCGGGCCCGGCCACGAGGTGATGACCATCGGCGCAACCGGGTCCACCCACGCGCTCGCCACAGCGTTCTACGCGCATGCGCTTGGAGCGCGAACAACGATCGTACGCTGGGATCAGGAGATGAATCCGGACGCCGTCGCGGTTTCAGCGTGCACCGAACGCGCTGCGGACCTGTCCATATCCGCGCGCACCGCCGCCGGCGCATACCTCCGCGCCGGCGTGCGCCGGCTGCTCGCCCGGGGAGGGCGCGGCGGTGCTACGAGCGCGCGCCTGCACTGGGTGCCGGCGGGCGGAACATCCATGCGTGGGATGCTCGGGCACGTGAACGCCGCGCTCGAGCTCGCGCGTCAGGTGGAGCAGGGCGAGATGCCGGCGCCGGCGCGCGTGTTCGTGCCGCTGGGGAGCGGCGGAACCGCAGCCGGCCTCCTGCTGGGCTTCGCCATCGCAGGACTCGACTCCAACGTGGTGGCTGTCCGCGTCGTGCCGCGCCTGGTGGGGAACGTGCCGCACGTGCGCACACTCGCCGTGCGCTGTGCTCGCTACATCGCGGCGCTCACCGGTGAACGCGTGCCCCGGCCGGGCCACGGTCGCATCCGCGTCGAGCACCGTGCGTACGGCGGTGCGTACGGCCGAGCAACGGCAGGTGGCACTGATGCGGCGAGGCGGCTCCGCGATTGGCGCGGCATCCCGCTCGATGCCACATATAGCGCCAAGGCGCTCGCGGCGGCGCTGGCCGCGGACACCTGGACGGATAGCGGCGGTGGAAGCGCTGCCGGCACACGGGAGGTGAGCACGCGCCCGCGCCTCTTCTGGCTCACCTTCGATGCGCGCTACCTCACCGCGTCGGCAAACGTTGCCGGAATCGTGAACGCAGGGGGGATTGAATGATCGCTGTCAGCGATGGCGTAGAGATCGCGTACGATGATCTCGGCACCGGTGTGCCCGTCGTCTTCATACACGGATTTCCGCACAACCGCACGCTCTGGGCGCCGCAGTTTGGTGCGTTCCTCGACCGTTGCCGATGCATCGCGCCCGACCTGCGCGGGTTCGGCGAGTCGGCCGCTGCCCCGCCCTTCACGGTTGACCGCTACGCGGACGATGTCGCGAAGCTGCTGACGACGCTCGGGATCGACAGGGCGGTGATCGTCGGCCTCTCCATGGGTGGTTATGTCGCGTTCGCCTTCTGGCGGCGGCACCACGACCGCGCGCGCGGGCTCGTGCTCGCAGATACCAGGGCCGGCGCGGATGACGCGGAGGGCGTGGAGAAGCGGCGCGCGCTGATCGAGCTCGCGCGGGAGCAGGGCAGCGCGGCGGTGGCCGCCGCGCAGATCACGGGGATGGTCGGGAGGAGCACGCGGGAGAAGCACCCCGACATCGTCGACGCAGTGTACGCGATGCTCGAAACGGCGACGGTGGAAGGGATCGTCGGTGCGCTCGAGGCGATGATCGCACGTCCCGATTCGACCGCGACGCTGCAGACGATCGACGTGCCGGCACTGATCATCGTGGGTGACGAGGACGTGCTCACTCCAGTCGCGCACGCACGCGAGATGCATCGCCTTATCGCGGGCAGCCGGCTGGAGATCTTGTCCGGGGCAGGGCACCTGAGCAACTTCGAGCGTGCAGCGGCGTTCAACCACGTCGTGAGCGAGTTCCTCGGCACTCTGACCTACGCCTAGCCGACGCCTGGATGGATACCGGTCTCTTTCTCGAGAACAGCTTCACATGGTTCGGCCTGGTCGCGCTCATTCTCGACGTCACCGCGCTGGCGTCGATCTTCCGCAGCCGCCTGCATAGCCGCAAGGCGAAGGTCATCTGGATCGCCATGGTGGTGCTGCTTCCGATCTTCGGCGCGATCGCATGGCTCTCGCTCGGCAGGGAGCCGCGGCGGCCGGGGTGAGCATGTCGCACACCGCGGTCGCCCTGTCCTGCGTGGTGCAGCCACCGGTGCTCGCGGCGCGGAAGTAGTTCAGCAGTGCATCCAGCCGGCGAGCCCGCTTCGATCGAGTCGCTCGGGCGCGGTCAAGCGAGAGCCGGCGGCGAGACGGGGCTCAGCGGCTGGGCCGCTGGGGCGGATTGTCGCTCTGGAACACATCCCTGTTGATCTGGATGTACTCCTTCGACTGCGGCGGGACATCTTCCTCGGGGAATATGGCAGTCACAGGACACTCGGGCTCGCACGCGCCGCAGTCTATGCACTCATCCGGGTGGATGTAGAGCTGCTCCGGCCCTTCGTAGATGCAGTCCACGGGACAGACGTCCACGCAGGCCTTGTCCTTCGTGTCCTTGCACGCTTCGGTGATGATGTAGGGCATGTTGCGCCTCGGTATTCCGGCGATGATTTGCAGACTGTAAAGATAGGGCAGGCTGGCGCCGATCAACAGGCCGTGCAGTCACCGCATCAGCCCCTCCACGCCGGTTGTCCACCGGACCGGTGCGGAAGGTCCGGGTTCTCCCTGTAGAGAGTCGTCGTCTTCCCGATCACCTGAATCACGTCGGACCCGGTCGCTTCCGCGAGCTGTCGCGCGGCGTCGCGAGCGGGGATGTCGGTATTCCTGCCCAGCCTGACCTTGACGAGTTCGTGCGTACGGAGCGCATCGTCGAGCGACGCGATCGCCGCCTGGGTGATGCCCTGCTGTCCGAGGTGCACCAGCGGTTCGAGCCGGTGTGCCTCGCCGCGCAGCGCGGCGCGCTCCTTTCCCGACATGGTCATGGTCCGAGCAGAGCCGTCGTGAGAAACGGGCGGGGATCGATCGGCGTGCCGGCCCACCAGCGCTTCTCCTCGTCCGCACGCGCGATCGCGAAGTGCAGGTGCGGCACGTTCGCGGGCGCATTGCCCGTAGTGCCAACGAAGCCGATCGTGTCGCCCTGGGCGACCCGAGTGTCTTGGGCGATCCCGGGCCGGTATCGATCGAGATGAGCGTAGAAATAGATGAACCGCTCCTGCGGATCGGTGGCGTAGATCGTGAGCCCGCCTCCATCGCTCGTGTGCAACTGGACGATGCGTCCATCGTCGGTCGAGAGCACCGGGGTTCCGCGCGGGGCGAGAAGATCCATCGCGTTGTGACGCCGGGAGCCGCGCGGGGCGTCGAAGTTGTCCGGCAGATTGGTCGCCGGCACGCCGGCGACGGGCACAAGCAGCCGGCGCGATCGGAGGTACGCGATATCCTCTCTCGTGACTTCCGTACCCGCACCTGACTCGGGCACGCTTATGAGAGAGTCGATCCCGAGCGCAACAACGGTGTCCACGACGATCAGTGTATCGAATCGGACCAGTGTGTCGACGACGAGCACGGTGTCGACATTGGGCGTCTCATCGCCTTCCACGGCGCAGCCCGTGAGCATCGCAGTCACGGCAAGCGGCACCCAGAGGTCCGCGCGCCCCGCTCCTTTCAACTCTCGTCTCCCGGCAATACAAGGAACGGCAGCGGATCGATGGGCCGCCCCTCCCACCAGCGCGACGGGTCAACCAGCCGCATGAGCTGGAAGTGCAGGTGCGGGATGTGATCCGGCGCGTTGCCGGTCGTGCCGACGTACCCCAGCACGTCGCCGCGCCGCACATCGTCACCCTCCTCGAGGCCGCGCCGGTAGCGATCCAGGTGTGCGTAGTAGAAGATGTAGTCCTCACTGGGATCCAGCGCGTAGATCGTGATGCCGCCAGCCGAATTGGATCTCAGCTTGAGTATGCGGCCGTCGTCGGCTGCGAGCACGGGCGTGCCGCGCGGCGCGAGAATGTCAATCGCGTTGTGGCGGCGTGATCCGCGCGGGGCGTCGAAGCTGTTGGCGAGGTCCAATGGCGCGATCCCGGCGACCGGAACCATCAGCGCGCGCGAGATGAGATACGCTATCTCCGCGTCGGCGTCGCCGGGCCCCGGCTCTGGCTCGGGCACGGGGACGCCGCGCGTCGAGGGACGCGGGCCGGGGGCGCAGGCGGCGATCAAGGCGAGGAGTACGAACGAGAGGACGGCGGACGGTCGGCGGCCGCGGCGGCCGCGGCGGATCTGCAGGTGCATCGCGGGAAGGATGCGCGAGCGCGGCGCGCGATGCTACCCCTGAGCGGCGCCCACCGGATCGCCCGATCCGACTTCCGCTTCGGCGTCCGCCGCCGCCGCCGCCGCTGCCGCGGCCAGCGCAGCGATCCCTTCGTCGATCGTGCGCGAGTGGTGCATGGAACAGAACTTCGGGCCGCACATCGCACAGAACTCGGCGCTCTTGAAATACTCTGCCGGGAGAGTCTCATCGTGATACTCGCGCGCGCGCTCGGGATCGAGGCTGAGTCGGAACTGCTCGTTCCAGTCGAAGGCGTAGCGTGCGCGTGAGAGAGCATCATCGCGGTCCGTGGCACCGGGGTGTCCGCGCGCGATGTCCGCCGAATGCGCGGCGATCCTGTAGGCGATCACTCCCTGACGGACGTCCTCTGCGTTGGGCAGTCCCAGGTGCTCCTTGGGAGTCACATAGCAGAGCATGTCGGCGCCGTACCAGCCGATCATGGCGGCGCCGATCGCGCTCGTGATGTGATCGTAGCCGGGCGCGATGTCCGTGACGAGTGGCCCCAGTGTGTAGAACGGCGCCTCGTGGCAGATCTCCTTCTGCTTGCGCACGTTCATCTCGATCTGGTGCATGGGGATGTGACCAGGGCCTTCGACCATCACCTGCACGTCGCGCTGCCACGCGCGCTTCGTCAGCTCGCCCAGCGTTTCCAGCTCGGCGAACTGCGCGCGGTCGCTCGCGTCGTGAATCGAGCCCGGGCGGAGCGAATCGCCGAGCGAGATCGTGACATCGTAGCGGGCGAGGATGTCGAGCACGTCGTCATAGCGCTCGTACAGCGGGTTCTGCCTGCGATGGTGCATCATCCACACGGCGTGCAGCGATCCGCCGCGGCTCACGATCCCGGTCACGCGCCCGTGGACCAGCGGCAGATGCTCGAACAGTATGCCGGCGTGGATCGTCATGTAGTCCACGCCCTGCCGCGCCTGGTGCTCGATCACATCGAGCAGGTCATTGGCCGTGAGCTCCTCGAGCTCCTTGCCCATCAGCACCGCCTGATAGATGGGCACCGTACCGATGGGCACCGTGGACGCGGCGATGATCGCCTCGCGCACGGCGTCGATGTCCCTGCCGGTGGAGAGGTCCATCACGGTGTCGGCGCCATACTGAACGGCGAGGCGCAGCTTCGCGACCTCTTCGTCGATCGAGGACGTGACGGCGGAGTTCCCGATGTTCGCGTTGATCTTGACCCGCGACAGCTTGCCGATCGCCATCGGCTCCAGCGCACGGGCCAGGTGGTGTACGTTGGCGGGGATGATGAGACGGCCGCGCGCGATCTCGTCCCGAATGAGTTCGGGCGCGAGGGCCTCGCGCCCCGCCACGAAGCCCATGGCTTCCGTGATCTCGCCGCGGCGGGCGAGCGCCATCTGCGTACGTACGTCCATTGTCTGACTCCCTACGCCGGTACGAGCCGGATCAGGTCATGAGGGACTCTCTCAGCCGGCGGATCCGCCGCAACACCCGGGTTACGGGCTGGGCGGACTGCTCTCCGGCACCCCTGTCGTTGTTGCAAGGTAGCGAACTTGGCAGGCCATTGCCACGGCTGGCGGAGTGCTGCTGGATGTCAGGACCGTCGGCGGCATTCGAGGGAGAATTGGCGCAGGGATACGATGCGGCGAACGCAGACGTTCATGGCACCGTTCCGCATGCGCGCTTGCCCATTCGGCGCGAGGATAGCCAACTTATGGTCATGCCCTCTCAAGCCACCGTCTGGACCGCCGAGATGGTGCGAGCACTGCCGGACGACAGCTTGCGTCACGAGACTGTCGACGGCGAGCATTTCGTGACGGCCGCGCCTCGGCGCCTGCATCAGCGCGCCGTGATGCGCATGGCTGTGCTCCTGCATCCCTACGTCGCCAGGTTGGGCGACGCGGAAGTTCTCCAGTCTCCGGCAGACATCGAGCTGGATCCGTACACGCTGGTCCAGCCTGACGTTTTCGTCGCGCCTCGTGCCGCCGGGCAGCCGTCCGAGCAGTGGAAGGACATCAGCGAGCTGCTGCTCGCGGTCGAGGTCCTCTCGCCGTCGACCGCGCGATGGGACCGCTCGGCGAAGCGGTTGCGCTATCAGCGAGCGCGCGTTCCGGAGTACTGGATCGTCGACCTCGATGCGCGCGTGGTGGAGCGGTGGCGACCGGATGGTGAGAAGCCGGAGCTGCTCGTCGCGTCACTCGCGTGGCGGCCGCAGGTGAGCGCGGAGCCGCTGATCATCGACCTCGTCAGGTACTTCGCCGAGGTGATCGGAGATTGATCACTGCCGCGAACACCACAACAATGAACACACAGTAACAGGGATTCCCGGTTCTTGCGGGAATGCCGGCGGTGGAACGGAGGCCAGCGGAATGTACGGTCTGTCATCTCTCGACATGCTGAAATCCCGTTGATGCCTGTGGTCGATGATCGACCCGTCGCCGGTGCGCCCAACGACATCCGCTTCGCCTGCGTGATCCTGGCGGCGGGTCGCGGCGCGCGCTTCGGCGAGCCAAAGGCCGGCGCTCGACTGCCGCCGGTATCGGGTGGAGAAATGGCATCCGAGCCAGCCACGTTGCCAGCCACGTTTCTGGATGAAGTCGTGCATCTCGCCGCCGGGTCCGGAGCGACCCCGATCATCGCGGTCGTGCGCCCCGGCTGGACGGTCCCACCGCCCGCACGTGCCGTCGTGAATGCGCGCGACGAGAGCGAACAGATAGCCTCGGTACGGCTGGGCCTCGCGCAACTCGCCGGCACACCGACGCAGGGTGTGCTGCTCTGGCCGGTGGATCATCCTTTCGTCCACATCGGGAGCGTGCTCGCGATCGTGGATGCATATCGGCGAACGAAAGCACCGATCGTGGTCCCAACCCATCACGGCCGCCGCGGTCATCCCGTGTTCTTCGCGCGCGAGACCTGGCCGGATCTCATGGCCGTCGAGGCCGGCCAGGGTGGCAGCCCTCAGGGCGGGGGCGCCAGGATCATCGTGCGCGCATACGGTGACCGCGTGCATGAGATAGCAGTCGTTGATGGCGGTATACTCCGCAATATTGACACGAAGGCCGATCTCGCGGTCGGCAGAGGGGAATAGCGGGCCATGCCATATCTCGAGCTTGGTGAAGACGCCTTCGAACTGCCCGCAGGCGAGACTGTCGTGGGCGGTGGGGCGCAGTGCTCGGTGCGAGTGCAGCGTCACGATCTGGCGGCGAGACACTTCGCCGTGAACGTGCCGGAGCGCAGTGACGGTGCGGCAACCGTCCGCGCCGTCTCGCCCCAGAACGTGGTCGTGGTCAACAGGATGCCGATCGCTGCACGATCGACCCCACTCTCGCCGGGCGACACGATCGCTGCCGGATCGGCACGGTTCCACTACGTGCTCGAGCCCGGGACTTCGCATTCACACGAGCACGAGCCCCCCGAGCAATCCGCCCACCTGATAGACGAACGGTCGCGCGTCGCCTACGCCCTCACGCGACGGTCGGTCAGCATCGGTCGCGATGCACATAGCACTATCCTCCTCACGGACCCGCAGGTTTCGCGTTTCCACGCCGATATCAAGTCGGAAGCCGGAGTGCACGTGCTCTACGCAAGTGGTTCCGCCGGCGCGCATGTCGATGGTCAGCGGGTCAATGGCCCCCGGGTGCTTGCAGAGGGCAATCGGATCGCGATCGCGAATACGACACTCGTATTCACGCATGAGGCCCTGCCCCAGGGTGTACGCATCGCGGAGGGAGCCGCGCCTGGCGAATCGCGCGGCAGCCAGCGCGCCACAACGGTCATGAAGGCGGTTCGCGACGACGGTGACACCGGTGCTCGCAACTCGTACGACGGCGGGCGCAGGTCGCGCGTCGTTGTCCTGGCCGCGCTGCTCGTGATCGTCGCTACGGCAGCGGTCGTGTTCGGGTTGCCCTGATCACCGCGATACGAGCGAGAAAACGAGCAGCGCCGCCGCGAGGATGAAGATCACGATGACCGCGATCCGCCGCCGCTGTCCGCGCTCCAGCCGCTCGCGAACCTCGATCGCACCCATGTACACGGTCTGCATCCTGGCTGCGCGGCGATCCATCGGCACATGCGCCGGACCCGCCGCGCCACCAGCTCCGAACGAGCGCACGCCGCCTGAGTGGGTGCTGGCACTCCCGCCGGCCACGGCCCCCCCTCCGCCTCCCCTCGCTCCCCCGGCGCCCGCTTCGCGCCCGGCACCGGTCGCACCGGTCGCACCGGTCGCGAACATGTCCCGCGGGCCGTCGAGAGCACGGTAGGGGCCGGGTTCGGCAGAGAAGCGCAGCACCGTTCGCCCGATGGTGATCTCATCCCCCTCCGAGAGCTCGCCCTCGTCCTGTACGCGGTCAGTGTTCAGCAGCACGTAGGCCATCCCGATCGGTCGAACGAAGAACCGTCCGCTCCGACGCGCGATCTCTGCATGCACGCGTGAGACCTCGGGCTCCTGAAGCAGGATCACGCAACGCGGATCGCGCCCGACCTGGGTCTTCTCGAGAAGCTTGTAGACACGTCCGCGCTTGGTGTCGCGAAGGTAGGCCTCGTCGGAGGGCGCTGCTCTCGCGGTCCTCTGGTAAGTGAACTCCGCCCCGGCCAAACGCAGCTTGTCGCCAAAGCCGAGCTTCCCGCGGCCGCCGTCAAGCTCCACCCCGTTCACGACGATTGGCGCCGACGCACTACCCGCCGCGATCGAAGCTCGGCCGTCCCGCTCAACCATCAGGATGGCATGCAGCGGTGCGAGGTCGAGATTCGGAATCCGCCAGCTCGCTTCCGTCCCGCTGCCTATTGTCAGGACACCGGGGCCAAGCGGGCGAAGTTCATCGCGGAAAGAGAGATAGGGCATTCGGTGGCGAGGTAGAAAACGATCGCTTCCTGCACAGAAACTAATCACTCCCGCCCCTGTCGGCCGTCGCATCACCGGGGAGGGGGGGTGGGGGGGGCCGG
>JBOHTO010000044.1:0-15836 GCA_050733695.1 Gemmatimonadaceae bacterium | reverse complement strand
CCGCGGCCGTCGTGCCTTCGTGCCGTACGTGACAGCCGGCCATCCCGATCCGGAGCGCTCACTCGCCCTCGTGACGGGGCTCGAGGCCGCTGGCGCCGATGTCCTGGAGATGGGAGTCGCATTCTCGGACCCGATGGCGGACGGGCCGGTCATCCAGGCCAGCTCGCAGCAGGCACTCGAGCACGGCATGACGTTCGACCGAACGCTGGAGCTCATATCCCGCGCCCGCCTGTCGATACCGGTGGTTCTCTTCACGTACTTCAATCCGCTGCTCGCCGCAGGACGCGACGCCCTGGAGCGCGCCGAGCAGGCCGGCGTCCATGGAATTCTGCTCACCGACCTGCCCGTCGGTGCCGACCCGGAACGGGAGGCGTGGCTCGGATCAGGCCCGCTCGCATTCATTCGTCTGGTGGCACCGACAACACCGGATGCGCGGATGGCCGAGATCACGCGCCACGGCAGCGGCTTCGTCTACCTGATAAGCCGCCTCGGGGTGACCGGTGCTCGCAGCGACGTTCCCCCCGAGCTTCCCGCCACGGTGGCCCGGCTCCGCAGTGTTACGCGGCTTCCCATCTGCGTCGGGTTCGGCGTATCGCAGCCCGGACAGGCGCGGGCTGTTGCGAGCATGGCCGACGGCGTCGTCGTGGGGAGCGCCATCGTGCGCGCCGCCGGCCGGAGCATCGACGAAGCGCTCGAGCTGGCCCGCTCACTCCGCGCCGGGATCGACGCGGCGTGAAGACGTTCCTCGCCCTGTACGCGCGCGGCGTAGCCGTTGCCGGAACGCTGGCGCTCTTTGCCGCACTCATCATCAGCGATGACTGGGTTTCCCAGACCGTCGGGCTGGGTGCGAGCTTCCTGATGACGGTCGTGCTTCGCACGTATCAGATCTCTCTCACAAAATACTCCGCACTGAGCCTGCTGAGCATGGTCGCGCTCGGTGGGTCGCTCGTGGTCGGCGCGCCCGCCACGGCTCTGGCGATCTTCTCCGGCGTCTTTCTCACCGACTGGATCCTGCTGCGGAAGTCCGGCCAGGCTTCGTGGGTGAATGCGGGGCGCGAAGTGATCGCGTTGCTTTCGGCGTACGGGATCTTCGCATGGTCGGTAGCCCTCACAGGGGCGAGCTACGGCGGAGAGATGACCGGGGAGGCCATCTTCCCCGTAGCGCTCTTCTTCCTGAGCTACTTCGTGCTGAGCCGCGCGATGCTCTATTTCACGCTCTTCTTCCGTGACAAGCTGCTTCCCGAAGAAAAGTCGCTGATCCTGCGGTACGAGGTCATAGCCGTCGGTGCGAGCACTGTGGCCGTCGGCGTCCTCGTTACGACAATCCTGACGCTCCGTCCCCTCGGCTGGTTCTTCGTAACGCTGGTAATGGTGTTTGCAGGACTTCTGATCAAACGCATCCTGGAAGAATCGATCACCGCCGAGGAGCTGAACAAGATCCACGCGATGGAGCAGGTGGTCACGTCCGACGTGAATCTGGCGGAGGCATTCACGCGAATCGAACGGCTGGCCCACCGTCTCGTGGACTGGACCGACCTCCGCATCTGGCGATTGCAGAACACGGGGCTGCGGCTGGTGTACCGCGCCGGCGAGGGCCTGCTCGCGGAACCGCGGCACCCCGGAACGGACGGGGAACGGGTTCGCCGCCTGGCGCTCGAGGGCGGCCAGCCAATCATCGTGTCGGATTCGCGGCGCGACCCGCGCGTTGACCAGGTCGAATCCGGACCGCTGAGCATGGTCGTGATACCGCTGCGGTTCGGCGACCGGAACGTTGGTCTGCTCGAGCTCGAGCACCACAAGCGCGGCACCTATGCCGTCAAGGAAACGGAGCTCATTCGGCGCTTCGCCAACCAGCTTGCCACGACGCTGCACATCCACGACCTCAGGCAACCACTGCTCGAGGCCGTGTCGCGCGTGAGCCGGCAGCTCGAGACGCTGAATCAGTCGGCGCGCGCGCTGCGCGGAGGGGGGGAAGCGGTGGCTCGCAACATCGCCGACATCTCGCGCGGGATTGTCGAGGAGAGTGATCAGGTGGGGCGGAGTCTCGAGGCCACGCATTCTCTGCACGAAGCGACCGCTGGAGTTGCCCGTCACGGCAGTGATGCGGCCGAAGCAAGCCGGCGCGCCACGCGCCTGGCCACGGAGCACCGAACGACCATTGGAACGGCCATCGAGCGCCTTGTCGGGGCCAAGGGGTTCGTGCGAGAGAGCGCGACCCAGATCGACGACCTCTCGCACACGACGCGCCGCATCGACGAGTTCATCGGAGTCATTCGCGAGCTCGCCGACCAGACGAATCTGCTCGCCCTGAACGCGGCAATCGAGGCGGCTCGCGCTGGCGAGCATGGAACAGGCTTCGCCGTTGTCGCCGACGAGGTGCGGAAGCTCGCCGAGCAGAGCGCGAGCGCATCGGATGAGGCCGGCGACATCGTGCTCGGATTCGAGGAGCAGATGCGCAGGATTCTCCTGCAGATGGACCGCGGCCAGGCGCTGGTGAGCGACGTGGAGACGCTGTCCTCGGCAGCGCTCGAGGCCCTGGATCAGATCGTCGAGTCGACCGCCTCGACGGCCGCAAGCTCGCAGCGGATCGCGGTCACATCGCATGGGCAGGAGCAGGAGTTCGCGCGCCTGCGCGAGCGCGTGGCGAGAATCGCCGAGATATCCGGACGCAACCGGGAAGGCGTGGAGAACGTGACGGCATCCGCCAAGGATCAGGCCGTTGCCCTGCGTGAGCTGGAGGGCGCGACCCATGAGTTGAGGAGCGTCGCGCTCTATCTCAGCGACCTGACGCACCGGATCACGAGCGTCGGCTAGAGAGTGCCTAGAGAGTGCTGCGTTTGACACTCGTGCACGTGACGGATACGTTCACGCCGTGCCGAGACGCGACGCCATCACGTTGCGGGGAATGCTCTTTCACACCCGCGTGGGTGTGCTTCCGCACGAGCAGGAGCTCGATCAGCCGCTCGAGATCGACCTGACCGTCTGGCTGCTCCCCGTGCAGTCGGATTCCGGGCAGAGCGAGGTGACGCTCGACTACCGCACGCTGTACGACATGGTCGCGACGCTCGTTCACGGTCGCGCGATAGCCTATCTCGAAGAGCTTGGAAGCGAGGTCGCCCGGCAAGCGCTCGCGCTCCCGCGAGTCAACCGTGTTCGCGTCGCCGTGCGCAAGCCCCATGTCGCGCTGCCCGGGCCGCTCATTCACGCCGAGGTCGTGGTTGATCTCGACCAGAAATGAAGTATTGCGAGTGAAGGACATTGCGTACGTCGCGCTGGGTTCCAACGTGGGCAACCGCGATGCGCATCTTGCCCTTGCCCGTCAATCCATCGCCCGCCTCCCTCGTACACGTATCCTTGCGGAATCGCCGGTGCAGGAGACGGCTCCCATCGGACCGGTCCGGCAGGACCCCTACCTGAATCAGATGCTTGCGATAGAGACTTCACTCGCTCCGCTCCAGCTCCTCGAGGCGCTCCATGACGTGGAGCGAAGTGCCGGCCGGGAGCGACGCATCCGATGGGGGCCGCGAACCCTGGATCTCGACATCGTGCTTTTCCAGAAACAGGAAGGCACAACCGCGCAGCTCACCATTCCACACCCCGAGCTTCCCAACCGCGAGTTCTGGCAACAGGAAATGGCGGAGCTCGACCGGTTGCTGCTCGCTGGCAGCAATGCGGAACCGCATCGCGCGAGCGCGGGCGAGGGCGAAGAGTGAGCACCGGTACAGACGCGGCGGGCAGTCGGCCGTTCACGGTGCGCGACTTCGTGTCCAGAAAGGCGGAAAATGCGCAGGCCACGCAGGCGGGCCGTGGCCCACTCGTCGTCGTGAGCGCCTATGACGCGCTCTTCGCACGCCTGGCGGACGATAGCGGCGTCGACGCCATTCTCGTTGGCGATTCGCTTGGCAACGTCGTGGCCGGCTTCGATTCGACGCTGCCGGTGACGCTCGATCAGATGATCTACCACGGCGCCGCTGCGCGCCGGGGGACGAAGCGAGCGCTGCTCATCGTGGACATGCCGTTCCTCTCGTACCAGGTCAGCGCGGAGCGCGCGATGATCAACTGTGGCCGGGTCATGCAGCAGACGGGCGCAAACGCGGTGAAGCTGGAAGGTGCGGGCGAAACGGTCATCGACGCCGTACGCGCCGTTGTCGGCATGGGCGTTCCCGTCATGGGTCACATCGGCTTCACGCCTCAGTCCGTGCACGCGCTCGGCGGATACCGGGTTCAGGGACGCGAGCCGGATGCGGCAGAGCGACTCATCGACGGCGCGCTTCTGCTTCAGGATGCGGGCGCTTTCGGAATCGTGCTCGAGATGATCCCTGCCGCGATCGCGGAGCGCATCACCGCCGCAACGACCATCCCGACGATCGGAATCGGCGCGGGCGCGCGCTGCGACGGTCAGGTACTCGTGCTCGCCGACCTGCTCGGGCTGAACGACCGCTTCACGCCGCGTTTCCTCAGGCGCTACGCGGAGCTCGCCGAGGATGCCAGGCAAGCGATCCGCCGGTTCGGTGCCGAGGTTCGTGCCGGCGACTACCCCGATGCCGACCACAGTTTCTAGCGCCAGTACCGCCACCGGGATTCCCGAAGTTCGCTCTGCGGTAGCCGCGGCGCGCGCGCGCGGACTCCGCGTTGCGCTCGTTCCCACCATGGGT
The DNA here is from genome assembly GCA_050733695.1 of Gemmatimonadaceae bacterium. GTDB lineage: Bacteria > Gemmatimonadota > Gemmatimonadetes > Gemmatimonadales > Gemmatimonadaceae > JBOHTO01. Next base: position 11,181 of record JBOHTO010000044.1, on the reverse strand, counting down.
TCCCTGCACGAGGGGCATCTGCGCCTCATTGACGACGCGCGCCGGCGGTGCGGCTACGTCGTGACGAGCATCTTCGTCAACCCGCTGCAGTTCGCCCCTGGGGAAGACCTGGCGCGCTATCCGCGGGACGAAGCGGGTGACATCGCGAGAGCGGCTGGCCGCGGTTCCGATCTCGTCTTTCTCCCGACCGTGGCTGTGATGTATCCGGAGCCGCGGTCGGTGGCTGTGGTTCCGCACGCGCTCGGCCAGCGCTGGGAGGGCACAGCGCGCCCGGGACACTTTACCGGGGTGCTCACGGTTGTCGCGAAGCTGTTCAACATCGTGGGGCCCGACATCGCAGTATTCGGCCAGAAGGATATCCAGCAGGCGACGCTTGTTCGGGCGATGGTTCACGATCTCGACATACCCGTCCAGGTGATCGTGGCCCCCACGGTCCGGGCCGCGAACGGCGTCGCGCTGTCGAGCCGCAATGCATACCTCGACGCCGGCGACAGGACGCGCGCGGCGGTGATCAAGCGGGCGCTCGACGCAGTCGGAGCTGCGTACGCTGCGGGAGAGCGGAGCGGTGCGGTCCTGGAAAGAGTGGGAGCGCGCGAGGTCTCGGCGGAATCCCGGGTTCAGCTCGAATACCTTGCCGTAGTGGATCCCGACCGCCTGGAACCGGCAGCGCTCGCGGTCGCGGGCAGTCTCGTCATCGTCGCAGCCCGGGTGGGAGGCACGCGACTCATCGACAATGTGATTCTCGGCGGAAGCACGGCCGCAGGCACCGGCGATCATCACGGATTGCCGCAGGAAGGGGACACAGGCCGATGACGTGGCGCGCGGTCGTCACGGCCCTCGATGAGCACGACGCGTTTCGCTCGAAGGTCAGCGCTTACCTGCATCCCCTCGCTGGGCGACCGGTACTCTGGCACGTGCTCCGTGCCCTGCTGGAGAGCGTCCCGCGCCCGGACGAGGTTCTCACTCTGCACGACGATGGGTTCACGCTCGAGCTACCCGATGACCCCGAGGTCCCCGTGCGACAACAGGCCGTACGTCGCGGAGACGAGAAACGCGCCCTTCGCGCGGCGATCACGGCGCCTGGCATGGCGGTTCTCGTCGACGGCGCCGCACCGCTACTCAGCCCGCTCACGGTCGGCCGCCTGCTGCGTGCAGGCGATGCGGGATTGGCGATCGTGGATGGTGCGGGCGACGGGCAGCCGGTCGCGATCGCGGGAGAGGGCCCCGCGCTGGCATCGGCCGAGGATCCGCGGCGGCCCGCGGGCGCCACGCGCGTGGGCGCGACTTCCCCGAACGAACTGCTGCGCGTGACAGATCGTCACGCCCTGTCCCTCGCCTCAACGGCGATGCGGGATCGCCTGGTAGCGATGCACGAGGCGAACGGAGTCACGTTCATGCTTCCGGAGACCACGTGGATCGAGATCGACGTGCGCATCGGTCGCGATACGGTCGTCTACCCCGGCGTCGTGCTCGAGGGGGTGACCGAGATCGAATCGGAATGCGTCATTGGCCCGCATTCACGAATCATCGAGTCGGTCCTGGGGCGGGGGGTGGAACTCAAGGGCTGGAACCTTGTCGCGCGAACGCGCATCCGCAATCACGCCGTGCTCGAAGCATATGTTCGACGTGGATTCGATTGAGCTTCCGGCATGGGCGCGCGTGCTGGACAGCAGGAGTCGGCACATCCGCCGCGTGACGCTGCTCCTGCTGCGCTGGGCGGGGGAACTCTCCATCGCCAGCGAAGAGACCCGCGCCTGGCGCGACGCCGGGCTCTGGCACGACGCTCTGCGCGATGCGCCGGAGGCGGAGCTGCGCGAGATCATTCTCGACGACTCCCTGCCTGCGGCCCTGCTCCACGGTCCGGCGGCCGCCGCGGTGCTCGAGCGCCACGGTGAGCGGCGCGCGCCGGTCCTCGACGCGGTGCGCTGGCACACCGTCGGCCATCCGGACTGGGACCGCACGGGCCGCGCGCTCTTCATGGCAGACTACCTCGATCCGGGACGTCCCTTTGCCCGCGCGAGCAGGGCTGCCCTCGCAGACCAGGTGGCTCACGATTTCGACGGCGTCTTCCGGCAGGTGCTGCGCTCTCGACTCGAGCGTGTGCTCATCGAGGGTCAGCCGTTGCGGCGCGAGACGGTGGCTCTGTGGAACCGGATGCAATGACACGGCGACGGCGGACCGTCGCGCTGGCAACACTTCTGGTTGCAGTGGCTCTGACCGCCGCTGCCTGGTGGATTCTGCGCCCGGGTGGAGGAGCGGACGGCGCTCTTCGATTCACCTCCAGAAACAGTGCCGTTACGCGCGCGCCGGAGGGAGTACGGATCCGCGTGGCCGTGCTGAACGCGTCCACGCGGCGCGGGCTCGCGCGTTCGGCCACGCTGCACCTTCGCGACCGAGGTTTCGATGTTGTGGAAATAGGGAACGCCGAGGGATCGCGTGACAGCTCCGTGGTGATCGATCACACCCGGCATCCCGACTGGGCCCGCCTCGTTGCGCGATCGCTCGGGATTGCGCATGTCGAGTCGCGTCCTGACAGCTCACGCCACCTCGATGCGACCGTGCTCCTCGGTGGATCGTGGACGCCGCCGCCCATGCGCTTCCACCCTCAATTGCCCGCACGCAGCACTGATGTCGACTCCGCGGCTCTTGCGGGTCGCCACCTCGACGCCGTCGCGACGCAGCATGCGGGAAAATGCGGCGATCCGGTCGGGAGGGGTCGGAGTGAAACCCTGGGCGCCGCCCGGGTGGAGCGGGATCAGGTTGACGAAGGCGCCACACCGCTTCGCCAGGGCCGCGAGCAGGTGCGCGTGTTCCGCCTGGTCGTTGACACCCGAGAGCATCACGTATTCGAACGTGACCCGACGATCGAATGCCCGGGCTGCCTCGATCACCTCAGCAAGCGGATACCTGGTATTGATCGGCATGAGTCGCTTGCGCAGCTCATCGCCCGGCGCGTGAATCGAGATGGCGAGTCGGAACTGTTCGCGCCTCTCGCCGAGCGCCTCGATACCGGGGAGTATACCGACTGTCGACACCGTGACGTGTCGCGCTCCGATCCCGAGACCGGCCGGATCGTTCAGAATGGTCAGAGCCGGATCGACGGCATTCCAGTTGAGCAGCGGCTCACCCATCCCCATGAACACCACGTTGGTTACCGCGATTGGAGGGTCCAGGAAACGCATCTCACGCACCTGGCACGCGATCTCGCTCGCGTCGAGGTTTCGCCGGAAGCCCATGCTTCCCGTCGCGCAGAATGAGCATCGCAGCGCGCAGCCCGCCTGCGACGACACACAGAGCGTGAGTCGCGAGCCCTCCGGTATGGCGACGGTCTCGATGTGCTCGCCGTCGGAAAGCCGAAAGAGGAACTTCTCCGTGCCGTCCGCCGAACATTGCCGCGCGGCAACATCGAGTCGGGGAAGGTCGAAATGGCTGGCAAGGAGTGTTCGCAAGGGCAGCGGGAGCTCCGTCATCGATTCGAACGAAGCAGCGGGGGCCACCCACAGGCGCCGAGCCACCTGTCGACCGCGATACGCCGGCTCGCCGTGCGCGACCGCGAACTGGCTCACCGCGCACTCGGCAGCGGCAGGCGTGATTGTCAGAAGGTTCAGGCGGTTCGTCACTTGATGAGCATGACCAGAGTGAACTGATATATGGGAGCGAGTCCGGCTCCGTTCTCCTCGCGAGCCACTCCAACGGTATAGCGCGAGTATCTCAGGGCGACGCCCAGATGAGTGCGCCAGTCATGCATGCCATGAACAGCGTAGCGCGAGAGTCCGATCCGTCCCTCCCAGTGCATGTATCGGCCGGAAGCATACGCCGAGTGCTGGTCGGCACTCTGCCCGGTGGCGCTGAACGCATAGCCGCCGCGCAATTGATGCAGACTGTCCGGGCCGAAGACTCGCACATCTGTCGCCGCGGCCAGCGTCCACTGATCACTCCCTTCGTCGCCCGGCCGCCATAGGAAACTCGAAACTCCGATCGCGAGGTCCATCGGGAAGAGGTGCTCGATCTGCACTCCCCCGTCCAGCCCGAACACGCCTTCGCGATTGCCGTCGGCTTCACCGAAGCGGTAGCGCGCGGCGACTCCAGCGGCGAGGTTATCGCGCCGCTGCGCCAGTGCGGCCGATACGACGGTCGTGTTGTACGCGATCTCAGGCCCCACGCTTTGCGGGTCGAGATTCGTGCGCACGAGTCCGTCGACCCACGCCCGAACGACGGACAGCGCCAGCGTCCTGTCAGCCGGCAGGCGGGCGGCAACCGCGAGGAGCTGCAGGGTCACTCCCTGATCGGCGGGCGTCTGCAGGGCGGCCGCGCTCACGCGACCCCGCGCGTCCGAGGGGAGCACGATGGCAGCCGGGTTCCAGATTCCAACACCCGAGAGTCGCGCAAGTGGCGGCGGTTCGCCCGTGGTCCCGACGGGAAAGTCAAGCAGGTCGCGCCCGGGGACTTGCTGAGCACCGAGCAGCGGTGCAAATATGGCCGACGCCAGCCAGGGGAACATCAAGCACCGCATACGGTTGACGTTACGCCGCGCGGCGTGGTCGGTCAAGCGCACGACCTTCCTGCGACCGCGCACAGCCATTAGATTGGCACTCTCGATCATATGTATCTGTGGAGCCCACGTGCTGCTCACTGAGCTGCTCACGGCGGACCGGGTAAAGGTTCCCCTCAGCAGCCGATCCAAGGACGACGTTCTGCGTGAGCTGGTGGAGCTGGCCGCTCGAGGACGGGATCCCGAGATCGTCGCCTCGATCCTCGCCGCCGTCTCCGAGCGGGAATCGGTGCTCAGCACAGGGATCGGCGGAGGGATTGCCATCCCGCACGGAAAGACACCGGCGGTCGATCAACTGGTCGTAGCAGCCGGAGTGGCGTCTACGCCCATCGAGTTCGACGCACTGGACGGCAAGCCCGTTCAGCTTTTCTTCCTTCTCATCGGACCGGAGAGCGCCTCGGGCGCGCACGTGAAGGCACTCAGCCGCATCTCGCGTTTGCTGCGCCGCGACAAGCTCCGGCGCGACCTTGGGACATCGACATCGAGCGACGCATTCCTGCGCGTGGTCCGGGAGTCGGAGGCGGCTTGATCGAACGACGCTGGGTACCGCCGTTCGTCTGGGCGGCGGTGATCCTGACCGCGACCTCCGTTCCATCTCCAAGGATATCTCCCTCCCTCGGGGGCGGCGACAAGATCATTCATTTCGGGATGTACGGCGTGCTCGGTGCGCTCACGATGCGCGCTGCATGGCGCAGGCGGTCACCGGCGCTCGCGTTCGCCCTCGTGGTATCCGGCGTGGCGGCGTTCGGCGCCGTGGACGAATGGCACCAGCGGTTCATCCCCGGGCGCGGCGCAGAACTCCTCGACTGGGTTGCCGATGCCTCCGGTGGAACGCTGGGAGCGCTTGCCGGTTCGGCCCTCGCGCGCCGCGGCTCCCGGGGGAAAGAGGGAAGGGGATCGCGCGCTTGAGCGATGCCGGGCGGTTCGCAACGGCGCTTCGTTCACACCAGTGCGGCGCGCTTCGGCTGGACGATGTCGGAGCTGCAGTGCGCCTCGGAGGATGGGTACACCGCTCTCGCGATCTCGGCGGCCTGCTGTTCGTCGACCTGCGCGACCGCAGCGGAATGGTTCAGCTCTCCTTCGATCCGCGCTGGACCCCCGACGCGGTTCGCGACCTGGCGTCGTCCGCAGGCGCGGAGAGCGTCGTTCTCGTGGAAGGCGAAGTCGCGCCGCGCCCGCCCGAGATGCGCAACGCCGAGATGACGAGTGGGGACATCGAGGTACGGGTGAGCGGAATGCGTGTCGTTGGTCCGGCCGACACGCCGGCCATACCCGTTGCTCGTGCCAAGGGCGACAAACTCCCGGCCGAAGAGCTTCGCCTGCTGCATCGACATCTCGATCTCAGGAGACCTGGCATGCAGGCGAACATTGTCCTTCGCCATCGGCTGCTGCAGGCCACTCGTCGCTTTCTCGATGGTCGCGGTTTCCTCGAGATCGAGACGCCGATCCTGACGAAACCCACCCCGGAGGGCGCGCGCGACTACCTGGTCCCCAGCCGCATCCATCCCGGTGAGTTCTATGCGCTGCCGCAATCACCTCAGCTCTACAAGCAGTTGCTCATGGTTTCCGGTTTTGACCGCTACTTCCAGATCGCGCGCTGCTTCCGGGACGAGGACCTGCGCGCCGATCGGCAGCCCGAGTTCACCCAGATCGACATCGAGGCATCCTTCGTCGTGGCGGAGGACATCTACGATGTGGCCGAGGGACTCATGTCCGCACTCTGGGCGGAGGCCGGAATCGAGATCGAGACTCCCTTTCCACGGCTCGTGTACTCCGAAGCCATGGAGCGCTTCGGCTGCGACCGGCCCGACCTCCGCTATTCGCTCGAACTGTTCGATGCGACGCCGGTATTTGCCGGCTCGGAGCTCGCGATAGCGCGTCGCGCCATTGCAGAGGGCGGCCGCGTTAGGGGTATTCGTGTCCCGGGTGGCGCGACGCTCTCTCGCAGACAGCTCGACGAGATCGAGCAGGTCGCACGCTCGGGGGGCGCCGGCGGGCTGCTGCGCTTCAGGCGCGTCAACGGCGTGCTGGAAGGGCCGGGCTCGAAATTCGTCGGAGCTGACGCCGCGGATCGACTCGGCCTCGGTGACGGTGACCTCGCGTTGCTCGTCGCCGCTCCCGATCGCGTCTCCAGTACCGCACTGGATCGCGTGCGACAGGACATCGTCCTCCGGATGGAAATAGCATTGGGAGAGGTACAGCGGTTCGTTCTCATCACGGACTTCCCGCTCTTCGAAAGGGATGCTGCCTCCGGGCGCGTTCAGCCCGTTCACCACCCGTTCACCGCGCCCAATCCGGAGGATGTGGCACTGCTCGACGCGGCACCTGAAAGCGTGCGCGCTCTGGCCTACGATGTGGTGCTCAACGGAACAGAACTCGGCGGTGGAAGCATCCGCATCGGAGACCCGGCGCTGCAGGAGCGCGTATTCTCGATAATGGGGCTGGAAAGGAATGACGCCGTGGAGAGATTCGGTTTTCTTCTCCACGCACTGCGTGCCGGTGCACCGCCGCACGGCGGCATAGCGTTCGGATTCGACCGCATTGCCATGCTGCTCGCCGGCGTGCCGTCGTTGCGCGACGTCATTGCCTTTCCCAAGACCACCGCCGCGCGTGCGCTCTTCGAAGGTGCCCCGACACACGTCCCCGCCGCTGATCTGGATGACCTGCATCTCAGCCTGACAGCCGGAGAGGCGGTATGAGCGCGCCGCGTCAGACGTCGGTAGTAGCGGGCGTCACGGAACCCGGTGATGGAACCGCGATCGAGCGGATCTCCGCCGAGGGAGCGGACATGCTGACCCTCGCGGGTGTGAACGATGGCAACCTCGTCGAGCTTGGCCGCGTCTCGGCCGTGAAGGTGTCGCTGCGCGGAGACGTGCTCACGCTCGTGGGCGCCCCCGAAGCCGTGGAGCGCGCCGCACCCGTGGCATTGCGCATGATCGAGGCGGCTCGGCAGCGCGCATCGCTCACGCCGGATGATGTGCTCAGGATGCGCGACGACGCGGAGCGGGGCGGGTCCGCCGAAGAGGATCCATCGGGCCACAGCCTTCCCCGCATAGCGCTTCCGGGTGTGCGCAAGGTCATTCAGGCCAGGACGGCGGGGCAGGCATCCTACATGCGCGCGATCCAGGAGCACGACATCGTGATCGGGATCGGGCCGGCTGGTACCGGCAAGACCTATCTCGCCGTCGCGGCTGCGGTGGATGCGCTGACGCGAAAGCGCGTGCGCCGGATCATCCTGGCGCGTCCCGCGGTCGAAGCGGGCGAGAGTCTTGGATTCCTCCCGGGCGATATGCAGGCCAAGGTGGATCCGTATCTGCGCCCGCTCTACGATGCACTGGAGGACATGATGCCCGGCGAGCGCGTCCAGCGCGCGCTGGAGACGCGAACGATCGAGATCGCACCGCTCGCCTACATGCGCGGCCGCACGCTCGCCGACGCCTTCGTCATCCTGGACGAGGCGCAGAACGCAACGAGCATGCAGATGAAGATGTTTCTCACGCGGCTCGGCGTGAACTCGAAGACGGTGATCACGGGCGACAAGACGCAGGTGGATCTGCCGCGCCGCGAGGAATCCGGCCTCATTCAGGTGGAACGCATCCTGTCAGGAATCGATGGGATCGCGATACACTATCTGGACGAGACCGATGTCGTTCGCCATCGCCTGGTTCGCGACATCATCCGCGCGTACGAGGAAAACACGGCGGCCGCACTTCGCGAGGCGGCCACAATCGGAGGAAGCTCGTGAGCGTCTGGGCCTGGCTCGAGCGGATTGGCGGCGACCCTCGCGACGCCGGCGCGGACGCGAGCGCCGCAGTGCGATATCATGCCGTGCGCGTGGGGATTGCCCTCGTGCTTGCGCTCATCACCTATGCCTTCTTCCCGGCATCCCCCGCCGCCGAGATCCCGCTGTATGAGGTCGGCTCGGTTGCAAGCGACAACGTGATCGCGCCGTTCGCTTTCAAGGTTCGCAAGCCGGACGATCAGCTCGAACAGGAACGTACCGAGCTGGAGCAGTCAGTCGAGCCCATCTTCGCCTACGCAGCCGATTCCCTCGCGCTTTCGCGCCAGCAACTCGAGGCATTCATGCGCGCGGTCGGCAGCGCTGTATCGGCTGCGACGGCGCGAGAGGACACACAGGCTGTCGTCGCCGCGGCGGCTTCTGCCGGGCTCCGCCTCACGCCGCGGGAAGCTGGGTACCTTGTCGCCTCCGAGCGACGGAACGCCATGAGCGCAAGCGTAACGCTCACCTTCAACCGGCTTCTGGCCACGGGTGTGGCGTCGGCCAGCAGCCTCGAAGGAGTGACGGGTCCGATAATCGTGCGGCGCGGCGGTGAGGAGCGGCGGATTCCGCGCGACAGCATCGTGGCCGTGAGCGACTATCTCACGCAGGCGCGGGCGATTCATCCACCGGACGAATCCACGGCAGCCGATGCCGTCTACACCAAGCTGCTGGCCGGAATGTTCCACCCGACGATCGTTCTCGATGTCGTGGCCACGGAGCGCGCGCGAGGAGACATGCGGCGGTCCGTGGACGAGTTCGCGTACGAAGTGCAGGCCGCCGAGAAGATCATCGGAGCGAACGAGGTTGTCAGCCCCGAGGAACACGAGAAGCTGCGCGCGCTCCAGACGGCGGCCCAGGAAAGGCGTGCCAGCGGCGAGGCGCTCGGACGCGTGGCGGGGGCAGTGCTCTTCGATTTCCTCCTGATCGCGATGTTCGGGATCACTCTCCTGCTCTTCCGCCCGCAGCTCTACAGCTCCGCCAGATCGGTGAGCCTGTTCGGGCTCGTCTTCGCCGTGGTGATCGGGATAGCGGCGATGATTGGCCGCGGCCCGCTCGACCACCCGGAGCTCGTTCCGATCGCGCTGGCAGCCATCATCTTCAGCGTGCTGTTCGATCCGCGGATCAGCGTGATCGCCGCGATGATCCTCGCCGTGCTCATCGGCGGCCAGGGCCCGTTCCGCGGAACCAACGCCCTCTTCATCAACCTCATAGGCGGAGTCGCGGCCGCCTTCAGCGTGCGTGTTCTGCGACGCAGGAATCAGGCGTGGTACTCGTTCATCATGATCGCCTCGGCGTATCTCCTCGCCGCCGTCGCGCTCGGTCTCACGCTCGGTTGGCCGTTCCGGGAGTTCATGCTGAGCGCACTCTGGGGTGGCGTGAACGCGTTCGCTTCGGTCCTGCTCGCCATGCAGCTCCTTCCGCTCGCCGAGGAGTTCACCGGGATCGACACGGACCTCAAGCTGCTGGAATGGTCGGACCTCAACCGCACGCTAATGCGCAAGCTCAGCCTCGAGGCGCCGGGTACGTACGCGCACACCATGGCGATAGCGAATCTGGCGGAATCGGCGGCGAATGCCATCGAGGCCAACGGATTGCTCGCGCGTGTGGGCGCATACTATCACGACATCGGCAAGCTCAAGAAGCCGCAGTATTTTGTTGAGAACCAGCCCAAGGGTCGCAACCCGCACGACAAGCTGAAGCCGAGTACGAGTGCGTCCATCATAAGAAACCATGTGAAGGAGGGGATGGAGCTGGCCGATGAGCACCGGCTTCCCCGTGCCATCCGCGCGTTCATCACGGAGCATCACGGCACCGGCCAGATCGCCTATTTCCTCGAGAAGGCGAAGGAACGGGACGGGCCGGTATCCAATCCCGGCGAGTATGCCTACCCGGGTCCCGTCCCGCAGACCGCGGAGACGGCGATCGTGATGCTGGCGGACGGCATCGAGGCAGCGACGCGAGTCATCCACGAACCCACACCGCAGAAGATTCGCGAGGTCGTGGACCACATCGTGCGCCAGCGGATGGAGCAGGGGCAGCTCCGCGATGCACCGCTCACGCTCAAACAGCTCGACACGGTCAAGGATCAGTTTGCGCGGGTCCTGATCGGCATGTATCACAACCGGATCGACTACCCCGCGTCGGGCGGAGGCGTGACGGCTGAATTCGCACCTGTATGAGCCGCACCGGCGCGCACGCAACAGGACCGCGGCTCGCCGTCGACGTATCGGCTGAGGATGTGCGCGTACCGCTGGGCAGGCAAGCGGTTGCCGAGTTGGCGCGTGCGGTTCTGGCTGCAGAGCGCGTCCGCGATGCGCTGCTTTCCATCACCTTCGTGTCATCGAGGGCGATCGCGCAGCTCAACCGGCGCTATCTGGCACGGCGCGGCCCCACGGACGTGATTGCCTTCGGCTTTCGCCGGCCGAGCGCCAGCGCCGCCATCATCGGCGACATATACATCGCGCCGCACATCGCCCGCGAGCAGGCCGCGAATCATGGGGCCGGTGTCCGCGAGGAATTGGCCCGTCTCGTCGTGCACGGTATTCTGCACGTGCTCGGCAACGACCATCCCGACGGCGACGAGCGTAGTGTCTCGCCGATGTGGCGGAAGCAGGAGCTGCTGCTCGCGCGCCTGCATCCCGGCTCAGCCGATACGTCGACGGCCCTCCGCTCGCGATGAGCCACGCTGCTGACGGCGGGCCGGGAGAAGACCTTTGCGAATCGTTGCTGGCTGGGTTCGACGCCGGCCGGATAGCGGCGCTGGCGCGCGCCGCCAGCATCGTGGAGAATCAGCGACCGGGCTTCGAGCGGCTGCTGGCAGCCATGTATCCGCGCATCGGACGCGCAC
>JBOHTO010000043.1:0-15617 GCA_050733695.1 Gemmatimonadaceae bacterium | reverse complement strand
CATCGAGCAGGTCGGCCGGCCGGCCGACCTGCTCGATGCGCCCGGCACGCATCACCGCGACACGGTCCGCCAGCCGGAACGCCTCGCGCAGATCATGCGTCACCAGCAGGGCCGTTATCCCGAGCTCGCGTCGCAGCGTCAGGAACACGCTCTGCAGCTCCGCGCGCGTGATCGCATCGAGCGCGCCGAAGGGCTCGTCCAGCAGCACGATACCAGGCCGCGAGGCGAGCGCCCGCGCGATCGCCACGCGCTGCCGCTGGCCGCCGGAGAGTTCGCGCGGCCAGCGCTCGCCGAAACGCGATGCCGGAAGTCCGACGAGTTCCAGCGCGGCGCGCGCGCGGACCTCGGCATCGTGCGTGCCACGGAGCCACGGCACGAGCGCCGCGTTGCGCAGCACGGACCAGTGCGGCAACAATCCGCCCTCCTGCTGTACATAGCCCACGCCGCGCCTGAGCACGATGGGATCGAGATCGCGGACGTTCTCACCCTCGACCAGAACGTTTCCCGTGTCCGGCTGCACCATGCGATTGAAGCAGCGGAGCAGCGTGGTCTTTCCGGATCCGCTCTCCCCCACCAGCGCGACGCATTCGCCGTCGGCGATGCCGAGCGATACATTGTCCAGCGCGACGACAGCGCCGTAGCGCTTGCTCACGCCGTCGGCGCGCAGTGTGGCCGCGGCACTCTCGCTCATCGCGTACGCTGCCGATCGCTGCGGTCGGGGGCGGGGCGACAGGCGTGGGGCGGGGTGTGTGGGAACGACATCGTCCTTCTGCGGGTTGATTGTGGGCGAGCGCGGCCGTGGCGCGCTTTTCGCACTTCCGCTGCCCACATGCGTGAGCCGCCTTCACGGCTGCTTCCTAGCTTAACCCCGAGGGCGCGCGTCGCAACTCATCGCGGCATTCCATTGAACTCCGGCTCCGAGCCATGTCACAGCCAGCCGAAGCGACAACCGCGTACCGGTGGGTCGCCGATCTCCTGACCGAAGCGCGGGCGCGCACGCTGCTCCTGATCGCGCCGCTGTCTGACAGCGACCTGAAAGCGCAGCACGATCCCCTGATGAGCCCCATCATCTGGGACCTCGGACACATCGCGCAGTTCGAGGAGCTCTGGCTCGGACGCAACCTCGCGGGCCCCGTGGAGTTCGCCGAGATGCCTGGCATGTACGACCCGTTCAGGAATCCGCGCGCCGCGCGCGCCGCGCTGCCACTGCCATCGGCGGCCGAGTGTCTCGCCGCGATGTCGGAGGCGCGCAGACGCACACTCGATGCGCTCGAATCGCTGGAGCCACCCGCGGACAGCGCGGCGGGAAACGCGTCGGCGCTCCTGCGCGATGGGTTTGTCTTCCGCATGGTCGCGCAGCACGAGTATCAGCATGACGAGACGATCCTGCAGACTCTGCAGCTCAAGACCGGAGATCACTATCGTGCGCCGCGCGCGATCGCACCACCAGTCGCACCAGTCGCACATTCCGCCGTGGCGCTCGCCGAGATGGTGCGCTTCCCCGGCGGCGAGGTGACCGTTGGCACCGACGACCGCTCTGCAGCCTACGACAACGAACGCCCGCGCCACGCGATGCGTCTTGCCCCATTCCGGATCGACACCGTCCCCGTGACGAACGGCGATTATCTCGCGTTCATGGACGCTGGCGGCTATGCCGACCGCCGGCACTGGTCGCCAGCGGGGCGCGCCTGGCTGGCCGAATCGCGCGCGGAGGCGCCGAAGTACTGGTACCGCGAAGGCGGCGAGTGGCACGCGCGGTCGATGGACCGTTGCGGCCCGGTGGTGATGGAGCATCCGGTCTGCCACGTGTGCTTTCATGAAGCCGACGCCTACGCTCGCTGGGCCGGCAAGCGGCTCCCGACGGAATACGAGTGGGAGGCCGCGGCCACGTGGGACCCGGTGACGGGGATGTCGCGCGCGTTTCCATGGGGCGACGAGATGCCTGGCATCACGGATGCGAACATCGACCAGCTCGCATTCGGCACAGCGGTCGTGGGTTCCTACCCGCGCAACGTCTCCCCGATCGGCTGTCACCAGATGATCGGTGACGTGTGGGAGTGGACGGCCAGCGATTTTCGTCCCTATCCGGGATACGCGACTTTCCCCTACAGGGAATACTCCGAAGTGTTTTTCGGGGACGAATACAAGGTTCTGCGCGGCGGATCGTGGGCGACGCGTCCCGGGGTTGTCCGCACGACGTTCCGCAACTGGGACTATCCCATCCGCCGGCAGATATTCAGTGGCTTTCGCTGTGCGCGCGATGACTGAGTCGGCTCTGCGGATCGATGATGGACGTTCTGCGTCCACCGCACGACGCATTGCCGAGATGCGGCACGACGTTGCGGCCGGGCTCAAGCGCGTGCAGAAGGAACTGCCGCCCAAGTACTTCTACGATGTGCGCGGCTCCGAGCTGTTCGAGGAGATCACGCGCCTCGACGAGTACTATCCCACGCGCACCGAGCGCGTGCTGCTCGAGCAGTGGATACCTGTCTGGATAGAGCGACACCGGCCGCGCTCGCTCGTGGAGCTCGGCGCCGGGAGCGCGGAGAAGACGCGAGTCATTCTGGAAGCGATGCTCGCCACGCGCCCCGATGCACAGTACGTCCCGCTCGATGTGAGCGCCGAGTTTCTGGAGGAGACGGCGACGCGGATGCGCGCCGAGTATCCGGGACTGGATGTCATTCCCTGCGTGGCGGACTTCTCGCGCCGGCTCATCCTTCCTGCCGAACTGCGCCACCCGGCGCTGCACGCCTTTCTGGGCAGCACAATAGGAAACCTGGAACCGCTCGCGGCGGTTCACCTGCTGGAACGAATCAGCGAGCAGATGCAGCCGGAGGGAGATGACAGATTCCTTCTGGGCGTCGATCTCCACAAGGCTGTCGGCCGCATCGAGCTCGCCTACAACGATGCGCGCGGCGTGACGGCGGAGTTCAACCGCAACGTGTTGCATGTGCTCAACCGCGAACTGGGCGCGAACTTCGAGGTGGATGCGTTCGAACACCGCGCCTTCTACGACGAAGCCGAGCATCGCATCGAGATGCATCTGGTCGCCACGAAGGGCATGACGGTGCGCATCCCGACGCTCGAGCCGGTACGATTGCGGAGCGGTGAGACCATACGCACCGAGATCAGTTGCAAGTACGAGCGCGCGCAGGTCACGCGCATGCTGCGCGACGCCGGACTTGTGGTGGAGGAATGGGTGTCGGACGGGGAGCTCCTGTATGCGCTCGTCCTCGCCACGCTCGCTGACTGAGGCCAGGCAGTTGCGGTCGATCGAGCATCTCGCAGCCGCGGTGCGCGACCACGCGTTCATACCGCCGCCCCGAGCGCGCGCGCGCGGTATCGGCGCCGAAGTGGAACTCATCCCTCTCGCGGCGGGGAGCGCTGCGCCGATCCCGATCGAGGCCGCCGAAGGGAATCGTGGAATCGCCTCGCTGCCCTGGCTGCGCCGTCTGGCGGCGCGTGCTGGCTGGAGGGAAGAAGCCGGTCGCGGGGGAACGCGGCGCTTTCTTCCGGGTGTCGGCGGAGTGGTCTCCTTCGAGCCGGGCGGACAGCTCGAGTACGCCACGCCGCCCGTCGACAGCGCGACAGCGTTGCTGTCGCTCGTCGACGTCGCGACGCGCGACCTGTACGCGAGTGCCGCGGACGAGGGAATCGAGCTCCACGCCGTCGGGATCGACCCGTTCAATCCGATCGAGCGCGTGCCCATGCAGCTCGACAGCGCGCGCTATGTGCGAATGGCCCGCTACTTCGAGACGCTCGGCGTGGCGGGTGCGCGCATGATGCGCCAGACCGCCGCGTGCCAGATCAATCTGGATTTCGGAGGCCACGCTGAAGGCAGAGCCCGCTGGCGGTTGCTGAACGCGATCGCACCTTACGTGACGGCGATCTTTGCGAACTCCGCGATCTACGAAGGGCGGGAGACGGGATACCGCAGCTACAGATCGAGAGTCTGGAGAGAGGTCGACCCATCGCGAACGGGAATCGTCGCCGGCGACGCCAAGGCATATACGGCCTTTGCGCTGGACGCGAAGGTGATGATGAAGGCCGACGCGCACGGCGACTACCTGAGCGCGCGGGAATGGCACGCGCGCGCTGGGCTTTCCGATGTCGAGTGGGCCGAACATCTCACGACGCTGTTCCCCGAGGTGCGCCCGAAGGGATATCTCGAGATTCGCTCGCCGGATGCGCTGCATCCCCGCTGGCTGGCGGCGCCCGCCGTCCTGCTCACTGGTCTCGTTTATCACGCGCCCGCCATGCACGAGGCCATGCAGCTTGTGGGTGAACAGGACGCGAGGGCGCTCGACGCGGCAGGCCGGCTCGGGCTGCGAGATCCGGCGATCGGCCGGACAGCGCGCGATCTCGCCGCCCTGGCTGTCGCCGGGTGCGCTGCGCTCGGCGAGAGCTTCATCGGTGGCGCGCAGCTCGAGGTCGCGCGGGAATTCTTTGCGCGCTTCACCGCTCGCGGTCTCTCGCCTGCGGATGAGGCCGACGGAGCGATGGCCCCCGCCGCCGTCACTCCAGTCCCCACTCTTCGTCATTCCCGCCGTCACTCTTCGTCATTTCCCGGAAAGGGGGAATCCACGCGTGAGAGGCCGCAACCGGGGGAGGCAGGGAAGAGACATGGATCCCAGCTTTCGCCGGGATGACGATGGGCGGGGGTGTCGTTCCATGTGTGAGGGACCGCTACCGTGGGAAGAAAGATGGATCCCGGCGTTCGCCGGAATACCGGCGGGTCGGTGTGACGACGAGTGAGGGGTCATTCCCCCGCAAGCGGGCATCCATTTTCGCTTCCTGTCGTCAGCACCACGAGGAGTGCCTTCCCGCGCCTGTGGTACGGAATCTGTTTACTTCCATTCCCGTGCAAATACACATTCTCTCGCTTATCCTCGCCCTGGCCACGTTCTCCGGCTGCGAACAGTCCGAATCCGCCGCGGCCGCGCAGGACACCGCGTCCGGCGACTACACCACGAGCATCGCGATCCAGCGCGACAGCGCGCTCGCGGCGGCCGCGACGGCGCTCGCGCAGGGTCGGCCCTGGCGTGCCACGCAGCTCATCGCGCCAGCACTGGCCGACAGCGCTCGCCGCTCGCCCGAGGCCGTGATGCTCGCCGCCGAGGCGGCGGGCGGGTGGAACGGCTGGGTCGAAGTCGAACGGCTCCTGGCCGGAATGCCGTGGCTTGGCGACCGATTCGATGGGCGCGCGCAGGCACTGCTAGCCCGTGCGGCGCTCGCGCGCGATGCGGATTCGCTCGCGGTAGCCAGCGCCGCCGCGGCGGCCCGCACCGCCCGCGACGACACGCAGCGAGGCACGCGGCTCGTACTGCTCGCCCGTGCACTCGACCGTCTGGATCGCCTCGACAGCGCGCGCGTGGCATACGAACGCGCCGCTGGTCTGCTCCCTGTCGCTTCCGACTGGCTGCTGCTCCGCGCGGCGGGAGTGACGGCCGACAGCGCCGGCCGCGAGGCGTACTACGCCTCGCTCACGACCGAAGTCGCGCGCGCTGAGGCTCCGGCCGCGGAAGCGGCAGCGCGCGAGCGCACCGGCGACTTCGAGGGGGCGCGGCGCGCCTGGCTCGCGCTGGGCGAGGAGGTCACGGCGCTCCGTATCGCGCTCGAAACCGCTGCCGGCCCGGCGGGCAGCGATGATCGTCGTGCAGTACGCGCGCGGCTCCTCGAGATCATCGGCTCGCGGTCCGGAACGAGCGCTGCGCTCGCTGCGGTGGAATTGCTCGATCTGTACTTCAGGGAACTGACCGCGCGCGAGGAGATCCTTGTCGCGCGGAGCACAGCGCGCTCGGGGCCCATCTCGCGCGCGGCGGACGCATACGAACGCGCCCTGCGTGCCGGCGTCGGGTCGGGGAGCGATCGTCTTGCCTACGGCAGGATCCTCCTCGCCCTGAATCGCGACTCCGAGGCGGCCAGGCAGTTCGGCCGCGTGGATGCGCCGCGCTCGCTCGTGGCCGACGCTCTCTATCAACGCGCGCGTGCGCTGCTGCGCACCGGGGATCTCGAGCGTGCGCGTACCCAGTTGCGTGCGGTGATCCGTGATCATCCGCGCGAGACCAACACGGCGGCGATCGCGCTCCTGTTGCTGGGTGACCTCGCCACCGACGAGCAGCGTGACGTGGCCGCGCGCGAGGCGTTCCGCGATGTCGTCCGTGTGTACCCTACGAGCAGCTCGGCGCCGAGAGCTGCGTTCCGTGCGGCGATCATCGCCTTCGCGGCGGGTGACTACGGCACGGCTGCAACCGAGTTTGACGCGCTCAGGGACAGCTATCCCCGTAGCGAGGAGGCGGTTGCCGCGGGCTACTGGAGTGGTCGCGCGCTCAGCGCCGCGCTCGACAGCGCGCGCGCGGTCGAGCGCTGGCGCGGCGTGATGGCAGACGAGCCGGAATCGTACTACGCGATGCTGGCCGCGCGCCGGCTCGGCGTGCCGGCCTGGGCGCCGCCTGACCCCGCGGGCTCCGATTCCTTCGTCGTCTTTCCTGCCATCGACAGCGCCGTGGCCAGAATCACTCTTCTCCGGCAGCTCGGCATGGACTACGAAGCGCGCGAGGAGCTGCGCGCGCTGGAGCGCGACGCCGGCGACGAGCCCGAGCGCATGCTCGCGACGGCGAACGCACTGCGTTCGCTGGAGGAGAGCTCGCGCGCCATCGCGCTCACGTGGGACGCGATCGACGAGGGCGCCGAGCGCGATGCGCGTGCCTACCGTCTGCTCTACCCCGTGACGCATCGTACGGCGCTGCGCGCCGAGGCCGTGGCCCATGGGCTCGATCCGGCACTCGTCGCGGCGCTCATCCGCCAGGAGTCGCACTTCAATCCGCGCGCGACGTCGGGGGTGGGGGCGCGGGGACTCATGCAGGTGATGCCGTCGCTGGGTCGCACCATATCGCGCTCGCTCGATTTCCCGGTGTGGGATCCCGTGCTGCTGTATCTGCCGGATGTCAACATGCAACTCGGTATGCGTCACCTGGCCGATCTGTTCGAGAGCTACGACAACGTCCCGTACATACTCGCTGCCTACAACGCCGGGAGCTCGCGCGTGCGGCGCTGGCGGGAGAAGATCGGCGCCGAGGATCCGGAGCTGTTCACGGAGCGCATTCCGTACACCGAGACGCGCGACTACGTGCGCGTCGTGCAGCGGAATCGCCACCTGTACGAGTCTCTTTACGAGTTGACAACGGAGAATGGATCCCCGCTTTCGCGGGAATGACACTCCTCATCGTTGTCATCCCTGCGAGAGACCGGGGATCCATTGTCTCGCACGGCGGTTCATGGACATGGATTTCGCGCTATCGCGGGCATGACCGCCCCCCCCCCCCACGCCCCCCCCGCGCCGCCGCCTACCAGCCCGGTGACAGGTTGAACCCGAAGTGCCATCCCCGCTCCGGTCGCTGGAAGGGATAGGCGTAGTACGCTTCGAGGATGATGTACCCCAGTAGATTCGCGCGGGCACTGACGCCGGTACTGAACACCGGTACACGGTCCGCCGTGTTGCGGTCGAAGCGGAAGTCGACGGTCTCGTTCTCGGCCCACGCAACACCGGCGTCGAAGAATGGAGACACTTCGAGCGGCAGATAAGGGAAGTCGATCAGCGCGAGAATGTCGGGCCCAAGCAGCGGGATGCGCAGCTCCGCGCCCGCGATTGCGATCCTGTCACCGATGAGACGGTCGAACTCCGGGCACTCGTTGCTGGATCCCGTGTCGGTGCATTCGGACGCCTCGAAGGACTCGATGGCGTAGCCGCGGAGCAGCGTCTCGTAACCCAGATACAACGGCCGGAGCTGTTCGCTGTTGGCGTCGCTTCCGTAACGGCCGTAGTGCATTCCGCGGAAGGCGAGAGTGATTGGCCGGAAGAAGAAATACTTGCGGTAGTCCGCGAGCGCCGTCTGGAAGTTGAGCGACCCCACCGTCTGCGACAGCTCGAAACGATAGCGCCCGCCCGCGACCGGCGACGTGAAGCCGAAGAACGAGTTGTCTCCCACGAAGGCACCCGACGCCTCGCCGTAGTCGATGGCCGGTGGCGCATTGAGATCCTGCCGCTCCTCCGCCACCACCTGGCCAAACTGGTTCACCAGGAGCGCCTGCGATTCGAAGTCGTACGAGAGATGGGTGAAGCCGATGTTTGCCTCGAAGCGGCGTGTCGTCGAAAGAGGGTACTGCGAGAGCAGCGATACCTGATCCACGAAGATGCGGAAGAGCTGCTGTTCGTATCGGAACAGGCCGGGATTGTCCGGATCCGGTCCGTAGAAGGCGCGCCCGGTCAGATAGGGGATGTGGGCGGCACCCGCACCCCAGTTCCACCGCTGTCCGAGATTATGGTAGACGACCTGCCCCCCGATATCCTTGAATCCCCCGCCCGTGATCAGAGTCGCGCCGATCACCTGGTTGCCCAGCATGTCGCTGAAGAACGCGGACACACCCCCACCCACCGCAGCGCCGAACTGCGTTCCAGCCCCCGCCACGGCCTGTCCGCCAATGTAGTCCAGACGGAACGACGGATCGTAGTCGCTCACCGTGAATTCGCGCCGCTCCCCCGGAAGTCCCGTCAGCGGGTCGTTCAGATAACTCGCGACAAAACTCTCATCGAGCGCGTCTACTGGCGGCAGAATGCCGCCCGCCGCGACCGACACCGGAAGCTGCGACAGTGGCGCGCCCTGCGCTTCCGACTCCTCCAGCGCGTACACCGCGTAGCCGCCGTTGGTGAACACGGAGAACATGAGCCGCCCCGTGTTGTTGGCAACCGAGAGCGCGGGCGATACGGCCGTGATCCCGCTCACTCCGGTTGCGAGTTCGGTCACGCGGAAAACCTCGCCGCTGGCGAGCGAGAGACGGTAGATGTCGCTGAAGCCACCACGGTCGGAGATGAAGTAGATGTCGTCGCCGTCGGGCGAATGCACCGGGTTGATGTGCTTCGCACCTTCGAACGACGGCAGCACTCGTATCGCGCCCGACTCGGTGTCCAGCGTCGCCAGTCGAAGCTCGGCGAATGTGAGCCGATCAAAGTCGGTCCCCGGGCCGCGATCCGTCGAGAAAACCAGCGTGCGGCCGTCCGGCGACCAGTTCGGCTGCAGATCGGCATACTTGTCCGCCGTGAGCTGGCGAACCGCGTCGGTCTCGAGGTCGAGCACGTACAGGTCGCTCAGCCCGCCCGACGTGCCGGAGAACGCGATCCTCCTGCCGTCGGGACTCCACACCGGGTCCGTGATCGCACCCACGCCGCGCACGGAGATCCTGCGATCCACGTCGCGCGAGTCGACATCCAGAATGGCCAGTTGATTGTCCCCGTCCGCGAACACCGTGAAGGCAAACTGCCGCCCGTCGGGTGACCAGGTGCCGGCCGAGTAGATGAAGCTGAGCGCGTCGAAGTGGGCGTCGGTCTGCGGTGTGGCAAGCTCCTCGATCACTTCGCCCGTCGCCGCGTCGGCGACATAGAGATTCACCGAGAAGAGACCACGACTCGAGTAGAAGGCCACGTAACGCCCGTCGGGGCTTATTATCGGGGAGATGTTCATCTGCCCGGGCTCGTCCACGTCACCCAGGATGGGAGCGCCGAGCGCCTCGACGGTCGTGCGTCCCGCGATCAGCGGCTGGTACGTCTCCAGGATCGACTCCTTCCAGTCCGCCGAGAGGCTGTCTCCCGAAGTATCCAGAACCCTGCGGATGGCATCCTCGAAGCCGTAGCGCAGCGACATGCGGAACACGAGCGGCACGGCGGCATCACCCCAGCGCCCGCCGACGTACGCCCACAGTGCCTGACCGTAGCGGTACGGGAAGTAGCGCGAGTCCTTCGTGAGCTGCTCGATTGTGGGCAGGTCCTCGCGCACCGCCGCGTCGCGCAGCCACATGGCCGTGTGCGGATCCACCCTTCCCACGCTGAGGTATTCCGCCATCCCCTCGATTGCCCAGAGCGGCAGCCGTCCCAGCGCGGCGAGCCCGCCCGCCTCCGGCTTCCCGGCTATGTCGTACTGGAATGCATGCACGAGCTCGTGGCCGAGCACGTGATCGAATGTTGCATAGATGCCGGTGAAGGGCATGACCACGCGGGTCTTGAGCCCCTCCGTCACGCCCCCTGTTCCCTGGCTGATCAGGCCACCGATGACGTTGGTCTGCTGGAAGTCGGGGTGGTCGGCGTACAGCACGAGCGGTTTGCTCGCGAATTCGTGCCTGATCTCCGCGCTGAGCCGGGCGTACCACCGTTCGGCCATCCGCGCGGCATCCTCGGTCGCGACCCTCTCGCTCGCATAGAAGTGGATGTCGAAGTGTTCGGTCTCCAGCACCTGCCAATCGAAGTCCTCGTACTGGACCTTGTTACGGCCGAAGTACTGCGCTTCGAGCGCGGGCGGCGCTGGCGCAAGCAGAAGGGCCGCGAGTACGGGCAGGAGTGACCTGCGCGCGCAACGGACGGACGGAGTAAGGGGTGTCATGTCGCCTCGGCTTTGCCATTGACTTGGTTTGATGAACGAACGGGCAAGCCGTGTGCCGACCGCGGCGGACGGTCCCCTCGTTCCCGCCAGAGTGGGAATCCCCAGCGTCGTCATTCCCGCCGAACCGGGAACCCAATGTGTGTTCAACCGCGCAAACGCCGTTCACTCCTCCGGCGCGCGTCTCCGTTCGGCCTTCTTCTCCGACCGTTTCTTCTTCTCGCGCAGCCGGGCCTCGAGCACGGCCCGTCGCGGCCGCGTCTTCCGCCGCGCCCTTGGCACCGCGAGCGCGTCGCGCAGCAATGCCGCGAGGCGCGCCTCCGCCCGCTCGCGGTTGCGGAACTGGCTGCGGCTCTCCGCCGCGACTATGCGCACATACCCCTCACCATCCACGCGCGCGCCCAGCTTCTCCCGAGCCCGCGCGCGCTGCTCCGCGCTCAGCGCCTCGGTTCGCAGCACGTTCCAGCGCAGTTCGATCCTGGTCGACGACTTGTTCACATGCTGTCCGCCGGGACCACCCGCGCGCGTCGCACGCACCTCGAGCTCCCGGTCAGGGATGGAGACCGCCCCGTTCACGACAAGCATCGGCGCCAGTGATCCGGCAGTTTCAGCCGGCCCAACCGGCCGCGCCCATCACGCCCCCCTCCCCCCCCCGTTACCCCGTGCCGCGCCCGCCCCGCTCTCCGCTGCAACGCGGTGCACACGCAGTCCCGCCACGCGCCTGCCGTCCATCGCGACGACCTCCAGCTCGCCCCCGGGGAAGGACACCCGGTCCCCTATTTTCGGGAGGCGTCCGAGGCGTGAGAAAGCGTAGCCGCCAAG
The DNA here is from genome assembly GCA_050733695.1 of Gemmatimonadaceae bacterium. Taxonomy (GTDB): domain Bacteria; phylum Gemmatimonadota; class Gemmatimonadetes; order Gemmatimonadales; family Gemmatimonadaceae; genus JBOHTO01. The sequence continues at coordinate 4,368 of JBOHTO010000043.1, read as the reverse complement.
CGTGGTCCACTCGCCTTCCGGAATACGCAGCCGGTAGTCGGAGCGGACGTCTATGAGCGAGAGCGATCCCGCCAGCTCGAGCACTCCGTCTGTCTCGATGGACGTGCGGGTCGCGATGTCATACTCATCAGCGATGTCACCCATCACCTCCTCGATCAGGTCCTCCATCGTGATGATGCCTGCCGTCCCGCCGTACTCGTCGAGCACGACCGCCATGTGAGCCCGCGTCCTGCGCAGGTCGTCGTAAACACGGCCAGCCAGCCTGCTGTCGGGGATATACAGCGCGGGCCGCACGAGATCGGCGAATACGAATGGCTTCCCCTTCTCGGCGAGCCAGAGGTCCTTGGCGAGGAAGACACCTTCGACATCGTCCATCGATTCGCGGTACACGGGGTAGCGGGAATACCGCTCGCGGCGCATGAGCGTCCAGACCTCCTCCTCGGAGGCCTCGAACGGAATGGCCACGACCTCCGTGCGCGGGCGCATCACGTCGCGCGCGCGCTTCTCCTGGAAGTCGAACACCCCTGCGATGAACTCGCTCGGCGTCGATTCGAGCGCGCCGTGGTCGCGCGATTGCACAACGAGGAGCCGCAGCTCCTCGGGCGAATGCACGCGGCTGGCTTCCGTCGCGGGCTGGATTCCGAACAGCCGAAGCAGCGCATTGGCCGTCCCGTTGAGCACCCAGATGCCCGGGCTCATCACCCAGGCGAAGATCATGAGCGGGCGCGTGACGGCGATGCTCACCTTCTCCGGTGCTATGAGGGCCATGGACTTCGGGGCGAGCTCGCCGAGGACGATGTGCAGGAACGTGATTATGCTGAACGCCGTGACGATCGCGGCCACGCTGTGCGCAGCTCCCTGTGACAGCGGCATCCCCAGCGAGGCGAAGAGGAGGTCGACGAGCGCCGCGAGCGCCGGCTCGCCGATCCAGCCGAGTCCCAGCGACGCGAGCGTGATTCCGAGCTGCGTCGCCGAGATGTAGCGGTCGATGTGCTGCAGCGCGCTCTCCACCGTCCTGGCGCCGGCCACACCGTCCGCCGCCATCTGCTCGATCCGGCTCCGCCGCGCGCCAACCAGCGCGAACTCGGCGGCAACCATGAAGCCGTTCGCAAATACGAGCAGAAAGACCATCCCGAGCCGGAACGCTATGTCCAGCCCGCCCAGATGTTCAGCGCCCTCCAAGAGGAAACTCCTTTGGTAGTAGCTCGTCCATCTCCTGTCCCGCCGCCATTCCGGCACTCCAACGCAACGCCATCGCTGGCGCACTCCAACTCAACGGCCCCGCTCCCTGTCCGTCACGTCGTGCGCACTCTGACGCCCGCAGCCACACTTGCCATTCGTGCGGCGCTCGAGCCCCAGCGGGTGCTGCGCTGGGTATACATCGGGCGGATCTGCCTCGCCACCGCGATCTTCGCTGCTGCCGTGCTCGTATGGCAGAGCACGCCAGCTTCCCAGACCCTGATCGCGTCGCTCGCCTTCGCAGCCACGGCCGTCTTTACCGTCGGCTCGATCGCCTACACCGAATTCTATCGCAGGACGTTCGGCCGCACCTTCGTCTACCTGCAGACGATCTTCGACCTCCTGCTCGTGACCACGGTTGTTCACCTCACCGGCGGGAGTGCGTCGCAGTTCGCTGCCCTGTACATCCTGGTGATCGCGAGCGCCTCGCTGCTGCTTCCCATGGGCGGCGGGCTGCTCATAGCCGCACTTGGGAATGTACTCTATTTCGCCGACGCGATATGGGGCAGCGGCTTCGATCCCACCGGAATCGTATGGTTGCAGCTCGCGGTCTTCGGCGCCGTCGCGCTAGCTGCCGGATACCTTGGCGCCCGGCTCCAGGAAGCGGGGATCGGCAAGCTCGCGCTGGCCGAGGAGCTGGCCAAGGCGCGCCTCGAAGCGGCCGATATCCTGCGCAACATCCGAAGCGGGATAATCACCATCGACACGGGCGGCCGCCTGCTGTACGCGAATCCCGCGGCCAGCTCGCTGCTCGGTCTCGACCTCGATGCGTCGATCGGACGACCTGTACTCGCCGCCATCTCCCTCGTCTCCGGAACGCTGGCCACCGCGCTCCAGCGCTGCGTGCACGACCGCGTGCGCACGAACCGCGCAGAGGGAACCATCCGGATTGCCGACCACATGCACGACATCGGCGTGACGACGACCTGTTCAGAGGAATCGGCGGATCCCGCGCGCACCACGGCGACCGCGATATTCCAGGACATATCCGAGACCAAGCGCCTCCGCGCGTTGCATCTGCGTGCGGAACGGCTGGAGGCGGTGGCCGAGTTCAGCGCATCGCTGGCGCACGAGATACGGAATCCGCTCGCCTCGATCAGGAGTTCGGTTGAGCAGCTCGCGCGTATCCCCGCGGCCACCGAGGACGAGCAGACACTCGCCGCGCTCATCGTGCGCGAGTCCGACCGGCTCTCGCGCCTGCTCTCCGAGTTCCTGGACTTCGCCCGCGTTCGCGTCACGCGCGTCGCACCGGTCGACCTCGGCGTGCTTGCGCAGGGCGCGGCCGCGCTCGCGCTCGCGCACCCGGACCTCAAGCCCGGTGTCCGGCTCACGTGTCGCACGCCGCCGGAGCCGGTTCTCATCGATGGGGATGAAGATCTCCTGCACCGCGCCGTTCTCAACCTGTCACTCAATGCCGTTCAGGCCACACCCGAAGGCGGCCGGATCGACATCGAGCTCTCGCGCGTGCCGGCCGAGGATATTCCGGGCGAAGCGGGCTTCGACGGCGGCGAAAACGGCGGTCGCGAACCTGGCGAGGTCATATCGCTCACCGTGACCGACTCGGGCCCGGGGATACCGCCCGAGATTCGCGATCGCCTCTTCGACCCGTTCTTCACCACCAAGCAGGGGGGTAGCGGGCTCGGCCTCCCCGTCGTGCACCGCGCCATCGAGGCACACCACGGTCTTGTGTTCATCGACAGCGACGCCGTGGAGGGCGACGCCGGTGGCGCCCGCGGCACGCGATTCACGATCATCCTGCCCAGGGGACAGCAGCCCATCCGGAGCCAGCAATGAGCGAGCCCGCAGACGCGAAGCCCAGCGTCCTCATCATCGATGACGAGTCCGGCATCCTGGACTCGCTTCGCATCCTCCTCAAGAACGAGGGCTTCAGTCCGCACGTCGCGCTGGGCGGCAAGCAGGGGCTGGAACAGATCGCGGCACTCGCCCCCGATATCATCCTGAGCGACGTTCGCATGCCCAACGTCAACGGGCTGGAAGTCCTGCAGGCCGCTCGTGCGCAGAGCCGCGACGTGCCGGTGATTCTCATGACGGCGCAGGCCACCCTGCAATCGGCCATAGAGGCCGTGAACCAGGGCGCCTTCTACTATATCCAGAAGCCCTTCAGGAACGATGACCTCGTCGCGATCCTGAAGCGCGCTGCCGAACACCGGATGCTGCGCGTCGAGAACCGCTCGCTCAAGCAGGAGCTGGGGCGCAGGGGCGCGTCGGCAGACCGACCCATAGGCGGGAGCAAGAGCTGGCGCGACATACTCGAACTGGCCGAGACCGTGGCGCCCACGGAGTCTACCGTGCTGCTGCAGGGTGAGTCGGGAACCGGAAAGGAGGTCATCGCCGGATACATCCACGCCCTGTCGGGACGGGCGGATGCGCTGTTCCTGTCGATCAACTGCGGGGCGCTGCCCGAGGGCCTGCTGGAGAGCGAGCTGTTCGGGCATGTAAAGGGGTCCTTCACCGGTGCGGTGAAGGACAAGGCCGGTCTGTTCACCGCTGCCGCGGGGGGAACGTTCTTTCTGGACGAGATCGGCGAGACGACGCCCGCGACGCAGGTCAAGCTCCTGCGGGTGCTGCAGCATCGCGAGGTCATCCCGGTTGGGGCGACCGAGCCCATTGCCATCGACACGAGGCTCATCGCGGCGACGAATCGCGATCTGGAGGAGGAGATCGCGCGCGGCAACTTCCGCGCGGACCTTTTCTACCGGCTCAACGTGATCTCGCTGCACCTCCCGCCATTGAGGGAGAGGCGCGACGACATCCCGCTGCTCGCAGAGCACTTTCTCGCGGGTACGGCGGCGGCGCGCGGGGATGGGCAGAAGCGGTTGAGCGCCGGCGCCCTGGAGAAGCTGCAGGAATATGCCTGGCCCGGGAACGTGCGCGAGCTGGAAAACGCACTGGAACGGGCGGTGATTCTCACCGGTGGCGAGGTGATTGAGGTGACCGCACTCCCCGAACGTGTGACCGAGCGCGAGGCCGTACCGCTGGTCTCGGAGAAGACGCCGCCGAATCCCACGCTCGAGGCGGTGGAGCGCGCCTACATAATGTGGGTGCTGCAGAGCGAGGGCGGCAACAAGTCGCGCGCGGCCGAAGCGCTGGGGATCGATCCCTCGACGC
>JBOHTO010000042.1:0-3443 GCA_050733695.1 Gemmatimonadaceae bacterium | reverse complement strand
GGCGCGGGGGGCGGGAGGGGCGGGGAAGCTGGCACGGGTGGGACGGGTGGTGCCGGTGCTTCGGGCGGCGGCGGGGCCGGGGGCAGGGGTGGATCGCGGAGCGGCGGTAGTGGATCGCTGCCTTCGTCGCACGGCGCGCCGCGCGCCGGGACGCGGGAGTCAGTCGGCATGGCCGCTTCGGTCGCCGGGTCGAGTGCGGCACCGTCGTCGCAGCAGTCGCCGGGATTGTCGTTGCCGCCGCGCCCGCGCGATGTCGACCATCTGGCGAGCAGATGGCCGGGCGTGATCGCCGCCGTGCGATCGGACGGTCGCGCATCGCTCGCCGGAATGCTGGAGCACATGCGCCCCGTGGCCCTCGCGGGCGATGAGGTAACGCTGCAGCTCGATGAGCCGAACGCGTACATCACCGGCAAGTTTGGGGAAGACGAGGGGCATGTCCGCGCAGCGCTCGCGAAATCGTTCAGCGGCATCCGTCGTCTCGTGCTCAGGCCGCCGGAAGACGCAGCGGAACCGAAGACGGCGCGTCGAATGACCGCCGAGTCGATTCGCGACGAACGCCTGGCGAACATCCGCAGCCGTGATCCGGTGCTGGACGCTGCCGTCGACGCTCTCGACCTGGAGCTCCTGGACTGACTGCGCAGCGCGGCGCACGTGCCGGATCGTTTCCGTATCACGTCGTGCGCTTGCCAGCCGCGAGGGCGGCGCGATAACTTCCACGTTCTACCGCCGACCGGCGGTGCATGCAATCGAGCGGCGGTGGCAACCATGACTGACTTCACGAAGATCCTGCAACAGGCGCAGCAAATGCAGGGCCGGTTGCAGCAGTTGCAGGACGAGCTGCAGGCGCGGACGGTGACGGGCGCGGCTGGTGGCGGAATGGTGCGAGTGGAGGCGGACGGCAAGGGTACATTGCGCAAGGTCACGATCGACGCGAGCGTCGTGAGCCCTGAGGATGTCGAGATGCTCGAGGACCTGGTACTGGTCGCTGTGAGCGAAGCACAGAAGAAAGCGGCCACGCTGGCGCAGGACGAGATGGGCAAGCTGACCGGCGGCATGGGGCTCCCGTTCAAGCTGCCCTTCTGACGTGTCTGCGATAGACGATCTCGCGACCGAGCTCGCGCGGCTGCCCGGAATCGGGCGGAAGACGGCGCTTCGTCTCACCTATCACCTCCTGCGACAGCCGCCCGCGCAGGGACGGCGGCTGGCCGAGGCGCTGCTGGTGCTGGGTGAGCGAGTGAGGCCGTGCACGCGCTGCTTCAACCTGTCGGAAGATGATCTGTGCGCGATATGCCGCGACTCGCGCCGCGATGCCGCTCTCATCTGCGCGGTCGAGGAGCCGTCGGACATTGGCGCGATCGAACGCGCCGGCGAATTTCGCGGCTTCTATCACGTCCTGGGCGGTCGGCTGTCTCCGCTCGACGGCGTGGGGCCCGACGATCTCAACATCCCGCAGCTCGTGGATCGGATCGCGAGCGGTGCGGGAACTGTACGCGAGGTGATCATCGCGACCAATCCCAGTCTGGAAGGGGAGGCGACGGCGCTGTACGTGCAGCGTCAGCTCGCGCCGTACCGGCTCACGGTCTCTCGCATAGCCCGCGGACTGCCCGTGGGCGGCGACCTCGAGTACGCCGATGGCGTGACCATCGCGCAGGCGCTCACGGCGCGGAGGGAGATGCTGTGACCGTGCATCGGACATCGGCGTCCGCGGGCTTCGTTGGCGGTCTGGTACTCGGAGCCATGCTCTGGAACCAGCAGCTCAGCCGGCACCGGCGCGGCCTGTTCAGCGGACACGTGATACGCCGCTGGGTAGCGTTGAGTTACCTGAGCCACAGGCCAAGCGTCGAGACCGCACGGCTGCTCCACGACTATGTTCGCTGGGAAACGCGCCCGGCGCTCCGACGCCGCGGCGAGCAGTTGCTGCGGCACATGGAGCACATCCTCGAATAGGCAGGGACAATCCATGGCCGCAGGTGCAGCGAGCTGGTCGTTCACCGAGGACGACTTCGGCGCTATCACGCAGTCTCTGGAGCGGTTCCTCTACGATAGCAACGCACGTTGCGCGCTTCTCGTCGATCGCTCGGGGCAGCTTGTCGCGACCGTGGGCGAGGAGCCGAAGTTCGATCCCACCGCGTTCGCGACGCTCACGGCCGCCGATTTCAGTGCGAACGATCAGCTCGCGCGGCTCATCGGCGAGTCCGATTTCAACTCGCTCTTCCATCAGGGCGAGCGGGAGTCGATGTATCTCGCCGACATCGCGCGCAGGGTTATTCTTGTCGTCCTCTTCGACAACAGGACCACACTCGGCCTCGTGCGCCTCAAGATGAAGCAGACCGTGGAGGAGCTCACACGGCTCTTCGAGCACGTCTTCCAGCGTGGCGCAACAGATGCCGGCCGGCCCGGCATACTCGCCGACGCCGACGACGAAATCGACAAGCTGTTTCAGTAACCGGGGAAACAGCCATGTCGATGATCAACTACGCCTCGCGCGAGATCAACTGCAAGATCGTGTATTACGGGCCGGGGCTCGGCGGCAAGACCACGAATCTCGAACACATCTATGGCAAGGTCACACCGGATACGCGCGGCAAGCTCATATCGCTCGCGACGGAGACCGAGCGCACGCTCTTCTTCGACTTCCTGCCCGTCGACCTCGGGACCATACGCGGCTTCAAGACGCGCTTTCACCTCTACACCGTACCGGGACAGGTCTATTACAACGCGAGCCGCAAGCTCATCCTGAAGGGGGTCGATGGCATAGTCTTCGTTGCCGACTCGCAGGTCGAGCGCATGGAAGCCAACCAGGAAGCGATGCAGAACCTGTACGACAACATGGCGGAATACGGCTACGATCTCACGCGGATGCCGTTCGTGATCCAGTTCAACAAGAGGGACCTTCCGAACGCCGCTCCCGTTCGCGAGCTGCAGAGCGCGCTCAATCCGGGATGGGAAGTCCAGGAACCCGCGAGGCAGCGTCTTGCGCCCGACCCGTACCGTGCGGGCGAGAACCTGATCGAGCAGATCCCGTCCGGTGAATGGGTCGAGCGCGCGCTCCACTTCGAGGCGGTCGCTGTCACGGGCGACGGCGTATTCGACACGCTCAAGGCCGTGAGCAAGCTCGTTCTGAAGTCGCTTGCGTAGGCAAGCGCAGCCAGAGTGAATCTCCCCAACACGCTCTCCCTCGGCCGGATCGCTGCGGCGCCACTTGTGGCGTTCCTTCCGTTCGTGCACTCGTGGCCGCTGCGGCTGCTCGCCTTCGTTCTGTTCGTCGTCACCGCAGTGACCGATTACTACGACGGCAAGCTCGCGCGCAGCCGCAATCTCGTCACGCGACTCGGTACGCTGCTCGATCCGCTCGCCGACAAACTGCTTCTGGTCGCGACCTTCGTGCCGATGTTCGTGCTCGTGGGCTCGGGAGCAGCGATGGGACCGCTATCGCCGCACAC
>JBOHTO010000041.1:0-22684 GCA_050733695.1 Gemmatimonadaceae bacterium | reverse complement strand
GATTGCAGCCCAGCCCTGGGCTTGTCCGTGGTGATGGTCGTCGATCCTGGGCCATCCTGCGAAGCCGTTTTCGTCGGACTGTCCTGCCAGAGGGCTCGGCGGCGCGCCCGAGCCGCTTCCAGCTTCTGATCGCGTGCCGCCCAGATCGTCGCCGCATGACCAGCCAGCATGTCGGCTGGCGTGATGAAGCCGATCGCACTGTGCAGCCGCTGGTGATTGTAGTACTCCCTGAACTCGGTCATCACCTGACGCGCCATCTCGGGTGAGTCCGGCTGCCTGGGGCGGATCGTGGTGACCTTTGCCGTCTGATTCAAGCGCTCCGACTTGCCGTTCGACTGTGGATAGTAGGGCGAAGTTCTGACGTGCGTCATGCCGGTGCTGCGGATGAACTTCTTGAACTCCCTGGAGATGAACGCCGGACCGTTGTCCGAGATGATCCGCGGCCTCGCCTCCGGATACCGCTCCAGCGCTCGCTGCAGGACCGTCTCCACACCGCGTCGAGCAGATCCCGGGTGCGAACAGGGGGCGTGAATGACTCCGTCAACGGCGCTGCGAAGCTGTCCTCCATCGTACCGCCCTTCGCGTGCGCGACGATGAATATCGGCCGGAATGAGACTCGTCAGCGCGCAGGGTTGAAACAGACGCCACAGGGCCGCACCGAACAGAATCGTCACCCCCGCCTCCATTCGATGCGCCCCGCGGTCGTGTATGTTGCATCCTGTGGACTCCATGACGCCCGCCACAGCACCTGACTTCGAGACAGCTCGCGCCACCCTCCGCGACTGCTTCGCCTACCCCGATTTCCGGCCCGGCCAGGCCGACGCCGTCCGGTCCGTGCTCGCCGGCCGGGACACGCTCGTCGTCCTCCCGACCGGCGGCGGCAAGTCGCTCTGCTATCAGGTTCCCGCTCTGCTGCTGCCGGGTCTCACGGTCGTCGTCTCCCCGCTCATCTCGCTCATGAAGGATCAGGTCGATGCGCTCACCGCGCGCAACCTCCCCGCCGCATTCATCAACAGTACGCTCTCCTCCAGCGCTATATCGGATCGGCTCGCACGCGCTCTCCGGGGCGACATCAAGCTCCTCTACGTGGCACCCGAGCGCTTCGACGCGGGCGCCACCGCCGAGCGACTCGGCGCCGCCGGTGTATCGCTGCTCGCCGTCGATGAGGCGCACTGCATCAGCGAATGGGGGCACGACTTCCGGCCGAGCTACCGGCGCATCGCGGACGTTCGGCGGCAGCTCGGATCGCCGCCCACAATAGCGCTGACCGCGACGGCAACTCCGGATGTACGGCGCGACATAACGCGGCAACTCGCGCTCGCCGACCCCACGGTCATTGTCACCGGCTTCGACCGGCGCAACCTCAGCTACCACGTGATCCCGACGCGGACCGAGTCGGACAAGGACGCGGCCCTGGTGGCCACGCTGCGCAGTCGCGACGGGCTGGCCGTCGTCTACGCGTCGACGCGACGCACGGTCGAACGACTTGCAGATGTACTCACCCGAGCGCGCATTCCCGCGGCGGCCTACCATGCCGGACTCGACGACCGAAGCCGGCACGATGTGCAGGAAGCCTTCATGCACGAAGGCGTGCGCGCAATCGTCGCCACGAATGCCTTCGGCATGGGCGTCGACAAACCCAACGTCCGGGTCGTAGCGCACTACACAATGCCGGGAACTCTCGAGGCGTACTACCAGGAAGCGGGACGCGCGGGACGCGATGGCCTTCCTTCGGATTGCTTCCTGCTCCATGCCTTTCAGGATCGCTTCACTCACGAGTTCTTCATCAGGAGCACATTCCCGGAGCGACGCGTGGTCGATTCCGTCCACACTGCCCTGCGACGATCCGCAGACCGCACGGGGCTCGCCTCCACGTCCGCCGCCGAGTTGCTCCGTGCGGTGCGCGGCAAGACCAGCGAGCGCGAGATCGGGTCTGCGCTTCGACTACTCTCCGCGGCCGGGATGATTCGCATGGAGGCCGATTCCGCCAGCCGTGTGTTCATCAGGCTGCTGGCAGCGCCGGGTCGCATCACGCGGGAACTCGGTGGGCAGCAGCTCGAGCTCGGCGTACTGCGCGCACTATGGCGCGCGGTTGGCAAGCGCATCTCCGGTGGTGCGGCGATCGACCTCGACGGGCTGCCGCCCGGACTGGGCGGAGCATCAGGAATCACGCCCGTGCTCGAAGAGCTGCAGTCGCGTCAGTTCCTCACCTGGGAGAGGACGGGCGGCGGCGTGCGGCTCCTCGACTCCGACGGCCGCAGCGCCGGACCCGGAATCAACTGGCACGCCATCGACCGGCGCCGAGCGGCGGAGCTGCGGAAGCTCGATGCAGTGCAGAAGTATGCGTACACTCGTGGTTGCCGTCGCGGGTTCGTGCTCCGATATTTCGGTGATCCTGCGGCAGCAAGCCGATGCGCTGGCTGCGACAACTGCCTGGGGACACACACTGCACATCCCAGGCAGATCGCGGCCCGCAAGGCTCCTGCAGCAACACGCGACCGCCCTCCGCATACTGCGGGGAGGGGAAGGGGAAGGGGAGGGGGAGGGGGAGGGGGAAGGGCGGCGAGCCAGCGATCGCGGCCTGCCGCGGCAGGCGCGGATGCGAGCATCGTGCAGGGCGGAAAAACGGTCAGGCCGGAAGACGAGCGACTGCTCGAATCGCTTCGCTCGCTTCGGCGTACGATCGCCAGGGAGACAAGCGTACCGGCTTACGTCGTCTTCTCCGATCGCACGCTTGCAGACATGGCCGATCAGCGCCCGCCGTCGCTCGATGCGATGCTCGGCGTGAGCGGAGTGGGGCCGGCGAAGCTGGAGAAGTACGGCGAGCGCTTTCTCGCCATCATACGAACGGCAAACGGAACTGGCCAGGGCTGAACCATGGATGACTCTCTCTACTTCACCGACCAGCACATGCAGGTGCGCGACATGGTGCGGGAGTTCGCGCGTGCCGAAGTCGCACCTGTAGCCGCGCGGCTGGACGCCGAGCAGAAGTTTCCATGGGAGAACGTCCGGAAGATGGGGGAGCTCGGACTCCTCGGGGTGCCCTGGCCCGAATCGCTCGGTGGCGCCGGACTCGACCTGCTCAGCTTCATGCTCGTCATCGAGGAGATGGCCAAGGTCGACGCGTCGCACGCGATCACCATCTCCGCCCACACCACCCTCGGCACGTCGCCGATAGTCAACTTCGGCAACGATGCGCAGCGGGAGCGCTACGTTCCGCTGCTTGCCTCCGGCAAGGTGCTCGGGGGGTTCGGACTCACCGAGCCGGGCGCGGGGAGCGACGCCGCCGGGACGCGCACGTCGGCCGCGCGCAGGAACGGGCACTACGTCCTCAACGGCTCCAAGATATTCATCACGCACGGCGGCGTGGGCGAGATCTTCATTGTCACGGCGGTCACCGATCCGGCTCGCGGAACCAAGGGGATAAGCTCCTTCATTGTCACGAAGGAAACGACGGATCTCGACCGCGCGCGCGAGCTCGGCATCGGGCACGAACCATCGCTGCCGGCGCTCGCCGGATTCCGCTCGGGCAAGAAGGAGGACAAGCTCGGATGGCGTGCGTCGGACACGCGCGAGCTGATCTTCGAGGACGTCGAGGTACCGGCCGAGAATCTGATCGGAGGCGAAGGCGAGGGGTTCACCAATTTCATGCGCACGCTGGACTCCGGACGCGTGGGACTCGCCGCGCTATCGCTCGGGATCGCGGAGGGTGCCTTCGACACCGCGCTCCGTTACGCGAGTACACGGAAACAGTTCGGGCAGGCGATCGCGAACTTCCAGGGTGTGCAGTTCCAGCTCTCGGACATGGCAACCGAGATCGAGGCGGGCAGGCATCTCGTATATCACGCCGCGTGGCTCGCGCAACACGGCAAGGCATTCGGAAAGCAGGCGGCCATCGCCAAGCTCTTCTGCTCCGAACTCGCGATGCGCGCGACAATCAAGGCGGTCCAGATCCACGGTGGCTACGGGTATACCAAGGATTATCCGGTCGAGCGCATGATGCGCGATGCCAAGATCTGCGAGATCGGTGAGGGCACGTCGGAGATCCAGCGGATCGTCATCGCGCGGCATCTGCTCACGGAGCTCGGAGATTGAATCTCTCCCGCGTCGCCGGCCGGATTCGCCTTCCTATCGGATTCCTCCTCGCCGCCCTCTACCTCGCATTCGCCAGACCGCAGCCGTTGACGCTCCTAGTGGGTGCGGCGATCGCCCTGTGTGGCCTGGCGATGCGCGCGTGGGCGGCCGGACACATCGTCAAGAACGAACGGCTGGCGACGACCGGCCCCTATGCGCACACTCGCAATCCGCTCTACCTCGGGAGCTTCCTGATCGCCGCCGGCTTCGCGATCGCGGCGCACTGGTCGCTGCTCCTGCTCGTCGTCGCCTTCTTTGCCCTGATCTACATTCCGACGATGGAACGCGAGCGCGCGAGGATTCGCGAGTGGTTTCCCGACGAGTACGCCGAGTACGAGCGCAATGTGCCAGCATTCGTACCGCGTCCCTTGCCCTGGCGCGATGGCGCGCACAAGGCATCCAGCGCGGCGCCCCGAGTTGAATCCACACGAAGCGACGACGACGAGGGCGGCTTCAGTGCCGTTCTCTACATGAGGCACGGCGAGTGGAAGGCGGCACTGGGCTTCGTTGTCGCGATGGCCTGGCTGCTTTACCGGATGCGCCCCGCACCGTGACCGCGTGATACCCCAATGACAAGACTGCCACAATGAAGCGAGAGATTCTTATCAACGCCAATCCGCGCGAGACGCGGGTCGCGATTCTGGAGGACGAGCAGCTCGTGGAGCTGCTCTTTGACAGACCGGACACCCGCCGGATGGTGGGCGACATCTTTCTGGCGAAGGTCGAGGCGGTGCTGCCAGGAATCCAGGCTGCGTTCGTCGACATCGGGACCGAGAAGAGCGCGTTCCTCCACGCCTCCGACCTGGTCTATCCGGACGATGCAGCTCCGGTCGACGCGGACGATGACGATGACGCCGACGAGCGTCCGGACAACGGCGGAGGGGGGGGCGGGAGCGGCGCGGGCGGGGTCAGCGAGTCGGATTCCGGAAGGTCGCGCGCACGCGCGCAGCCAATCCAGGACATGCTCAAGCGCGGGCAGCAGATACTGGTTCAGGTGACGAAGGAGCCCATCTCGACCAAGGGCCCGCGCGTCACAGCGCAGATCTCGCTGGCCGGACGGTTCATCGTCTACATGCCATTTGCGTCACGCGTTGGCGTGAGCCGGAAGATCGGCGAGCGCGCGGAGCGGCAACGGCTGCGGGAGCAGATGCAGGCGGTGATGCCGGACGATGCAGGCGGCGTCATCGTCAGGACCGTGGGCGAGGATGTCACGCAGGAAACCTTCAGGCGCGAGCTCGCCACGCTGATGGGGATGTGGAAGAAGATCAAGCGGAAGACCCACTTCCAGCGCGCGCCCGCGCTCGTCCATCGCGAGACGAGTCTCACCCGCGGCATCATACGGGACGTCTTCAGCGCGAAGGTCGACGCCGTGACGGTCGACTCGAAGCAGGTGTACAACGAGATCCATGAATATCTCAAGGGCATCGCGCCGGAGCTCGCGGAACGGGTGAAGCTGCACGAGGGCTCGGCGACTCTGTTCGACGAGTCGGAGATCGAGACGGAGATACGTGATCTCTTCAAGCGTCGCTGCGATCTTCCCTCGGGCGGCTACCTGATCATCGAGCCCACCGAGGCGCTCGTCTCGATCGATGTGAACTCGGGGCGTTACACGGGCAAGCGCGATCCCGAGAAGACGATCCTGCGCACGAACCTGGAGGCGGCGCGCGAGATCGCGCGGCAGTTGCGGCTCCGCGACACGGGCGGGATCATCGTCTGCGACTTCATTGACATGGAGTCGAAGCAGAGCCGGGAGCGCATTCTGCAGGAGTTGCGGCAGCATCTCCTGCGTGATCGGGCCCGGACACGAGCGTTCGCCGTGAGCGACCTGGGACTGGTGGAGATGACGCGCCAGCGCGTGCGCCAGAGCCATTTGCAGAGCATGACCGAGGCGTGCCCAACCTGCCATGGCACGGGGCGCGTGTTCACGCCCGAGGCGATCGTGCGGCGGCTGGAGCGGTCGGTTCGACGCATGGCCGTGGAGGGACGCAAGGACAACCTGCTCGTCAAGCTCCACCCCGATGCGGCGATGTACGTGCTCGAGGAGGAGCAGGATCTCATCCCGAAGCTGGAGAAGGCGGTCGGCTTCACGCTTGAGCTGCGCGACGATCCGCTGCTCAGACCGGACGAGTTCAAGCTCGTGGTCAAGAGCGCGGGGCGGGACGTGACGGAGCAGTACGCGGTGGCGTGAGGGATGCGCGGTGGCGCCGATTGACATGCCTGCACTGCTCCGCTATGTTATGAGTCTACCGTAACTTGGCACCATTTCAATGACATACGCGATCATCAGAACCGGCGGTAAGCAGTACCGCGTCGAGCCGGGCAGGACCCTGCGCGTCCCGACCCTCGAGGGCGAGGAGGGTGCGAAGATAGAGTTCGGCGACGTGCTACTCGGCGCCGATGGCGATGACATCAGAACAGGCGCACCGGTTCTCGATGGTGCGAAGGTGAGCGCCGAGATCGTCCGGCACGGACGCGGTGAGAAGATCATCGTCTTCAAGTTCAAGCGCCGGAAGAACTACTCCCGCAAGCAGGGGCACCGGCAGGGCTTCACCGAAGTCCGGATCAACGAAATCAAACTCGGCTGACGCGGAGCACACAATGGCACACAAGAAAGGCGTCGGCTCGTCCCGCAACGGCCGCAACAGCAACGCGCAGTACCGCGGCATCAAGAAGTTCGGTGGCGAGAAGGTGCGCGCCGGCAACATCATCGTCCGCCAGTGCGGCACGAAGTGGCACCCGGGGCGGAACGTCGGGCTCGGAAACGATTACACGATCTTCTCGCTCATCGACGGTGTCGTGAAGTTCGAGCACAAGAGCAAGTCGCGCTACAAGGTCAGCGTCTACCCCGGGCAGTCGGACGCCGGAGCGGGAGCCGAGAGCGCGGCCTGACCGGGCGCCCCGCTGCCGGTGAGCCGAATCGGCATCTTACGCCCCCGCCCTCGCGGGGGCGTCTTGTTGTCTTGTTGGGGTCAGGTCTTGTTTTGCGACATCGAAATGATGCGGCGCATCGGGACCGCCAGGGACCAGAGACGACCGGGGGCTCACGGGACTGCTGTTGACGGATCGAATGGTGCAGTAATGTGGCCTGTATTGAGATACTTCGACGGGAGACGACCCATGTGGGACAGACTCAGGAACGAGATCGATCGCGCCGGGCGCGTTGCACACGATGCACTGGACGAGGGCAAGGTTCGGCTTGATGCCTTCCGCGCCCGCCAGCGCGCCGACAAGTGTGCCCAGGCGCTGGGCTACGCGATCTTCCGAGCACGCAAGGATGGGCGTGAACTGGAACCCGAGACGTATGCGCGTCTCTCCAGCGAACTCGCGGCCGCGGAATCGGAAGCGACGAGCCATGAGGCCGAAGTCTCCGACGCCGCGCGACGAAGGCAGGAGATGCCCTGAGCTTTCCGGGGCAGTCCCGCTCCTATCCGGTCGATACGCTACTACCCGCCGGCGGACGGGCCTGCGGACCGCCCGCCGGCGGTCCTCGCATGATTCCGATGCGTCAAAACAAGACCTGACCCCGAGACCCGAGACCCGCCGCCGCCCCGGCGTGACCGTTACGGCGTCTCGAAATACGCGGGAGGCAGCTCGCGGTACCGGCGCATCAGCATCTGCTGCCGCGACATCTCGCTGATCTCCTCGCCGCGCACGATCACATGCTCGGCCTCCGTCGTGAACTCGAACGGATCACCACTCCACACCACCACGTTCGCGACCTTGCCGGCCTCGAGCGAGCCGTAGTCGTCGCCGACGCCGAATGCCTCGGCCGGCGCCAGCGTTACGGCGCGCAGTGCAGCGTCCCAGGGCAGGCCGTACGCGACCGCGTTGCCGGCCTCCTGCTTGACGTTCCTCACGTTGAAGGCTTCACCGGCGTTACCAATCAGTATCACTTCCACTCCGGCTGCACGCAGCAGCGCTGCGTTCTCCTGGCGGCTGCCGAGCGTGGAGAAGCTGGAGGGGATGTTGGACATCGCACCCGTGAGAACGGGCACGCCAGCCGCGGCGATCTCGTCCGCGACCATCCAGCCCTCGGCGCCACCGCCGATCATGATGTCGAGGTCGTACTCGTCTGCGATCCGCAGCGCCGACTGGATGTCGCTCGCCTTCTCGACCGCGAACAGCAGCGGCAGATCTCCCTCGAGAACCGGGATCATCGCCTCGAGATCGAGACGACTCACGGCGTACTCTCGCGTGTCACCGCGCTCGAATGCGGCGCGGTTGCGCGAGTAGGCCCGCGTGTCCTCGAGCAGCTCACGCAACCGGACGAGGACGGCAGCCCTCGAATTGACGCCGGCCGCGTCCTTGTCCCCGATCTCTCCGACCATCGCGACGGGACCGCGCACGACCATGTCCGGGACAGGGCCCTCCATGAGGTCGACGAACGCCGCCTGTCCCGATATGAGTCCGCCGGCAGGGAGGACCACGACCGACGTTATCCCCTCATTGCGCGCCGGAGCGAGCAGTACCGAGGCAGGGTTGAGAGCCTCCCACACAGTGAGCGCCGCGGCAATGAGATCTTCGCCCGGCGACGCGAAGTCACGCGTGTCGCCGACCGCGCCGATCTCGACGAGCCCCAGCGCCGTCGCTCCATTGATGATCCCGGGGGTGACCCACTTGCCGGTCGCGTCGATCCGGCGCGCGCCGTCTGGAACGGTGACGTCCACTCCCACAGCGGCGATCCTCCCGTCGCGGATGAGCACCGTCGCGTTGTCGATGGGTTCGCCGGAAACGGGGAACACGCGTCCGCCCGTAATTGCGATCGTCTGAGCGCGGGCGACCGATGTACTCGCAACCAGAAGCACGACGGCCGCGGTCGCGCGCACGACCGGCGAAAGCTGCAAATGTCTCATGCTCATCTCGGGGCACCTCCAGCGGGTACTGGTTCGCGCACAGGCACGAACCCAAGCTCGAAATCGGTTCGCCACGACTCCGCGGCGTCCAGGCGATCGAAGACCATAGCGCCGTCGATCCAGACTTTCTCGGCGCGCGTGTAGATGCTAAACGGGTTGCCGGACCAGAGTACGACGTCGGCATTTTTTCCGACCTCGAGCGATCCGACCTGTTCCTGAATGCCGAGCGCCCACGCCGGGTTCATGGTGAGCCAGAGCATCGCATCTTCTTCAGTGACATCGAGGCCCAGCTCGCGCCCTGCAGCAAGGCCCTTTGCGGCTTCCTGATTCAGGCGCTGCGCACCGGAGGCATCGTCGGAGTGCACGATCGCGCGGGCGCCGGCATTGTGAACGAGCGGCAGGTTTGCCGTCACGCCGTCCATCGCTTCCATCTTGAACGCGCCCCAGTCTGCCCAGATGGATGCCGCGATCTCCTTGTCGGCGAGAACGTCGGCGATCTTGTACGCCTCCACCCCGTGATGGAATGAGCGGATCTCGTAGCCGAACTCCTCGGCGATATCGATCATCTGCATCATCTCGTCCGCGCGATAGCAGTGGTTGTGCACGAGGATGTTGCCACGCAGAACCTCGGCGAGCGTCTCGTTCGCGAGGTCACGGACCGGCGGATCCTCGTCACGATCATCGAGCCATTTGTCCCACTTGCGTCTATACTGCTCCGCGCTGATCCACGCTTCGCGGTATCCCGCAACGTTGCCCATTCTCGTGGACGGACCGCTGTTCTCGTACACCCGCTTGGGGTTCTCGCCGCACGCCATCTTGAGGCCGTACTTCGCGCCCGGGAACTTCATCCCCTGCACGGAACGCGAGGGAACGACCTTCAGCGTCACTCCGCGGCCACCGATGAGATTCGCCGAACCGGGGAGCACCTGTATGGTGGTGACACCACCCGCGATGAGGCGTGGGAACTGCGGATCCTGCGGCCACACCGAATGCTCGGCCCACACCTCGGGCGTCGTGGGATCGGTTGCCTCGTTGCCGTCGCTGAGCGCAGAGCCGCCGGGCGCGGCGTAGACGCCGACGTGTGAATGCGTGTCGATGATGCCGGGCGTCACGTACTTGCCGGCGCCGTCGATCACGAGCGCGTCGGCGGGAGCTTCAAGCGTCGCGCCCACCGCGGCCACCTTGCCGTCGCGGAGGAGGATGGCGCCGCTCTCGATCGTGGGTCCCGCTGCGGTCATGATCGTGACGTTGCGGATGACGGTCGGCCTGGACGGGAATCGCTGGTACGTGCTCGGGAACGGATTGTCGAGCGGCGTCGAGAGCGCGCCAGATCCATACGACTCTGCGGAATCGCTGGCATCCGATTCGGGCGATGGCGATTGCGTTCCCCGCGCTGGTGTGCATGCGAGCGCAGCGAGGGCGAATGCGAGAGCGGCATTGCGCATTGCGAGAACAGTGCTCCTGGTATATGGTGTGAGTTGTGAGAAAAACTACGCGCGCGACGCGTCCAGTGCCAGATGTTGTCGCCTGGCGAAGGTCGCGGTGATCGCCAGGAGCGCTCAACGCAGTTCACTCGCCGATTCCGGCGATCATGTTGCGATACCGGAACGAATCGTGCGGCACGCACGAAGAACCGCTCAACAGGAGGAGATGATGGCACGCGTTCGACCTCGCGCGATCTCGGGGACGGCGTGCGCAGCGTTGCTCCTCTCGGTGTTGGCCGCTGGCTGCGGCGATTCGCCAACGGAGCCGGGGAGCGTGATCCTAGCCCACGTCAGGGTTGACGAACAGCCGGTGAGTGGCGCGACTGTCACCGTCGATGGAGGGGGCGTGTCGCTCGAAAGGGTGACGGAAGATGGCACGGTCGGATTCGAGGTGCCCAGGGGCGCCACGTACACGGTGACGCTCGAGGATCCGCCCGCAGGCGCGAGCTTCGACGACCTCATCGTATCTGTGCCGATCGAGTCTACCGGAAACTCTGTGTACCTGGTCTTTTTCCTTGGCTCGCAGTCGGCCAGTGGGTTTCTCGGATTGGCCGAGCAGCGGAGATGATCGCTCTTCGCTGCGCGCCGGAGCTACTGAATCGCTCCGTCGTGTCCTGAGTTCTGCGTGCAGGAGCGAGTTTGCCCGGCTGAACGTGCAAGGCCTTGCTGAAGCCGCCGGCGGCGCGCGGTCCTAGCGCCGCGGGAGCAGTCGCTCCGGATTCGCTTCGAGCGCAGCAGCCATGGTGGCCGCGCTCAACGGGAGCGCGAGAAACTGATCCACGTTCCGGCGCATGCTCGTCACTCCCGGGCTCGGCCAGTCGGTTCCCCAGAGCAGCCGGTCCGAGATCTCCTCGATGCGCGGAAAGTATTCGAGCAGTTGCCGCGGCGGGATGCCGGAGAGATCGAGCCACACCTGCCGATGCCGTCGAAGGATGAAGAAGGCCTCTGCCATGTAGAGCGGGCGTCCGCCGTGCGCCATGATGATCGGAAGGTCGGGGAAGTCGATCGCGATGTCGTCGATCTCCATAGGATTCCCCCACTTGCTGCGCGCACCGGGGAATATGCTCGTACCGGTGTGGATCATCACGGGCAGCCCTTTGGCCTCGCAGCTCCGGTAGATGTCGCCGAGTGCAGCGAGTCCCTGTGTGTATGCGTTGGCGGGGAAGCACTGGTGATTCGGGTGGATCTTGAGCACGCGCGTCCCCATCTCCACCAGCCGCTCGACGTCGCGCGATGCGTTGGTCGTGAACCGCGGATGTACGCCGCCATAGGGGAGCAGTCGATCCGGCGCCGCCTCGGCATAGCGAACGGCATGCTCGTTCGTACTGTCCGTGAAGCCCATCAGATCGGGGCTCGCATAGTTGACGAGTCCCACGCGGTCGATCCCCTCGGCGTCCATCAGATCGAGCAGCAGCCGCGGCTCGTACATGATCTGCATCAGCCGCTCGAAGCTCTCCTCCTTGCCATGCCGCATGGTCTCCAGCACGGCGGGCTTGAGATCACGCCACGGCTGGATGTGGACGTGAACGTCGGTGATCCGGTGCGCGTGTCGATCGGCGATGGGGGCGGCCATCACCGCCCGGGGAAGGATGCCTTCCGCTTCTCCATGAAGGCGCGAACGCCCTCCGCCTTGTCCTCGCTCGCGAAGCAGAGCTGGAAGAGCGCTCGCTCGAGCTTGAGACCCTCCGCGAGTGGCAGGCTCAGCGCGGCCCTCGTCGCTTCCTTCGCGGCCGTGACAGCCACCGGGCTCTTCGATGCGATGCCATCCGCGAACGCAAGGGCGCGTTCGAGCAGGGCATCCGGTTCCACGACTTCCTCCACTAGGCCGAGCCGCAGCGCTTCGGCGGCGTCGAACATCTCGCCGCCGAGCACGATCCTGAGTGCCGCACCCAGTCCGACGATGCGGGGGAGACGCTGCGTTCCGCCACCACCTGGAATGATCCCCAGGCCGACTTCAGGCTGCCCGAATCGTGCGCTGCGCGATGCGATCCGGATATCGCACGCCAGAGCGAGCTCCATCCCGCCACCGAGACAGTAACCGTTGATCGCGGCGATCACCGGCCTGGGGCAACTCTCGACCGCATCGAAGATCGACGGCGCCGACATCACCCGGTACTGGTCGACTGCCGACCGGCCCTCGAACTCCGCGATGTCGGCCCCGGCAACGAACGCCTTGTCACCCGCGCCGGTGATAACGATCGCGCGCACTCCGGGATCCCGCGCCGCCGTTCCGAGTGCGCCGAGGAATGCGCAGCGGAGCTGACCGTTGAGCGCGTTGCGCTTCTCCGGGCGGTTCAGCGTAATCAGCGCCGTCGCACCGCGCCTCTCCTCGAGAACAATGCCTGGCTCGCTCATCTGTTGTCCGCCTCCCAGACATGGAATCCTTCGCCGCTCTTGCGCCCCAGCTTACCCTCGGCGACGAGTTCGCGAAGCAGACCCGGCGGCTCGTATGTCGCACCACCCAGTTCCGAGTGCAGATACTCGGCGATCGCGAGCCGCACGTCGAGTCCCACCAGATCGGTGAGACGGAGTGGCCCCATGGGGTGATTGTAACCCAGCTCCATCGCGCGGTCGATGTCCTCGGCGCTCGCTACGCCCTGCTCGAGCATGCGAATGGCTTCCAGCCCGAGTACGACGCCGAGCCTGCTGGTGGCGAAGCCGGGCGTGTCGCGGACGACGATCGGCATCTTGCCCAGCGATTCGGCGAAGTCCCGGGCGCGCTCGACGCTGTCGTCCGATGTCTCCGCGCCGCGCACGATCTCGACCAGCCGCATCGCCGGCACAGGGTTGAAGAAGTGCATCCCGAGCGAGCGTTCCCGGTGTTCGAGCGCGCTCGCGATCTCGGTGACCGAGAGTGAGGAGGTATTGCTCGCGATGAGCCCGTGCCCGGGCGCCGCGCGCTCCGCGGCCGCCAGGAGTGTCTGCTTGAGCTCGAGCTGCTCCGGGACCGCCTCGATGACGATGTCCGCCGCCGCGCACGCGTCGGCGAGGTCGCCACTCGCGCGCAGCCTCCCGAGTGCAGCGTCGCGCGAAGCCGGAGTCGCCTTTCCGCGCTCGATCGCCTTCGTGAACGCATCGCCTATGCGGCTCATCCCGCGCGCCAGCGCCGCCGGATCCGCGTCGCATAGCGCAGTCGTGTGTCCCGCGGCCGCGGCCACATATGCGATTCCGTGTCCCATCGTACCGGCGCCGATCACGGCGACGCGCATCTTCGCGCTGACGGCTGCCGGTTCTCTGTGCGGCTCGGCGACGCGCATCTTCGCGCTCACGGCTGCCGGTTCTCTGTGCGGCTCGGCGACGCGCATCTTCGCGCTCACGCCCGCCGGTTCTCCGTGTGGCTCGGCGACGCGCATCTTCGCGCTCACGCCGGCCGGTTCCCGGTGCGGGCCGGCGACGCAGCATCCGCCCCGGAGGGCTGCTGCAGATCCCGGACGGCAGCGGCGCGGTGGGCGCCGATCAGTGCGTCCGTGCAGATGCCGTCGACTCCGAGCGCGATGAGAGCCGCCGCCGCCGCCTGGTCGTTCACCGTCCACGCGATCACGCGCCCACCCGCCGCATGCACCTCATTGACAAGCGCCCGGTCGATCGTCTGCCACTCGGCCCAGTAGTCGCGTGCGCCCGCTGCGCGCAGCGTTGCTGCAGGATCGAGCAGATACGAAACCGTCAGGATCCCGGTCGCGAGCTCCGGAGCGAGTTCGCGCATGCGCCGCACGGCGCGGTGGTCGAAGGAATGGACTGCATAGCGCGACAGGTCACGCGCGTCCGCGAGCGCTCCCGCGACGAGCGACTCGATTCTGCGCGCCTTGAGCTCGATGTACAGCACGGCGCGGCCGCCCACTGCGCTCAGCACCTGATCGAGCGTCGGTATCGGCTCGCCTGCCACGCTGAACCCGCCCAGCTCCCGCGCCGACAGTTCGGCGATCGCGCGAACGTCCGGCGAGTCGGACTCGTAGGGCGCGTGGGCGACAGCGCCGAACGGGGCAGGGAGCATGTGGTCGTGGTGGACGACGAGCATGCCATCGCGCGTCGCGTGCACATCGAGCTCGATGCCGTCGGCGCCGCGCTCGAGCGCGAGCAGAAACGCTGAGAGCGTGTTCTCGGGCCGCTCGCGCGACAGCCCGCGGTGCGAGATCCATTCAGTACGCCGATCAATTGCCACGCCCGTTCCCGCCCGCCAGGTGGAAGCATGCTGTCGTTCCCGCGAAAGCGGGAATCCACGTGCGAGGCACGGCTAGTTGTCGGACTTTCGCGCCTGAATCCAGTCGCTCTCCTTGAAGATGTTGCGGAGGAACTCGCGATCTCCCGCCGTGGGCATCACGGACTCCACGTATGCCGCGTGCTTCGCCGCGTCCATCGGCGTTCCATCGATCGCGTATGCCTGTCGCTTGTACTTGCCGATCCGGCGATTGAACTTGAGATCCGGTATGCAGAGCTTCGGCTGGTGTTCCGGCACGTACTGGTTGAGCCGGTCGATCAGCCCCTGCACCTCCTGCCGGTACAGCTCGCGCGCCGCCTCGTTGAGCTCCGCTGGATTCGCGGGCTGCGGGTTGGTGCGCTCGTCGAATCGCCCCTTCAACCCCCACACATAGGCCCACTGCGCGGACGAGGAGTTGTCCGTGCCGAAGAGATCGAACGCAGTCGACACCCACTTGTTGAAGTAGCGCTGCATGATGTCAGTCGGAATCCTGCCCGCCTTGATGATGCGCAGCAGGCCGCTGTTGCCCGTGCCCAGATGGTACGACTCCTCCTTCAGCATCGGCTTCATTGATCTGGAGAGCGGTGCGAACGCCGACGTGGACATCATCTGGAGCTGATACTTGCCGTCGCGGTCGATGAACTCCGTATAGGCGAAGAAATCGAGCCAGTTCTCCACGGCTTCATTGAAGGATCCCAGCAGGCGCTCCTGCTCCTCCGCTCGGCGCGAAAGCAGTTTCTCCGCTTCGCGACGCCCTTCATCTCCGAAGTGCGACACGAGCAGATACGACATCTGCCAGCCATGCCGCATCTCCTCCGCCATCACCCGGTAGATCGAGAGCAGGTCGTAGCTGCTGGGCGCCGTCTCCAGCAGGTTGCGCTGCTGCTCCACGGATGCGAATTCGGTGTCGCCCTGGAAGATGATCAGCGTCTGGAGTGCGTCGCGGATGCGCTGATCCGGGATGTGCATCACCGTCGGCCATTTGCTGTCGCCCGCGTAGTGGCCGAACTCGATCTCGCTCATGTCCAGCTCGTCGAGCTTGATGTCGAACTTGTAGTCCCTGAGCTCGGATGCCTGCAGGCCAATGTCTTCCTGCCACACCTTGAACAGATCGATCCAGTCGTCGAATCCCCTGATCTTCGAAAGCGCCATTGTCGTTTTCTCCCGTTGGTTACAGCCGGACCGATCAGGCCGGCGGAGCAGTTGCCGCGCGCTTAGCCATGAAGGCCCGTATGCCATTCGTGGCGTCGCCGCTGGCGAAGCATTTGAGCTGTGCATCGAGCTCGTAGTCGAGCATGTCGGCGAGCGATCGGTCGAGTGACTCGTACACGGCGCGCTTGACGAGCGTGAGCGGGAGCGCCGGCTTCGCGGCCAGCTCGCGCGCGAGCTCCGTCGTGGCGCTCGCGAGCTGATCGTGCGGCACCACGCGGTTGAACAGGCCCAGCCGCTCACACTCGGCCGCGTCGATCGGCTCGGCGCTCCAGAAGAGCTCGAGCGCCTTCGATGGACCGACCAGGCGCGGCAGGAAATATGTTCCCCCCCAGTCCGGGTGCAGGCCGATGCGGTTGAACGACTGCGCCAGCCGGGCACGATCGCTCGCAATGCGCATGTCGCACGCGAGCGCGAGGTTCGCACCACCACCGGCCGCGATCCCGTTCACGCTCGCGATGATCGGCTTGTCCGAGCGCCGTATCGTCATCACGATGCGGCGTCCCGCGTCCACCAGCGCCGCCATCGCTGTCGTGTCGCCCGCTTCCACCAGTTCGGCCATGTACGCCACGTCACCGCCGGCGCAGAAGCCGCGCCCCGCACCAGTTATCACGATGACCCTTACCGAGGCGTCGCGTTCCAGCTCCTCGAGCCCTTCGGCGATCTCGCCGCGCATCCGCCCCGCGAAAGCGTTCAGCTTTTCCGGGCGATCGAGCGTGAGTGTCCCGACACCGGCGGCGTCACGCTCGATGCGGACGTTCTCGCGGCTCATGGTGTGCGTTCCACGATCGTCGCGATCCCCTGGCCGACGCCAATGCACATCGCGGCGAGCCCGTAGCGCACCCGCCTGCGCCGCATCTCGTGAACGAGTGTGGTCATGATCCGCGCGCCCGATGCGCCCAGCGGATGTCCGAGCGCAATCGCACCGCCGTTCACGTTCACGCGATCTTCGCGCAGCCCTAGCTCGCGCATGCACGCCACGGCCTGCGACGCGAACGCCTCGTTCAGCTCGATGAGATCCAGGTCATCGACGTGCAACCCCGCGCGGTCGAGCGCCTTTCGTATGGCGGGTACGGGCCCCATCCCCATCAGGTGCGGCGACACACCAGCAACGGCCGTCCCGACGATGCGGACCATCGGCTTGTAGCCCCGCCTCTCCGCCAGGCGCCGACTCATGACGAGCAGCGCGCTCGCAGCATCGTTGATCCCGCTCGATGTTCCGGCCGTCACCGTACCGTGATCGTGCCGGAAGGCGGGCTTGAGTGCGCGCAGTCCTTCGAGTGTGACGTCGGGGCGCGGATGCTCATCGCGATCGATCACCGCCCGCTCGCCGCGCGCGGCGCGCACGGTCACCGGCTCGATCTCGTCCCGAAAGCGGCCGTTCTCGATGGCGCGCGCTGCGCGCTGCTGGCTCTCGAAGGCAAAGGCGTCCTGATCCTCGCGCGATACGCGGCAGCGCAGGGCGACTTCCTCCGCCGTCTCGCCCAGCGACATCGTCCATTCGCGGCGCAGGCCGGGGTTGATGAACCGCCACCCTACGGTCGTGTCGGCCATCTGCGGCGCGCGACGGGAGAACGCCTCCTCCGGCTTGAGCGTGACCCACGGCGCCCGCGACATGCTCTCCACACCGCCGGCGATGAAGCACGCTCCTTCGCCCGCGCGCGTCGCCTGAGCCGCGCTCGCGATCGCCTGCAGTCCCGACCCGCACAGCCGGTTGATCGTCTGCCCCGGAACCTCGACGGGGAATCCCGCCAGCAGCGCGGACATGCGCGCGACGTTCCTGTTGTCCTCGCCCGCCTGGTTCGCGCAGCCGAAGATCACATC
The DNA here is from genome assembly GCA_050733695.1 of Gemmatimonadaceae bacterium. Classification (GTDB taxonomy): domain Bacteria; phylum Gemmatimonadota; class Gemmatimonadetes; order Gemmatimonadales; family Gemmatimonadaceae; genus JBOHTO01. The sequence continues at coordinate 4,985 of JBOHTO010000041.1, read as the reverse complement.
ATCGATCTGGGACGCATCGAGCCCGGTACGTCGCACGATCGCCGACAGCACGCACGCGCCCAGATCGTCCGGGCGAACGCTGCTCAGCGCGCCGCCGTGCCGCCCCACAGGCGTCCGCACGGCGTCGATGATCACCGCGTCGCTCACGCGAGGCTCACCCACACGGACTTGGTCTGCGTGTAGCCCTCGAGCGCATGCACGCCGAGGTCCCGGCCGAAGCCGGAGCGCTTGAAGCCGCCGAACGGAGATGCGGCGTCGTACATGTTGTACGTGTTGATCCACACGGTTCCCGCCTGAACAGCCTTTGCCGCGCGCAGCGCCTTGCCGATGTCGCGCGTCCAGATTCCGGCTGCGAGTCCGTAGACCGTGGCGTTGGCCGCGGCGGCCGCGCCATCCACACCGTCGCTGAAGGGGAGTACCGACAGCACGGGGCCGAAGATCTCCTCCCGGGCGATGGACATTTCCGGCGTGACGTCGTCGAAGATCGTCGGCGCGACGAAGTAGCCCTTGCCGTCGACCAGCGTCCGCTCCCCTCCGGCGACCAGCTTCGCGCCCTCGTTCCGCCCGCGTGCGACGTAGCCAAGCACGCGATCCATCTGCGCGCGCGAGACCAGGGCGCCGAGGCGCGTCCTCGCATCGAGCGGGTCGCCCGCGGTCATGCGCGACGCGCGGGCGAGTACCTTCTCCATCAGTTCGTCGTGTACGGACTCCTCGACCAGAAGCCGCGAACCGGCGGCGCAGACCTCGCCCTTGCCGTAGAAGATCCCCGTCAGCGCGCCGCGAGCGGCGGCGTCAATGTCGGCGTCGGCGAACACGATGTTGGGCGACTTTCCCCCCAACTCGAGCGACACTTTCTTGAGCGTATCGCTCGCCTCGCGCATCACCCTGCGGCCCACCTCTGTCGAACCGGTGAAGGCGATCTTGTCGACGCCGGGGTGACGCACGAGCGCGGCGCCCGCGGTCTCGCCGAAGCCGGGAACGCAGTTGAGAGCGCCGGCAGGGAAGCCGGCCTCGAGCGCGAGCTCCGCGAACCGGAGCGCCGTGTACGGAGTCTGCTCCGCCGGCTTGAGCACCACCGTGTTACCGGTCGCGAGCGCAGGCGCGATCTTCCACGAAGCCAGCGACATCGGGAAGTTCCATGCGACGATCGCGCCCACCACGCCCAACGGCTCGCGCAGCGTGTAGTTCAGGAACGGGCCGTCGACGGGGATCGTCTCACCGTGGATCTTGTCTGCCCATCCGGCATAGTAGCGGAACGTTTCCACGGAGAGCCGTACATCGATCATCGACTCGAAGATCGGCTTCCCGTTGTTGAGCGTCTCGAGTCGCGCGAGCTCCTCGCTGTTCTGCTCGATGAGTTCCGAGAGACGGTACAGCATGCGCCCGCGCTTGCGCGCACCTGTCTTCCGCCACGCATCGGATTCGAACAGCTCGCGCGCGCTCCGCACCGCCCGGTCGATGTCTTCCGCATCGCCCTCCGCGACCGGGGCGAGCAACTCCTCGGTGGCCGGGTTCACCACCTCGAACGTGCGCCCGGAAGCGGATTCGACCTGCTCGCCACCGATGACGAGCCGCGTGGGGAATCGATCCGTCGCTGTCGTCGCGGTCACGTGCGAATGCAGTCGAGATGCGATCGCATGAGCACTCAGCGCGCCTTGAAGTCGGGCTGCCGCTTGTCGACGTAGGCGGCGAGACCTTCCTTCGCGTCCGCGCTCTTGAAGAGCAGGTTCTGCAGCTCGCGCTCGAGCGTGAGCCCGCTCTCGAACGACATCTCGGAGCCCGACTGAACGGCACGCTTTATCTGGCCCACCGCGAACGATGCCTTGTTCGGCGTCGTGAACTGGCGCGCATACAGCAGCACGCTGTCCCAGAAGTCGTCCTTGGGCAGCACCATGTTAACAAGGCCCATGGACTCTGCCTCCTCGAACGAGAAGGTGCGTCCCGTGACCATGAGCTCCATCGCCTTCGCCTTGCCGACGAGGCGAGCGAGCCGTTGCGTGCCGCCTGTGCCCGGGAGGACGCCGAGGTTCACTTCGGGGAGGCCGATCTTGCCGGCGTCCTGCCGCGCGATGCGGATGTCGGCCGCCATCGCGATCTCCAGACCGCCGCCAACGCAGTGGCCGTTGATCGCTGCGATCACGAGCTTGGGTGTCTGCTCCAGCCGGCTGAGCGTCTCGTTCGCGTGCAGGCAAAAGTAGTACTTGAACGTCGGGTCGACCTCGTTGAGCATCCTGATGTTGGCACCGGCACTGAAGAACTTGTTGCCCGCGCCGCGCAGCACGATCACCTGGATGTCGTTGTCGAAGCGTGCGCGCAGGATTCCTTCGTCGAGCTGGCGCATCATCTCGTGCGTGTACGTGTTCGCCGGCGGATCGGTCAGCTCCAGAACGGCGATGTGCCCGTCCTTGTGATACGAAACGAGTGTAGCGGTCTCGGTCTCGGTCATCGTCGCGGTTGCCATCTGGGGACCCCTGTGTTGTGAGGGAAGTTCAGCCGGCGGTGGAGTGCGGCAGCGCCGACTCCGCGACCGGCAGGCCGACGTAACCGCCCAGAAAGAGGCGGCACATGTTCTGGGCGAGCAGCCCGACATCGATGTCGCCGAGCGGCTTGTACCAGTTGTAGATCCAGTTCATCTGGCCGAAGAGCGCATAGGCAGCGACCCGGCGATTCACGTGCGCCGGTCCGTTGGTTGCCTCGAGCTCCTCGAGAATGTCCATGAGAGTGCGCGTGTAATCGCGCTTCAATTCGTTCACGCGCGCCAGCAGATCACCGCTCAGCGATTCCGCTTCGTGAGAGAGCACCTTCATCTCGGCCATGTGCGCGGCAAAGAAGTCGAGATGATTCTCGATGAAGCGGATGAGCCGGTCGACCGGGTTCCGGACACCCTCGAGCGACTCGCGCAGCCCGTCGATCACGGCGCTGAAGCTGCGGTACTGGATGAGGAAGAGAAGCTCTTCCTTGCTCTCGACGTAGTAGTAGAAGCCCGAGAGCGAGATGCCGGTCGCCCTGGCGAGGTCCCTCATGCTGGTGCGGTGGTACCCGCTCTCCGCGAAGACACCCGCGGTCTCCGCGAGGAGTGCGTCCAGCTTCTGATCGTGATCCCTCTGTGGCATCCGGTCCCCGGGCACAGGTGCAGGTTTCCAGGTGCAGGTTTCGAACGATCGTTCAACTCGGAAGGTACCCCCGGCCGGCGGGTGCGTCAACGGGGTCAGGTCTTGTTTTACGACATCAATTCAATGCGCGATGGGATCGGATGCCTCACGCAGCCAGGAGGTGGCCCGCGCCGAAACGGAAGCCATCTCCAGTCACCCTTAACGGCGAACTGCAGGTAACGTCTACTATCGAGGAAACAGCATGAGAGCTGTCCCCGCGCCCGACAGTCCCGATACGGAGCCCGACGATGCTGCGCTCATCGCCCGCTGGCGTGCTGGGGACGAGCGCGCGGCGACCGAGCTGGTCGCGCGACACGCCGATGCGCTCGCGCGCTACGCTGTGCATCTGGGCCTGCAGGATGACGTCGAGGACCTGGTGCAGGACACATTCGCGCGCGCGTTCGGCTCGCTGGACGGATTTCGCGGGGAGAGCACGCTCCGGACCTGGCTGTTCACGATCGAGCGACGTCTTCTTCTCGACAGGCGAAGGAGCGAGCAGCGTCGAGGTGCGAGGCACGAGCTTCCGCTCGGCGAGCGCGACGCGGTAACGGAATATGACGCGCTGGACGGGCTGGTGGCTGTTGAGACGGAAGCGCGATTGCGGCGCGCGGTCGCGGGGCTGTCGACCACGCAGCGCGAGGTATTCACGCTCCGCGTGGCGGAGGGGATGTCGTACGGCGAGATTGCCGAGATCGCAGGCACCACCGAGGGCGCGGCGCGGGTGCACTATCACAATGCGCTGCGCAGGGTGAAGGAGGTCATCGATGAATGATTGTCAGAATGTGGAGATCCGTGATCGGCTGCCAGATCTGATGCATGGCAGGCTGGCGCCGGAACGACGCGCCGAAGTCGAGGCGCATGTCGCGTCGTGCGCCGATTGTCGCGCGGAGCTGAAGTTGCTCACGAGCGTGCGCGATACATTCGGCGCGGGCGCACCGGCCGGGTCACCCGCGATCGACCGTGCGCGCATCGTGACGGCGGTCGTGAGCGCGCAGCGTGCGGGCCCGGCGGTCGTGCTGCAGCACCGGCGCCTCGGATGGCGCGGAGTAGCCGCGGCGGCGGCGGTCATCGTGGCGGTTGGCGTCGGCTCGGCAATCGTGACGTCCGGGGGAGAGCGGGGGTGGGGCTCGAGCGCGGGAGATGGGTCGACGGTCGCCGTCGCCGCGGCCGACGAGTCTGCCGGTCCGGCTGTGGATGCCGGCCTCACCCCTGGCGCGCTGAGCGAGCTCACGGAAGCGGATCTCCGGCTCCTGCTCGCCTCGATCGACGACATGGATGCCCTGCCTGCCGTCGAGCCGCGTGATGTGATTCCCGACGTGGCCGAGCTGCCCGACCTGCCCGACGTGGGCGAGGAGACATGATGCGACTTCGGATTCTTGCGCTCGTACTGTTCGCTCTTGCGCTCGCCCAGTCGGTCGCCGAGGCACAGCGCCAGGGTCAGGACCGTGCCGCACTCGAGGGGCGCGTGCGCGAGCGGATCGCGCGTGTGATCCGGGAGCGGCTCGGCCTCACCGACGAGCAGATGCAGCAGCTCGGTGAGACGAGCGGGCGCTTCGACGACCGCCGCCGCATGTTGACCGAACAGGAACGTGACATCCGGATCGCTCTCCGCGCCGAACTCATCAAGGGCGACACGGCCAACCAGTCGCGCGTCGCCGACCTGGTCGCGCGCATGATCCGCGTGCAGCGGGAGCGGATAGACATAGTGGAGGAGGAGCAGGCCGCGCTCGCCGCTTTCCTCACGCCGGTGCAGCGGGCGAAGTATCTCGCCGTGCAGGACCAGTTGCGCAGGCGGGTCGAGGAGATGTCCCGGGAACGCCGTGGTCCAGGCCG
>JBOHTO010000040.1:0-11547 GCA_050733695.1 Gemmatimonadaceae bacterium | reverse complement strand
TCGCCAATCCCTTCTGAGCCTGTATCGTCGTGATCGCCGCCGTCAACGTCGTCTTGCCATGATCCACGTGACCGATCGTTCCCACGTTCACGTGCGGCTTCGTACGCTCGAATTTCGCCTTGGCCATCATACGGTTGCTCTGTTGAGGGAAGTGATGAAAGTGCGTGCTGCCGGACGACGCGAAGTCACGCCGCTCATGCCTTGACCTTGCTGACTATCTCTTCAGCCTTGCTCTTCGGGACTTCCTCGTAGTGGCTGAACTCCATCGAATACACCGCGCGTCCCTGCGACTGCGAACGCAGCTTGGTCGAGTAGCCGAACATCTCCGACAGCGGAACGGTGGCCACGATCACCTGTGCCTCTCCGCGCTGCGTCATCCCGCCGATCTTGCCACGCCGCGCCGAGAGATCGCCGAGAACGTCGCCCATGTAGGCATCGGGGCATACGACCTCGACGTTCATCATCGGCTCCAGGATCACCGGGCTCGCGCGCCTGGCGGCCTCCTTGAAGGCCATCGAACCCGCGATCTTGAACGCCATCTCGCTGGAGTCGACGTCGTGGTACGAGCCGTAGGTCAGTTCGACCTTGACGTCGACCATCGGGTAGCCCGCGAGGATCCCGTTCTCGAGCGCTTCCTTGATCCCCTGCTCGACGGGTCCGATGTATTCGCGCGGGATCACGCCTCCCACGATCTTGTCCTCGAAGACAAAGCCCTGCCCCTTCTCCGACGGCTCCATGTTGATCACCACGTGGCCGTACTGTCCCTTGCCGCCCGACTGTCGGATGAACTTCCCCTCGACCTTTTCGACGCGCTTCCGGATGGTTTCGCGGTAGGCCACCTGCGGGCGACCCACATTGGCGTCGACCTTGAACTCGCGCATCATGCGGTCGACGATGATCTCGAGGTGGAGTTCGCCCATCCCCGATATGATCGTCTGCCCCGTCTCGGCGTCCGAATGCACGCGGAAGGTGGGATCCTCCTCGGCGAGCTTCGCGAGTGCGATCGAGAGCTTGTCCTGATCGGCCTTCGTCTTGGGCTCGATGGCGACGTCGATCACAGGCGCCGGGAACTTCATCGCCTCCAGAATGATCGGCTTTGAATCGTCGCACAGCGTGTCGCCCGTGCGCGTGTCCTTGAGGCCGATCGCGGCACAGATGTCACCGGCGCGAACCTCCGGAATCTCCTCGCGCTTGTTGGCGTGCATCTGCAGGAGCCGCCCCACCCGCTCGCGCTTGTCCTTTGTCGAGTTGTAGACGTAGGAGCCGGATTCGAGCACGCCCGAATACACGCGGAAGAAGGTCAGCTTTCCGACGAAGGGATCGGTCGCGATCTTGAAGGCGAGCGCCGCAAACGGGGCCTCGTCCTTGGTGGGCCGCTCCTCGAAGTGCTCGTCGTGGTGTGGCAGATGCCCGCGGATGTTCTCGACGTCTCGTGGGTTCGGCAGATAGTCGATCACCGAATCCAGCAGCGCCTGGACCCCCTTGTTCTTGAACGACGCGCCACAGAGCACGGGCACGATGTGGTTGCCGACGGTCCCTTTCCTGATCGCCTTGCGAATTTCCTCGAGCGACAGCTCCTCGCCGGCGAGGTATTTCTCCATTATGGCATCGTCGTGCTCGACGGCAGCCTCGATGACGTCGTGCCGCGCCTGCTCCACCCGATCCCGGAACTCCGCTGGCACCGGATGCTCGGTGAAGGTGCGCCCGAGCGCATCGTCGTCGAAGATGATCTGCACGCGGCGCAGAACGTCGATGTGGCCGGTGAACAGCTCGCCCGAACCGACGGGGATCTGGATCGGGTAGGCCTTCTTCGCCAGCCGGTTGCGGATCATCTCCAGGCAACGTTCGAAGTCCGCACCCACGCGATCCATCTTGTTGGCGAAGATGAGCCGTGGCGTACGATAGCGGTCGGCCTGGCGCCAGACGGTCTCCGTCTGCGGCTCGACGCCGGCGACGGAATCCAGCAGCGTCACAGCGCCATCGAGCACGCGCAGCGAGCGCTCGACCTCGACCGTGAAGTCGACGTGGCCGGGCGTATCGATGATGTTGATCCGGTACTCGATGTCGTTCCGGGTCCAGAAGGCCGTCGTCGCGGCGGACGTGATGGTGATCCCGCGTTCCTGCTCCTGCTCCATCCAGTCCATCGTCGCGGTGCCTTCGTGCACCTCACCGAGCTTGTGCTGCTTGCCGGTATAGTAGAGGATGCGCTCGGTCGTGGTCGTCTTCCCGGCATCGATGTGGGCCATGATGCCGATATTGCGATAACGGTCGAGCGGTGTTTTCCGTGCCATGTGTGTCGGTCTCTTCACGCACCGCGGAACCGGCCGCGGCGCTGGATTCATCCAGCAAAAATGCGGCTGGACCATGGCGCCCCGTGAATCGGGACCGGTATCCATCCGCCCTCGCCCGGGTGCGCCCGCCACTGCTGCGCGGGTGGGGACCCTCGGCGCGCCGGGAAGTCATCCCCGACGTTTGATTGTCGTCCTGCATCTTCCGGCGCCCGCCGCTTCCGGATGACGGAAGCCGAGGAGCGCAAGAGCCATGTAAGTTATCCGCCGAAATGCGCGTGTCAATCCTCGAGTGACCGCGGTAATGGGTCGACCCACTACCGCGACCTGTCTTTCCCCGCGAACGCTACACCCCACAGTCGAACAGAAGTATCGCGGTCCCCGCACTCGTGAATACCGGCAGAAGAAGCAGCGAGTACGCGCCCGGCGGCAGGTACGCCCCCACGGCCGAGATACCGACGCCAGCGAGCGTACCGAGCAGCACGCCCGTCGCCACTTTCCCCGCAGAGCAGTCATTGCGCACCGCGGCCGTCACCGCACCGATCTGACCGCCGAGCAGCGCGCCCAGATATGCCCCGACATACGCCGGCTCCGGACAGAACCAGTCGCATCCGGATGCGTCTCGGCCCGTAGCGCCGATGAGGCCTCCGCCGAGCGCACCGCCAGCCAATCCCACCAGCGTGGAGACCAGCACGTTAGACCTGTCCGATGACTCGCCCGTCACAGCGGTACGACCGGTGTCGCCTGACTCGCGAGTCCGATATGCTGCCAATCGACTGTCCGGAAGCGACACCGCGAGTACCGGCACGGAATGGCTGCGTGCGTCCACGGCAACCGGCACACGCAGCTCCTGCGCTCCGAGTGCCGCCGCCGCGAGCTGCGCCGCTGCGAGTTGCGCCGCTGCGAGTTGCGCCGCTGCGACGACCCCACGAACCATGGATGACGTGAATCGCATCTGCATCTCCGCGTGAAAGAAGTCTGCGATCCCGGTTGCGACCGCCCGACCATGAGGAGATGGCCACTGCGCGTGCCGATTCACATACGTCAGCCTACGTAGTCAGCAGCGTTCCCTTGCGACAGGCAGGGCCAGGGCCCTGCGCGCACCCGGATGCACGATGCCCCGTCCGGCGACCGTCGCCGAACGGGGCATCAACGCCACGAGGGGACCAGCTACCCTGCTTACCAGCGATAGTGCGCGAACGCCTTGTTAGCCTCCGCCATCCGGTGCGTATCCTCCTTCTTCTTCACCGCGTTTCCCTCACCGCGTGACGCGGCCAGTACCTCCGCCGCGAGTTTCTCGCCCATCGACTTCTCGTTCCTGGCCCTGGAGAAGCTGATCAGCCAGCGCATGGCGAGCGCGGTGCGCCGGTCAGGGCGCACCTCCACCGGCACCTGGTACGTCGCGCCGCCCACACGGCGGCTCTTCACTTCCACGACCGGCTTGAGATTCGTGAGCGCCTGCTTGAAGACGTTCACACCCGGCTGGCCGGCGCTCCGCGACTCCACGATGTCCATCGCGCCATAGAAAATGCGCTCGGCCGTCGACTTCTTCCCCTGGTACATGAGAGCGTTGATGAACTTCGATACCGTCTGGCTGTCGTAGCGCGCGTCAGGGAGTATGGGGCGCCTCACCGAACTCTTGCGTCGGCTCACGTTCCACCTCCAGCCCTTGGCCTCTTGGTCCCGTACTTCGATCGGCTCTGATTGCGCCCGTTGACGCCCGACGCATCCAGCGAGCCGCGTACGATGTGGTATCGCACGCCGGGAAGATCCTTCACGCGGCCACCGCGAATGAGCACGATCGAATGCTCCTGGAGATTGTGCCCCTCTCCCGGGATGTACGCCGATACCTCGAATCCGTTCGTGAGCCGCACGCGCGCAACCTTGCGGAGCGCGGAGTTGGGCTTCTTCGGAGTCGTTGTGTAGACGCGTGTGCACACGCCCCGCTTCTGCGGATTCGACTTCAGTGCCGGCGCCTTCTCCTTCTTCTCGACGTCGCGACGACTCTGCCGGACGAGCTGATTGATGGTCGGCATAACCTCACAGGTGGAACAGAAAAAACGCGCCCCGCCAGCAACTGGTTGGGGGCGATACAGAGTGGGAAACGTACGATGACCCGGTGACAGTGTCAAGCTGGATACCGCCCCCGCAACGAGGCGGCGCATGACATCAATCGGGCGGCCGCGCCCCCGTGCCCGGCACGCGGACGCCCGCGCGCGGCATGAACAGGAACTTCCAGTTGAGCCACATCGGAACCGGGCAGCCGCCGCGGTACGCCGGCTCGTAGCGAAGCTTCGGGAGAACGGCGCGCACCTCCTCGGTGAACACGGGACTGCTTTCCCGAATGACACGCATGCTCGCGCTGTCCGCGCGACCCAGTGCATTGACAATGAAGCCGACCTCGACCTGACCGTTCCTCGTCTCGCGAATCGTGGATTCGTAGTCCGCCCCCACGGAGCCCGCGATGCTCGGCGGATAGTCCGGGGCCGGGTTCGAACGCAGCGGCTCCGCCGGCCTGTCGACCTGGTCGATCAGCCAGATCGTATCGCTCCGGGAGAATCGCGTCACCGGCGCCGGGCAACCCTCCCTGAACGCAGCCGGCGACTCGGCGGCCGGGGAGGATACGCACCCGGCAGCGAACGCGACGAGCACAGAGCCGGTGCAGCGCGCGTGTTTCATGACCCCATCGAGGGCGCCAACGCATGGGTCGACCGTTCTCGCACGCCCCGCCTCCGCCCCGGCCCACCACACACACGCATCATGCGTTGCCGCGCGCGGATGCCCGCTCCGTTGCAACGATCTCCTCGGCCTCCACCTCCGGCTCGAAGAGCGGCGGAAGCGGCAGGGCGAAGTCGCCCGCCTCTGCAGCCGGCGCCACGGGAATGCCAAGGTCAACGTCGACCTCCTGATACCGGTACATGCCCGTTCCCGCCGGGATCAGGTGACCGATGATGATGTTCTCCTTCAAGCCCAGCAGGTCGTCCTTGAGCCCGCGGATCGCGGCATCGGTGAGCACGCGCGTCGTCTCCTGAAAGGACGCCGCCGAGATGAACGACTGCGTCGTGAGACTCGCCTTCGTGATCCCGAGCAGAAGCGGTTCCGAACTCGAAGGTGCACCCTTCTTCTTCTTCGACCTGTCGTTCACTTCCCGGAAGACCTGCCGATCGACATGCTCGCCCTCGAGGAACTCCGTGTCGCCGGGCTCCATGACGCGCACCTTCTGCAGCATCTGACGCACGATCACACCGATGTGCTTGTCGTTGATCTTCACGCCCTGGAGACGGTAGACCTCCTGCACCTCGTTCAGCAGATACTCCTGCACGGCGCGGGGGCCCTTGATGCGAAGGATATCGTGCGGATTCACCGGTCCCTCCGACAGCCTGTCGCCAGCTCTCACCCGGTCGCCCTCGTGCACGCGAAGGTGCTTGCCGGCCGGCACCTCGTAGAGCTGCCGCGGCTGGGTGTCGTCCACCACGGGCGCGCCGTCGCCGGCGGCCCGCGTCGGGGTCACGAAAATCTCACGCTTTCCGCGCTTGATGTCGCCGAAGCTGACGATTCCATCTATCTCCGAGATCGTGGCGGGATCCTTGGGCCGCCTCGCCTCGAACAGCTCGGCGACGCGCGGCAGACCGCCCGTGATGTCGCGCGTCTTGTACGCTTCACGGCTGATCTTGGCGAGCACCGTACCGGCGGTCACGGCTCTGCCATCCTCGATCGTCAACTGCGCGCCCACAGGGATCACGAAGTCGCGCACACGCCGCTCCTTGCCACCCTTCCCCTGCCAGATCTCTATGTGTGGGTGCAGGCGCTTCTCGCGGTCCTCGATCACGACCCGCTGGCGCAGGCCGGTGAGCTCGTCCAGCTCCTCCGATACCGATTCTTCCTCGACCAGGTCGACGAAGCGGATGCTTCCTTCCACGTCGGCGATGATCGGATTCGAGTAGGGGTCCCACGTGAAGATGACCTGCTCCTTCTTCACCTGATCCCCGTCCTCGACCATCAGCATCGCACCCAGCGGAACCTGGAGGCGTGCACCGACAGTGGCGCTGCGATCCCCGGAAGAGCGGATGATGATCTCGCCCTCGTACGACGTGACGATCTTCTGCCCCTCCGGGTTCACGACGGCAACGAGCCGATCGCCGTACTCGATCGTGCCCGCAACCTTCGACTTCCGGGCGGTCGCCTCCGCGATGCGCGCTGCCGTTCCACCGATATGAAAGGTGCGTAGCGTGAGCTGCGTGCCCGGCTCGCCGATCGACTGCGCCGCGATGATACCGACCGCCTCCCCGATGTCCACCATCGCCATTGTCGCGAGGTTGCGGCCGTAGCACATGCGGCAGAGACCGCGCCTGGCCTCGCACGTGAGGACGTTCCGGATTCTTATCGTCTCGATTCCGGCGTCCTCGATCGCGCGCGCCGTTTCCTCGCTGATCATCGTGCCGGCCTCGACCAGAAGCGTGCGGCGTCCTGCCTCATCCATCTCGTGCGGATCCTCCACGTCCTCGGCGGCCACGTTGCCGACGATCCGCTCGGAGAGCGGCTCGATGATGTCCTCCCCTTCCTTCAGGGCGCCGATCTCGAGTCCCATGATCGTACCGCAGTCCTCATCGGTGATCGTCACATCCTGCGCAACGTCCACCAGGCGGCGTGTCAGGTAACCGGCATCCGCGGTCTTGAGGGCGGTATCGGCGAGACCCTTGCGAGCACCGTGGGTCGAGATGAAGTACTCGAGCACGCTGAGGCCCTCGCGGAAGTTCGACTTGATCGGACTCTCGATGATCTCGCCGATTCCACCCGTCAGCTTCTTCTGCGGCTTCGCCATGAGCCCGCGCATGCCTGCGAGCTGGCGGATCTGATCGCGCGATCCGCGTGAGCCGGAGTCGAACATCATGAATACGGGGTTGTACCCGTCCCTCGACTCGCGCATCGCCCGCACCATCGCATCCGCCACGTCGGAGTTCGCGTGGGTCCACGTGTCGATCACCTTGTTGTAGCGCTCACCGTTCGTGATGTTGCCGCTCTGGTACGCGCGCTGGAAGCGTTCAACACGCTCCTCCGCCTCGGAGAGCAGCTCCTGCTTCGCAGCCGGTATGTACAGGTCCTCGATTCCAATGGAAACGCCGCCCCGGGTTGCCTGGCTGAAGCCGAACTCCTTGAGCCTGTCGAGGAACTCGACCGTCGCCGAGAGGCCGGCTGCCCTGTAGCAATCGAACACCAGATCGGACAGCGCCTTCTTCCGCATCTCGCGGTTCTGGAATCCGGCCTGGGCTGGCACGATCGAGTTGAACAGCACGCGGCCCACCGTCGTGTTCTCCCAGCGTGCGCCCTCGTCATCGCTCACCCAGAAACGAACCGGCGTGTGATGGTTCACGCGATTCTGCGACAGCGCGAGCTCCACCTCCGCCACCGAGCTGTAGTGCCTTGCCGTCGTGACCGCGGTCTCGAAATCGGCCGGTGCCTTCGTCGCGACGTAGCAACCCAGCACGATGTCCTGACTCGGCTCCGCCACCGGACGACCGTCCGAAGGCTTCAGGATGTTGTTCGAGGAAAGCATCAGCAGCCGGCACTCGAGCTGTGCCTCGAACGACAGTGGAACGTGCACGGCCATCTGATCGCCGTCGAAATCGGCGTTGAACGCCGCGCAGACGAGCGGATGGATCCGGATCGCCTTTCCCTCCACCAGCACGGGCTCGAACGCCTGTATGCCAAGCCGGTGAAGCGTTGGCGCGCGATTGAGCAGCACCGGGTGATCCCGAATGATTTCCTCGAGGATCTCGTACACCTCGGGCGACTCGCGCTCGACGATCTTCTTCGCACGCTTCACCGTCTCCGCGATCCCCTTCTCCACCAGCTTGTGGATGATGAATGGCTTGAACAGCTCGAGCGCCATGGCCTTGGGCAGACCGCACTGATGCAGTTGCAGCTCCGGGCCAACGACTATGACCGACCGCCCTGAATAGTCGACGCGTTTGCCGAGCAGGTTCTGGCGGAAGCGCCCCTGCTTCCCCTTGAGCATGTCGGAGAGCGACTTGAGCGGACGCTTGCCGCGACCGCGGATCGCCTTCGAGCGCCGTCCATTGTCGAACAGTGCATCGACCGCCTCCTGAAGCATCCGCTTCTCGTTGCGAAGGATCACCTCGGGTGCGCGGTGCGTGATCAGCTTCATCAGCCGGTTGTTCCGGTTGATGACGCGGCGGTAGAGATCATTCAGATCGGATGTCGCGAAGCGGCCGCCGTCGAGGGGCACGAGGGGGCGCAGGTCCGGCGGAATGACCGGCACGACGTCCAGTATCATCCACTCCGGCCGGTTACGCGACTCGCCACTGTCGCCCGAGTTGCGGAATGCATCCACGATCTTGAGCCGCTTGAGCATCATCTTCTTGCGATGTTGCGACGTCTCGACCGCGACCTGTGAGCGCAGCTCATCGGCTATCCGGTCCACGTCCAGCCGGCGCAACAGCTCGCGCACGGCCGGCGCCCCTATATCCGCCCTGAACGCGCTGTCTCCATCGGCCTTTGCCTTCGCCACGAGCCCCATGTAGCGGTCCTCGTCCAGGAGCTCGTTGACAGTTGCCTCCTGCTCGCCCGGTTCGATCACCACGTAGTTGGCGTAGTAGATCACCTTCTCCAGATCGCGCAGCGTCATGTCGAGAAGATTGCCCATTGGACTGGGCAGCGTCTTGAAGAACCAGATGTGCGCTACCGGCACGGCGAGCTCGATGTGTCCCATCCGCTCGCGCCGCACCTTCGAGAGTGTGACCTCGACACCGCAGCGGTCGCAGATCACGCCGCGATAGCGGATGCGCTTGTACTTGCCGCAGTGACACTCCCAGTCCTTCACCGGCCCGAAGATGCGCTCGCAGAACAGCCCATCCTTCTCGGGCTTGAACGAGCGGTAGTTGATGGTCTCGGGCTTGGTTACCTCGCCCCACGACCACCAGTTGCGGATGCCGGCCATCTCGAGCCGCTCCCGCTCCTTCGGGTCCCTGGGGCCGCGAATCTCCTCGGCGGCCGCGATCCGGACCTGGATGAAATCGAACGATGACGCGCGTGCGTCGCGTACACTCCGGAAATCGATCATGGACTACTCCTCGCTGCCGTTCGAGTGACCGGCGCCGTTTCCGCCGAAGCCGCCATCATCATCGCTGCCGAGCACGACACGGATTCCAAGGGCCTGAAGTTCCTTGACGAGCACGTTGAACGATTCCGGAATCCCCGGGTCCGGCAGATTCTGCCCCTTCACGATGGCCTCGTACACGCGGCTCCTTCCGTTGACGTCGTCGGACTTCACCGTCAGGATCTCCTGAAGCGTGTGCGCCGCACCGTAAGCCTCCAGCGCCCACACCTCCATCTCTCCGAACCGCTGTCCGCCGAACTGGGCCTTGCCAGCGAGCGGCTGCTGCGTCACGAGCGAATACGGTCCGATGCTGCGCGCGTGGATCTTGTCATCGACCAGATGCGACAGCTTCAGCATGTATATCTCGCCCACGGTGACGGGACTGCCGAACCTCTCGCCGCTCCGCCCGTCGCGCAGCCATACCTTGCCGGCGGGCGTGATTCCAGCGAGGCGGAGCAGCTCCTTCGCTGCCGCGTCCACGTCGGCTTCGGACTTCCTGCCCAGCATTCCGGCAAGGGCCCGAAGCTCCTCCGACTCGAGCCGGTCGGCAGCCGACATCCCCCGCTGCTTCTCGAGTTGCCTGAGCGCGGCCTTCATCGCCGGACGATCCGATACCGGCTCGCCGTCCTCTCCGTTGCCCTCGATGATCTCGGTGTGATGCGCGATCTGATGCTGCAGCGCGAGGAGTTCTCGCGCGGCGATCTCTTCCGCTGCTGCCGAAAGGAAGTCCCGCACGCCGTAGAAGATGTCGCGCGTTTCCTGCGTCATCGTGCGGCCGCCGAGGTCGTTGATCGTTGCGTCATTGAGCAGCGTCACGGGCTCAGCCGCTCCAACGTTCGGGCGGACGTCGCCGAGTATCGCGCGCACCTCCGAGTCGCGCAGCCGTGGTGATGGCGTCGAGAGTCCGAGCGCCGTCTGCGCCCATGACAGCCCCGCGAGCTTGAGCAGGAGTCCGATTTCGCGCTCGTTGGCGCCCTGGAAAACGGGCGTCTTGGCGTAGAACCCGAGAATCTTCGCAGCCCATCCCAGATGCGTCTCCAGTATCTGCCCCACGTTCATCCGGCTCGGCACACCCAGCGGATTGAGCACAATGTCGACCGGGCGCCCGTCGGGCAGGAAGGGCATGTCCTCCTCCGGGACGATGCGTGCAACGATGCCCTTGTTGCCGTGCCGGCCAGCCATCTTGTCGCCCACGGATACCTTGCGCTTCTCCGCGAGGTAGACCTTCACGAGCTGGATGACCCCGGGCGGCAGTTCATCGGGCTGGAGGATGCGGTCGATCCGCTCCTCCGCCTTCGCCTCGATGGCGGACTTCTGTTCGTTCGCCGCCTCGATCACTTCGCGCACCCGCTCGTTCATCTTCTTGTTCTCGACCCGGAACGTCTTGAGGTCGAGCGTTGCGAGCTTCGTGTCGCGCAGCAGCGCCGCCGTCAGCTTCGTCCCCGCCGGTATCGCCTCTTCGACCGTGCCCGACTTGAGTGCCAGCGCGATGGTCTGTCCATCGAGGAGGTCCGCAAGCTCCGCGTCGCGCACGTCGTTCACGCGGATCTTCTCGTCAGCCTCGAGCCGGCGAACCTCGCCGATCCGCTCGCCGCGATCCTTCTCGACGAGTTGATCCTCGATGCGCGAGAAGATCTTCACATCTATGACGACGCCCTCCATTCCGGGCGAAACCTTGAGCGACGAATCCTTCACATCCTTGGCCTTCTCGCCGAAGATCGCCGTCAGCAGCTTCTCTTCCGGAGACAGCTCCGTCTCGCCCTTCGGCGTGATCTTGCCGACCAGGATGTCACCTGGCTTCACGTGCGCCCCGATGCGCACGATCCCGCGCTCGTCGAGGTCGACAAGCGCTTCCTCGGCGACGTTCGGAATCTCCCGCGTGATCTCCTCCTGGCCGCGCTTCGTGTCGCGCACGTGCAGTTCCAGCTCCTGGATATGGATCGACGAGTACACGTCATCCTTGACCAGGCGCTCCGAGAGCACGATCGCATCCTCGAAGTTGTGTCCGTACCACGGCATGAAGGCCACGGTCACATTTGCTCCAAGGGCGAGCTGTCCCTTCTCCGTCCCGGCGCCGTCGGCCAGAACATCGCCCTGCTTCACCCTTTGACCCAGCCGCACGAGCGGGCGCTGGTTGATCGC
>JBOHTO010000039.1:0-5050 GCA_050733695.1 Gemmatimonadaceae bacterium | reverse complement strand
GGGCAAACCCACGCCTGCTCCCCCCAGCGCCCGTTACGGCGAGTTCAGCATTGGAGGCTTCGCCTTGCCGGTGCCGAATACCTGTGATAGCGAGATCAACACCTCATGGAAACTGGCGCCGACCTCGCAGATTGCGTAGGCTGCCGCACCCCACGGACACAGCCCGAAAATGGATCCGAACAGTTGACCGGGTTGCCGTTGGCATACCCGTACAGACTCAGTCCCCCCACCGGCCCGATCGGGTCTTCCTGCGTGCAACAGGACCGGTTGGAGCCTCCGTCGTACTCCACAGCGCTGTAAGTTGGTTAGTGCCTTCTCTTTAACCGCTCGCCGTTCTGGAGATCGTCGTAATTGGCCCTCGAGGCGATGATGCGAGTTTTCGAGGCCCGACGGTAGGGTGTGCACCGTGCGAGCCTCATGCCGCAGCCACGCGGAGTCGGCCCTTCTTGCGTGAGCGCGGTGGGATCTTCACCACGATATCGACATCGCGCCCCAGGGCAGTGAGGAAATCGATCAGGCGCTGGGTGGAGAAGCCGCCCAGGCGTCCGTGCAGAATGTGGGAGACCTTGGGCTGATCGATGCCCATGAACTTCGCGGCCGCCTGCTGCGTGAGCCGGCGCTCCCGGATGGCGTCATCGATCATCATCGCCAGGCGGGCTTTGGCGAGTTCCTCGGCCGGATTCTCGAAGCCCAGGTCCGCGTAGATGTTCCCGCTGCCGCGAGTGACAGAGATATCCTTGCGTTTCGTCATCGTGGTGTTCCTCCGGCGATGTAGTGATCGGCGTGATGCGCCTTGGCCTGCTGCCACCGTCCGCGGATCACGGCCAGATCGCGCTTGGGCGTGGCGATGCCGCGCGTGGACTTCTTCTGAAAGACGTGCAGCACGTAGACCACGCCGGCCAGCTTCACGGTGTACACCGCGCGATAGGTGCTTCCATCGAAGTCGTCGATCAATTCGATGAGGCCCGCCAAGGCGCCCCGGAGCAGCTTCGCTGCGCGGGGATGACGCCCGAGCTGGGCCTGGTAGAGACCGTAGCCAAAACGCCGCCGTGGCTCATCGGGCAGCTCGCGCAGATCGTCGCGAGCCGAGCCGATCCACTCGACGGATTTCAGCGCCGGGGTGGGCGGCATGGGTTAATATGCTTGTTCTGGCATGTGCGTGTCAAGCGGCCAGTGAGTATGAGCGGTCGCGGAGCCCCCTCAGGGGCTCCCTCGAGCATCCGCGAGCGCGTCGATCTCCTCGTGCGAATGCACGCCGTCGCCGGTCCGAATCTCCACGTGGCCACCGGCGCAAACGGTGACGAATCAGGGCTCCGCAACAGCGCATGCCAGGGGAACATCGAGCGAGAGTCTGTCGCGCGATCGACTGCCTTCCCGATCGATGAGCACTCTCTCAACGAGCAGCTCGGCGCCGGGGAGAGATATCTCCGTCCTCGCGGCTGATGTGCGGGCAAGCTAGTGGCGAGATATCTCTCGCGCGGCGCTATCTCCCACGGGCTCGCGCTCGCGCTCGCTCCGGCAGCGGCTAAATTGCGAGCAGGACGTACCTGACTCAGGGGGGAAGCCATGCAACTCCGCGTCATGCTGGAACCGAGCGAGGACGGCGGCTACACCGTCACCATCCCGAGCCTGCCCGGCTGCATCAGCGAGGGCGATACGCGCGAGGAAGCCCTCGCGAACATCCGCGAAGCGATCAAGCTCTATCTCGAACCCGTCGAGGATGATCTCGCTGTGGGCGAGGCCACCGATCGCGCTGAACTCGTGGAGATCGCCGTCTGACGAAAGTCCCCCAACTACTCTACGATCGAGTCGTCCGCGCGCTCCAGCGCGGCGGCTGGGTCGTCGTGCGACAGCACGGCAGTCACATCCGCTTGCAGAAGCACACCGAGCAGAAAACGCTCAGGATCATCGTGCCGGCGCATCGCCCGGTAAAGCGGTCGACGCTCGCCCATATCCTGAAGCAAGCGCAACTCTCGGTCGACGACTTCCTCGCGCTCGTGCGCTGATCCGCTCGCGCGGACGCGCGTGAAGCCGCACAAGCACTTAGGGATTGTCAGACAATAACTGGCTCGTTGAGACGACATTGCTGACACCCTTGTAGCCCGCTTCGAGTGCCTTCCGACCAGCACGCCCGTACCCCCCACCGAAACCTAGGAATCCTGCGGCTGCGCCAGCTCCGGTTATGGCAAGTTCCGCATCAGACGCCTTGCCTTGGCGGTGCCGGATAGCTGTGATCGCGAAATCAACCCCATCGAAAACACTTGCACCGACCTCGAGGATCCCTTAGAATGGGCGACTGCACACGAGGGACACAGCCTGAACGGATCCGAGAAGTTGACCGGATCTCCACCGGCGTAGCCGTACAGGTTCAGCCCCCCCGCGAGCCCGATCGGGTCTTCCTGGGTGAACCGACCCGTCACCGGATCGTAGTACCGGTTCCTCCTGTACTGGTATCCCGATGCGTCCTGACCGTGCTCGATCAGGCTGCCATACAAGGACGGCGGGCCCGACGAACCCACGCCCTGCGCCCCGAAGACGCCCGTGCCACTCCCCGGGAAATCCACTACCCGTGTTGCTGCGCACGTCCGTCGGACACGTCCCCATGTCGAACATCCCGCGCCAGTTCGTATACGGGAGCACGTAGCTGCCGCCCTTGATCACCGCCACCGGCTCATCCACACCGAACGCGTGGATGTAGCGCACCCGCCCGTGGTGGGCGCCACCGTAATCATCGCTCTCGATGTCAGGGTTCCCGCTGTCGCCAGGCGAGCGGTACTCCAGCAATATCTGGCTCCCGTCCCACACCGAGCGCGCCACCGTGCTCTGGCACCCCGAGCCCGGATCCTTCCAGTAATAGTTCTCACCACGCACCACGCGCGTCCACACCCGCCGGTCCAGGGCGTCGTAGCGATAGCTCTCCTCCGAGATGTACTGCTTGTACGTCATCGTCGGCGCCGGCACGCTGTCCTGGACATACATGCTCCGCTCCAGCCGGCCACGGCCATCGTACGCGCTGTTCGTGATCCTGCTCTCGTAGCTCGTGTCCGGAATGGTCCCACTGCTGCAGTCGAAGATGTCGCAGTTGGTCAGCCAGCGGTGAATCCGCTGCTGCCGCGTGAGATCACCATCGGCCGTGAAGTCGTAGTACGTCGTGTCGTCCAGTGTGCCGGGGAGATCGTGCGGCGATTCCTGCAGCCGGCCCGTGCCTGGCTCGTAAAGATAGTCGTAGGGTACCGTGCTCTCACCGTTGAACACAGTGCCATCGACCCGGTTCCCGAGGGCATCCACCGTGAAGTACTCCGAGTGGCTCGCATCGAGATGGCTCTCCGTCAGCGCGCCAAGCGGGCTGTACTCCATCTGGTCGCCCCGCGGCGTCCATAGCGCGGAGCCGTGAGGAGTCACATTTCAACTGAGGCAGGACAGTGTCCTGGTTCAACGGGAATGTGACTCTTGGGATGGTTGGTTAACGTACTCCGGCGGTTGCTTTCGGTGCGGGTTGTTCCTCGGGGGATGGTGACACGGAATGCCACTGCCCGCGGCGCAGTTCTCGCACCGCTTCGAGCTTGCGATCGCGCGCGGCCCGGATCTCCGGTGCCCGGCCGGCCAGCATGTCGGCCGGCGTGATGAAGCCGATCGCACCTTGCAGCCGCTGGCGATTGTAATACTCCCTGAACTCGGCCATCACGTGACGCGCCATCTCGGGTGAGTCCGGCTGCCTGGGGCGGATCGTGGTGACTTTGGCCGTCTGATTCAAGCGTTCCGACTTGCCATTCGACTGTGGATAGTAGGGTGACGTTCTGACGTGCGTCATGCCGGTGATGCGGATGAACTCCTTGAACTCCCTGGAGATGAACGCCGGCCCGTTGTCCGAGATGATCCGCGGCCTCGCCTCCGGATATCGCTCCAGCGCTCGCTGCAGGACCGTCTCCACATCGGCCGTGGTCATCGATTCGCGCAGCTCCTGATGGATCAGGAACCGGCTGCACCCGTCGAGGACCATTGCGAGGTAGAAGAATGTGCCACTGACATTGACGTATGTCACGTCGATGTGCCAGTGCTCGTGTGGCCGGAGGGGCTGCACGAAGCCCGTACCCTTGAGCGATGGCTTGCGGTTCCAGCGATCCAGCCGTCCTTCGGCGCGGAGCACACGATAGACCGTCGCCGGACTCACAGCCACCACATCGGCATCGAGCATCATGAAGGTCAGCCGCCGGTATCCCTCCAGGGGATGCTGCTCGTGGTAGTCCAGGATCACCTGCCGCTCGCCGGGCGTGAGCCAGTAGTCGCGTGGGATCTGACCATTGTGGCTGTTGATGCTGCCGTAGCGCCCGGTCCAGCGATAGAACTGCTGGGGCCGGACACCGAGACGCTGGAGTATCCAGCGGCAGGGCAGCTCCGTCCTGGCACTGAAGCTGGTCACGAAGTCGACGACGGAGTCGCGGAGATCTGGTGGTACCCATCGCCCCCTCAGCTCTCCCCAAGTTTTTTTTTGAGCGCGAGGTACTCCTCCGACACCTGGGCTATCACGCCGTCCTTCCTGAGGAGCCTGGCCTCGAGAGCCGCGATGCGCTCCCGCTCACTGGCAGCGGCGCGTTCCCGTCCATGCCGGCTCCGGCCATCCTGGAAGGCAGCTCCCAGATTGTCCATGGCCTGCTTCTGCCAGACGTAGAAGAGACTCGGCTGGATGCGATACTCGTCGCACAGGTCCGAGACCGGTACCTTGTCGCTCAGATGCCGGCGCAGTATGGTGGCCTTTTCGTCGGGGGTGAACTGCCTGCGCTTCCTTCCGTTGTCGTGGCTCATGACCTCCTCCTTGCTCCATAGTGTGGAGCCGTGAGGAGTCACATTTCAACTGAGGCAGGACAGTCTCATGCGACACGCGCATCTCCGGGTCGTCGGGAAAATCACGCACCAATCGCGCCGCGATCTGTTGCGGCGACCACCGGCGGGCGAGACTGAGCTCTACCTCCGCGCCCAGCCCGGGCCACGCGTGGGACACGCGGCCAGCTTCGACGTCTTCGGTCGCCGCGCTCGCCGGTGTGCCTTGGCC
>JBOHTO010000038.1:0-30572 GCA_050733695.1 Gemmatimonadaceae bacterium | reverse complement strand
CACGGCGGGGGTGACTTCGTCGGCGATGGCATTGAAGGCGCTGCTGACCTCGGCGAGCGGCTGTACTTCCTCCCGTGTAGATTCCAGCAACAAGCCAATCACCGGAACCACTCATGTCACGATACTTCGCTCGCGCGCGGTTCGGCCTGGCGGTCGCCACCGCCTTCGTCGTCGGACTCGTCTTCGCATCGGCCATGGATCTCACGCGCTACGGCCACGCGCAGCAGAACGACGCCCCGCTCACGCAGCAGGAAGTACAGCCGCTCGCCGAGGTCAGCAGCGCCTTCAATGCCATCGCCGACGAAGTCACCCCCGCCGTGGTCTCGATCAACGCCGAGACCGACCGCGAGAGCAACCCGCGTTCGCGCGGGCGGGTCCCGCCCGGCCTGGAAGATTTCTTCCGGCAGTTCGAGGGACAGGTTCCCGATGAACCCATCTCCGGCACCGGCTCCGGCTTCATCGTCTCGAAGGACGGTTACATCCTGACGAACAACCACGTCGTCGCCGACGCCGACCGCGTGACGGTGCGCATGGTCGACAACCGCGTATTCGCCGCCGAAGTCGTCGGGCGCGACCCGACCACTGATGTCGCCGTGATCAAGATCGCCGCTAACAATCTGCCGGTCGTCCAGCTCGGCGATGACACCAACGCACGGATCGGCGACTGGGTGCTCGCGATCGGGAATCCCCTCGGACTCGACTTCACCGTGACGGCCGGGATCGTGAGCGCCAAGGGACGCAATGTGCGTGGCCTGCTGCCGGGACAGTTCGCAATCTCCGACTTCATCCAGACGGACGCAGCGATCAATCCCGGAAACTCCGGCGGCCCGCTCGTCAACATCCGGGGTGAGGTGATCGGAATCAACAGCGCGATCGCGAGCCAGACCGGATTCTACTCGGGCTATGGCTTCGCGATCCCGATAACGCTCGCGAAGCAGGTGATGCAGGAGCTGATCGAGTACGGCGAGGTCCGGCCGGCGATGCTCGGTGTGGCGATCAACGACGTTGATGCCGTCGACGCGCGCGCGGCCGGACTGGAGGAAATACGCGGCGTGCAGGTCGAGGGCTTCAGCGGGGAGGACAGTCCCGCGCGCGCCGCCGGAATCGAGCCCGGCGACATCATTGTCGGCGTGAACGGCCAGCCGGTGGATCGCGTGAGCGCACTGCAGCGCGCCATCCGCACACACGAACCGGGCTCGACGATCACCCTCGATCTGATGCGCTTTGGCGAACGCCGGACAGTGAGCGTGAAGCTGGGCGAGCGCGAGACGCCGGCTCAACTCGCCGGGTCCGGCGAACGCACCCCCGAACGCGAGCCGGCCAGCTACGACCGGCTTGGAATCGAGGTCGAGACGATTCCGGCCGAGTTCATCCGCGAGAGCCGGCTCACGCCTGATCAGCGCGGCGTGATCGTGACCGATGTCTCGCCTGCGGGCCCCTCACACCGGCGGCTCCTGGACCGCGACGTGATCATCGAGATTCTCGACCCCGCACCGCGACGGAAGATCCGCACGGTGGCCGATTTCGAACGCGCTGTCGAGCAGATCGAAGCGGGCGAGATCATCACCGTCCTTGTGTACAACCTGGAAAGTCTGGTGCAGACCGGGCAGGAGACGACTCGCGTCGTGAGCGTGCGCGTCGGCGACTGAGCGACTGAGCGGCTGAGCAGCTCGGCGACTGGGCGACTGGGCGGCTGGACGACTGGGCGACTGGGCGGCTGGACGGCTGGGCGGCTGGACGGCTGGACGGCTGGGCGGCTGGACGGCTGGGCGGCTGGGCGGCTGATCACGCGAGAGTGGCGGAACTGGTCGACGCGCAGGAGTTAGGATCCTGTGGGGCAACCCGTCCGGGTTCGAGTCCCGGCTTTCGCATCATACCTCAACCTTTCGCGAAATCCCGCCGGGGCGTGATTGCCTCGTGCTTTGAGCTGTGATTGCCCGGTGCTTTGAGTTGCCCAGCCCGCTCGTTAGCTTCCGTTGCACGAGGTCACGTGCCTTCCGAGCTTGCGGCGACGGCTGGTTCGCGATCCGATCAGGAAAGCCAAACCAGATCGCATGGAACTCCAGGTCACCACAAAAAAGCGCGAAGGCGCCGAGCGCCTGCTTGAAGTCTCGGTCCCCGCCGAATCGGTCCGCAAGGCGGAGGACCGCGAGGCGAGCCGCTACGCGTCCACCGTTCGGCTCCCCGGCTTCCGCAAGGGGAAGGCGCCGCCGGCCATGGTCCGCAAGCGCTTCCACGACGCGATCCGTCAGGCCGCCCTCGAGTCACTCGTCTCCGAGGCGGCGCGCGAGGTGCTTGATCGCGAGAAAATAGAGCCCGCGGCACAACCCCACGTGCACGGCGTGCGCTTCGACGATGGCACGCCACTCACCTTCGAACTGCACCTCGAAGTTCGGCCCGAGGTCGACCTCTCCCGCACCTCCGGCTTCAAGGTGACTCGCCCTGCGTCCGCCGTGGCCGATGAGGCGGTCGACCAGCAGATACAGACGCTGCGCGAGGAGAGTGCGACCCTGTCACCGGTGAACGAGAAGCCTGTCCCGGGCGACCTGGTCACCGTGCTGCTCGCCACCGGGGCTGCCGCCAGCGGTGCCGGTGCCACCGACGCCACCGATCGTGCCACCGACGCCACCGACGCCACCGACGCCACCGACGCGGCCGCCACAGGTGAACGTGAAGTCGAGGTGGAGAACGCCTCACCAGACGAGCCCAGGGAATACCGGCTCGTACTCGGCTCCGGCGAGGCGATCCCCGCCGTCGAGGAGGTCATCATGGAAGCGGCGCCCGGCGAGACGGTGGAGCGCCCGGTCAGGTGGCCGGACGACCACCCCGACGAGGCGCAGCGTGGCGCGGTGAAGACGGTGCGCGTCACTCTCAAGGAGGTCAAGCGCAGGTCACTCGCCGACCTCGACGACGGGTTCGCGCGCGCCGTGGGCGACTTCGATTCCCTCGAGGCGCTGCGGGCGACGGTGCGGCGCGATCTCGAACTTTCGGCGACGAGGGAAGCCGAGACGGAGGTGCGACGCCGCTTGCTGGACGAGATAATCGGCGCCAACCCTTTTGACGTTCCGCCGAGCTGGGTGAAGCGGCTGAGCGAGGCACTGATGAAGGCGTACGGCGTGCCCGACGAGGAGCAGGAGCGCTTTGCCGGTGACTTCAACAACCTGGCCGACCGCCAGGTGCGGCGGGACCTGGTCGTGGAGACGATCGCCAGACGCGAAGGACTGGCGGCGACGGAAGCCGATGTCGACGAGCGCGTGCAGGAGCTGGCCGCGGCGCGCAACGCAGAGCCAGGGAAGGTGTACGCAGCGCTGGAGAAGGCCGGACGCCTGAAGGAAATCGAACGCGAAGTGACGGAGACGAAGGTCTTCGCCTGGCTGCGCGAACGAAACCAGGAAGACTGAATCGAACGAACGAGGAGATCAGGAACAAATGCCGACCATTTACCCGCCCTACGTCATTGAACGGTCCAGCCGCGGCGAGCGCACGTACGACATCTTCTCGCGGCTGCTCATGGACAGGATCATCTTCCTGGGCACTCCTATCAACGATGACGTCTCCAACATCGTCATAGCGCAGCTCCTGTTTCTGCAGGCAGACAACCCCGACCGCGACATCCATCTGTACATCAACTGCCCCGGCGGCAGTGTCTCTGCGGGTATGGCCATCTACGACACCATGCAGTTCCTCGGCGCACCTGTGAACACGATCTGCATGGGACTCGCGGCGAGCATGGGGGCGTTCCTGCTGGCTGCGGGGCGCAAGGGCAAGCGCTCCGCGCTGCCCCATTCGCGGATAATGATCCACCAGCCCTCGGGCGGCACGCAGGGCACCGCTGCCGACATCGAGATACAGGCGCGGGAGATACTCTACCTGCGCTCCAAGATGAACGAGCTGATGTCGCGCCACACCGGCCGGGCTGTCGAGCAGATCGAGCGTGACATCGACCGCGACCGGTTCATGTCCGCCGACGAGGCAAAGGAATACGGCCTCGTCGACAACGTCATCGCCCACAGGGGCGAGGTCGTCGACCCGTCCCCGTCGCCGGTGCTCACGGCGTGAGGTCACATGCGTCCCGCGCCCACGGCGTGAGTGTCACACGTGTCCCGGACTGCCTGCCAGCAGATTGTGAAAATATTCACGAACGGATTCTTGACCCCTCGATGGACGACCATTAGTTCTCTCGCATCCCGCTCCATGCTCCCGACGTGCCAGGATCGGAGTTTCCCGCGTCACCCGCCCACCCCCGCACCCGCGTGGACCCATGGCTCCAGATAAACACCTTCGCTGCTCCTTCTGCGGAAAATCGAAGGACTCCGTCCGCAAGTTCATCTCGGGCCCCTCGGTCTACATCTGCAACGAGTGCATAGCGCTCTGCAATGAGATCCTGGCGGAGGACGAGGAGCGTGAGGTAGCGGATGCGATTACCCAGGTCCCGACGCCCACCGAGATCAAGGACGTCCTCGACCAGTACGTGATCGGGCAGGAGCGGGCCAAGAAGACGCTGGCAGTCGCCGTCTATAATCACTACAAGCGGATCAATTCATCCTCCATCCGCGACGACGATGTCGAGCTTGACAAGTCCAACATCCTCCTCATCGGGCCCACCGGCGTTGGCAAGACTCTCCTCGCCCAAACGCTCGCCAGAATACTGGATGTCCCCTTCACCATCGCCGACGCCACGACACTGACGGAAGCAGGCTACGTCGGCGAGGATGTCGAGAACATCCTCGTCCGGCTGCTCCAGGCCGGAGACTTCAACGTGGCGGAGTGCGAGCGCGGGATCGTGTACATCGATGAGATCGACAAGATCGCCCGCAAGTCGGAGAACCCGAGCATCACGCGCGACGTCTCCGGAGAAGGGGTGCAACAGGCGCTGCTCAAGATCCTCGAGGGTACGGTCGCCTCGGTTCCGCCGCAGGGGGGGCGGAAGCACCCGCAGCAGGAGTACATCCAGATCAACACTAAGGACATTCTCTTCATATGCGGGGGTGCCTTCGACGGGCTGGAAAAGATCATCCAGGCGCGCACGGGCAAACGTCAGATCGGCTTCAGAAAGCCGGAAGTAACGAACGGCGGCATGAGCGACATCGCGCTGAATCCCTTCGCCGAGGTCGAGCCGGATGACCTGCTGCGCTATGGCCTCATACCCGAGCTCGTTGGTCGCCTGCCGGTGTCCGTCGCTCTCGAGGCGCTGGACGAGGATTCGCTGGTACGCATCCTCAAGGAACCGAAGAACGCGCTCACCAAGCAGTACACCAGGCTGTTCGAGCTGGAGGAAGTCAAGCTCACCTTCGAGGAGGGTGCACTCCGGGCCGTCGCGCAGAAGGCGATCAAACGGGGCACTGGCGCGCGCGGCCTGCGCGCGATCGTCGAATCGCTGCTCACCGACATAATGTTCGAGCTGCCCGCCCGTGACGACGTCGTCGAGGTCAAGCTTGTCGAGGCATCGGTCCTGAACGGAACGCCACCACTGCTCGAGATCGCACCCAAGCGCCAGAAGAAGGAGGCGTGACCTCGCGGCAGTCGGCTCACGAACTCCCTCTACCCGATACCGATCCGGCGTCGACCTCGAGCGCTGAACCGTCAGCCCGCCCCGAAGGCGAAGAGGGCGGGGCGCCCCCAAGCGCCGACCCCGGACAGCGGCTCGCCGTCCTCCCGCTCCGCGATGTCGTAGTATTCCCCCACATCATCATCCCGCTCCTCGTCGGTCGTCCCGCTTCGCTGGCTGCCCTCGAGGCGACGGAGATGCTGCCGGACAGGCAGATACTTCTCGTACCGCAGCGGAAGGGCGAGGTGCAGGATCCGGTTGCCGGCGACCTGCACCGGATCGGTGTCGTCGCCCGCGTCCTGCAGATCGCTCGACTCCCCAACGGAACCACACGTGCCCTCGTCGAGGGGCTCGCCCGCGCGCGCGTAACGCGGTATTCCGCGACTGCCACGCATCTGCGGGCCAGCATCAGGCTACTCCCCTTCGCGCGCATGGATCAGGGGGCCGACGAACGTGCACTCGCGCGCCGCGCGCTCACTCTCTTCGAGGAGTACGTCGGTCTGCACCGTCGCATTCCGCCGGAGGTGCTGACGCTGGTACAGGGGATGGAGTCCGAGGAGCGGCAGGCGTTCGCGATAGCCGCCCACCTCGTGACGCGCCTCGACAGCCGTCTCTCGATGCTCGCCTCCGCATCGCTGGAGAGCCTGCTGGCGCGCCTGGTCGACGAACTGTCGGCAGAGATCGAGCTCCTGGGGCTGGAGCGCAAGATCGAGAACGACGTCAAGGGTTCGCTCTTCCAGAACCAGCGCGAGTTCTACCTGCAGGAGCAGTTGAAGGCGATCCACCGCGAGCTGGGCGAGGACGACCCGGATGAAGACGCCGATCTCGAAGCGCGCATCGAGGCGGCGGGCCTCCCCGGCGAGATCCGCACGCGTGCCCTGCGCGAGAGCAGACGCCTGCGGCGGTTGTCCCCGATGTCACCCGAGTCGGGCGTTGCGCGCGGCTTTGTCGACTGGATCCTCGCGCTCCCGTGGTCCGCACGCACGACCGATCGCACCGACGTCGCCGCCGCGCGCGAGATCCTGGACGCAGATCATCACGGCCTGGACGAGGTGAAGGAGCGGATACTCGACTACATCGCCGTACTCGGACTCGTGAAGCGCATGGAGGGTCCGATCATCTGCCTCGTGGGCCCGCCCGGCGTGGGCAAGACGTCGCTCGGTCGCTCGGTGGCGAGAGCGCTCGGCCGTCGCTTCGTGCGCATGTCGCTCGGCGGCGTCCGCGACGAGGCCGAGATTCGGGGCCATAGACGCACCTACATAGGGTCGATGCCGGGCCGGGTGCTGCAGGCGATGCGGCGCGCCGAAGTCGTGAACCCGGTGATCCTTCTCGACGAGGTGGACAAGCTGGGGCAGGACTACCGCGGCGATCCGTCGGCCGCGCTGCTGGAGGTGCTGGACCCCGAACAGAACCGTGCCTTCAACGATCACTACCTGGAGATCGACTACGATCTTTCGCAGGTGCTGTTCATCACCACGGCAAACTCCCTTGCGAACATCCCGGAGCCGCTGCGCGATCGCATGGAGATCATCCGGCTGCCGGGCTACCTGGACCAGGAGAAATTCGCGATCGCGCGACAGTTTCTCATCCCGCGGCAACTCGAACTCAACGGCCTCGATCCCGCGAGCGTCGGTTGGGACGCCGATGTGGTGGGAGCGATCCTGCGCGGATACACGCGCGAGGCGGGCGTCCGCGAGCTGGAGCGCCGCCTCGCGCGTGTGGCGCGGAAGCTCGCGCGCCGGCGGTCCGAGAGCGGTGATGCAGCGGAGCTCGTTGTCCACTCCGCAGATCTTCGTGCGCTGCTCGGCACGCCGCCCCACGATCCCTCGGATACGTCGCTCGACGACAAGGTTGGCGTCGCGACCGGGCTCGCATACACCGCTGCCGGAGGCGAGCTGCTGGAGATCGAAGTGAGCGCCGTTCCGGGGCGTGGCAAGCTGCAGCTCACGGGGACGCTGGGCGACATCATGAAGGAATCGGCCACGGCCGCGCTCAGCTACGCGCGCGCGCGCGCCGACGCGCTGCGGCTCGAGCGCGACTTCCACATGAATCGCGACATCCACGTACACATTCCCGCGGGCGCGACACCCAAGGACGGACCCTCCGCCGGTATTGCCATCGCCACGGCGATCGTGAGCGCGCTCACCGGAGCGCCGGTGCGCGGCGATCTCGCCATGACGGGCGAGATCACGCTGCGCGGGCGTGTGCTGCCCATTGGAGGGCTCAAGGAGAAGGCGGTCGCGGCACACCGGAACGCCATCCCGGATGTGCTCATACCGCACGAGAACGAGCGCGATCTGGACGATCTCCCGGAAGAAGTGCGTGCGGCGGTACGCTTCCACCCCGTGCGCACGATGGATGACGTGCTCGCACTCGCGCTGCGCCGCGGGGCCGTTCCGGCCGAGGAGCCGCGCTCCGACGCGCGACCGGAGGAGTCTGCCCGCGTGGTCGCGCACTGATGCAGGCGATGGGCACAGTGGAAGACAGGCTGGTCGTGCGCGAGATCGAGTTCCTGGGAGGGATGGCGAGCGCAAGCGGCTGGCGCCCGGAACCCGTGCTCCCCGAGATCGCTTTCGCCGGCCGTTCCAACGTGGGAAAATCCTCGCTGCTCAACCGGCTCGTGACACGGCGCAACTTCGCCCGGGTGAGTCGAACGCCGGGCCGCACGCGCGAGATCAATTTCTTTGGCGTGAACGGCAGGTTCGTATTCGTCGATCTGCCGGGTTACGGCTATGCGCGCGTATCGAAGGAGCGGCGCGACACCTGGCGACCGCTGATCGAGGGATACCTGGAGCGGAGCCCGCAACTCCGCGGCGTCGTGCAACTGCTGGACGTGAGACGCGACCCCGGCGAGGACGACCGCCGCATGCTGGACTATCTGGCGGAGCTCGGCGCGCCCACGATCGTCGCCGTCACCAAGATCGACAAGCTCACGCCAGCGGCCGCGCGCGAGCGCGCGAACAGGATCGCAGCAAGTGCGGGGCTGGATGACGATCAGGTCATCCCCTTCAGCGCCGTGACCAGCGAGGGGCGCGACGACCTGGCCGGAGCCATCATGTCGCTCCTCGCAGCGCCGCCGTGGCGAGCGCGCTGATGCACGGGCTCGGCGTCGCATTCGGCATCGCGTTCGGCATGCCGGGGTTTGCACTGGCGTGCACCGGCAGTGGCGGCGGACGGGAACCGGCGCCGCCGCCGGCCCGCGCTCCGGGTCCGCCCGGTGCAGCGTCGGCGCAGGTCGCTACAGCGCGCGACAGCATCGGACGCGACCTCGTGCCTCCCGGCTACGGCACGCTTCGCCAGGACGACATTGCAGTCACGATCCCGCTCCAGGGAGTGATCGTGAAGGCGATCCCGCTGGAGGAGTCGCTGATCCGTCTGCTGTCGCCCGATTCCTATCGCGCCCTGCGCGACCTGCTGGAGAGTCGACGCGACCGCATCGCGGAGCTCGCAGCCCGGCGTGCGCTGCGTGATCCATCTCTCTGGTACGTCACCTACATAGGGCTCGAGCCCAACGCGCGCTTCAGCCCAATGGAGTTCCGGATCACGAGTGCCGCCCGTGACTACCGGCCTGTCGAGATCATCCCGCTCAACACGGGCTTCGGGGAGCAGCGGCTGGATCAGCGCGAGACGCAGAGCGCGATCTATCTCTTCGAGAATGGCGTTGATACGCGCCACCCGCTCGTGATCACGGTGCAGACGGAACAGAGCGCTGCATGGGGGGACAAGCTGCGGCGCATAGAGCGGGAGCGGGCGTCCGTGCGCTCCCGGGCAGCACAGTCAGCGACGCCGCCGGCGTGAACCGCGCCGCTGCGCGTGCGGATGTCTGCACGTCCACCGTTGTGACGGCGCTGTCCGCTCCCTGCACAACGTAGACGACCCCGACGCCGGCCAGCGAATCGGCGAGCGCGATTCCGCGCTCCGGCCCGAGGAGCAGCAGCGTGGCGGAGAGACCATCGCTCCACTCGCCGCGCGGGCCGATCGCGGTGGCGGAGATGACGCTCCCTTCCCCGCTCGACGTGGGCCGCCCGGTCGCCGGGTGAATGATGTGCGAATAGCGCTCGCCGTCGATCACGTAATAGCGCTCGTAGTCGCCCGATGTCGCCACCGCGCCCGAGTCCAGTGCGATGCTGCCGATCGTGCGGCTGGCATCCCTCGGGTGAACGATCCCGATGCGCCAGCGTCCATCGCTGGTGCCGGGCGCCCGACCGACGACGAGCACGTTGCCGCCGAGATCGAGCATGCCGGCGCGGACCGCAGCATTGCCGAGCGCCGCGCGTGCCAGATCGAGCGCGTAACCCTTGGCTACTCCGCCGAGGTCGAGCTGCATTCCCGGTCGGGGCAGCCGGACCGTGCCCATTGCGCTGTCGATCTCGACCGCGGCGAACCCGATGAGTGCACGGAGAGAATCCAGCTCGCGCGCGTCGGGCACGCGGCCGGCGTTGCCGTGAAATCCCCACGCGGCCACGAGCGGGCCGACCGTCGGGTCGAATGCGCCGCCCGAGATGCGCCAGTAGCGGCGCGCGATCGCGAGCACCGCGAGCGTCTGTGGCGACACGGCGACCGCCATCGGCTCGCCCGCCGCGCGGTTGATCGCCGATATCTCGCTTGCCCCACTGTAGCCGGACATGAGCGAGTCAACCAGACGAATGGAGTCCCTCGCATCGCGCAGGAGTGAGAGCAGGAGAGCGCTGTCGCGCGGAGCGCCCCACGCCGTTGCGACGAACATGGTCCCCATCGCCGGCCATGCGCGCGTGACCGCGATCGACGGGCGAGGCGGCAGATCCGCGGGCCGGCTGTCGCCGGACGGCGGGGGCGCGCAGGCCGCAAGCAGCGCGAACACGCACGCGCCGCCGGATATGCGCGCCAGGGTCACGGCCCTGTGGCCGGCTGCCCTGCCGGTTCCCGATACAGCCACATCTCGTACATCGGCACGGCGAGCAACGCGGCGAGAGCGGCCGTCATCAGAATGCTGTTCGCGATCTGCAGGGGAGCATAGTCCGGCGATACATACCGGATGAGATAGGGCGCGGCGAGATCGATCAGCACCGATCCGAAGCTGGCTGCGTACACGGCGATCTTCCAGCCATCGCGCACGCGCGTGAGGGCGAAGATGTGGCAGAGGATGAAGAAGAGGAAAGACTGGGAGAACGCGTGCGGGTGCGTCACATCGAGCAGTTCCCTGAAGGAGCGCGCGAACAGCATTGGATCCCCGGCGCCGGCCGTCGCCTCGTTTCCCAGATACCAGTCGCGCGCTCCCGACGGCGTGAGGCCGGTCCGCACGCGGTACATGATGATCCCGAACGCGGTCGCGAGCGCCATCATGACGTTGAACAGGGTGAGCAGCACACGCGTGTGCAGCGGGGCGCGCCAGAGCCGGAAATTGCGGAAGGCAAAGTACTGCGTCATCGCTGGCGCGCGGCGCTCATCGGGGCAGCATACAGCTCCTCCAGCTCGGCAAGCACCCGCTTTACGCCGAAGTTCATCGATCTGACCGAGATGGTTGCGCCACTGATGTTGATGATGTCCCGGTTCGTGGTGATGTGATCATCGGTCGACTTGCCACGATACTGCGAGAGGAAGCGCTCGCGGCGCACGTCGCCGCCGCGCGATTCGCGGTAGACCATCACGGCCACATCGCGCACGCTGAAATCCGGCGTGACGCCCACCATGAACGTTATCGGCCGGTACTTCCCGATCTCGTGCGCGATGACGGCGTATCCCAGGAACACGCCGTTCGCGTCGAACACGCGCGTGATCTCGCGTTGTGCGCCGGGTACGGGGCGGCCCAGCCTCTGCTCCAGCCGCTCGAGTGCAGCACTGGTCAGCGTTCTGTGCTCCGTTTCGGTGCGACCGGCTTCCGGGAAGATCTCCCGCAGCGCCTGCTCCGGCGTGAGGTACACCTGTGCCTGCACGGCCCGCGCGGTGGGGCCAACGAAGCCCGCGGTCCCCAGCACGATCCAGGCGACGAGCATTGCGCGCGGCAGTGTGGTGGACATCGCTCTCCTCCGGGTATGGGCGGCGTTCGCGCCGGCGCTGCGTCGGCGCGCCGTGAGGGCGGCTAGAAGTACGTCGCCATCGATGCGAGAAAACGGCGGTCGGCATCGCCGCGCGACGTGGTGCCCGGCGGGGTGGCCCAGTTCCACTGGAAGCCGGTCTTGAACACGGCCTCCTCGACCGGTCGCCAGTTGAGGCCCACCGTGAGCCGCTGATTCAGGTCGCCGTCGTCGCCGCGCGCGAAGTCGACCTGATCCCAGCGTACGACGCCGGTGAAGACGGAGCTCGTCGATGGCGGGAGCAGCCCGTAGCCGAAGTGGTAGTTGCCCTGCACGTAGTAGCCGTCCTGCGAATCCGCGACACCCACCGTGCCGGGTGGAAGATCGACGGCGACGCGCCCGTACTCGCCCAGCAGCTCGAGTGCCCCGCGCTGGAACGTCGCGTCGGCGGCGAGGATCGTGAGCCGCTCATCGCCGTCGAACCCCGCAACGCCCTGCGGCGCGTAACGCCCCGTGTGCGCAGAAGCGGCCAGCTCGAGGCCAAGGAAGGGACTGAAGGCGAGACGTCCCACGAGTGACTTCGCGTCATTGTTGTCGCCGCCGAGCTGTCCGCGCCCGGAGCGAACGCGCACACCTCCTCCCCCCCCCCCAGGTGCCAAAATCTCATCATCGAATCCGTTGACGACGTACAGCTCGTAGCTGAGCAGAGTCTGCGCACTCGGGTACACCGTGCCGAAGATGCCGAGCCCGGCCTCGCTCAGCGTCGTGGGGAGTATCTCGCGCGTGACGAGCGGGCGATCGGTGAGATCGTTCACCGGCGAATCGTGCACGAGGTTGAAACGGCCGAGCGGCGCGAGGATTATCCCGCCACGGATGTTGAGCGCATCGCTGATCGCGTAGTCGAAGGTCGCGAACTCCACCTTGACCTCTCCCCCTTCATCGACGTTGCCGCCGTGCTCGAACTCGATCTCCGTGCCGAAGTGCAGCCGATCCGTGATCTCGGCGAAGATGAAGGGGATGAGCCTGTGCTGGTCGAACTCGCTCGTCCTGCGGTCGATGTTGTTGATGTACTCGGTGTCGAAGTATCCGCCGATTGCGGCACCGCCCCCGCGGCGAACGAACGGTTTGCCATAGATCCCCTGAGCGCTCGGCAGCGTGCGGCGTCCGGTGTCGGCAGGCGCGCCGGTGCCGGGCACGCGTGCCCCCGCGACGCCACGTTCATCCAGCTCCATCAGGCGCTCGTCGTGCCGTTCAGCCACACGCCGAAGTGAATCGACCTGACGGCGAAGGCGTGCCAGCTCGCGCGCGACGGAATCGTGCGGCACCTGAGCCTGGGCGGCGATAACGGGAGCGACGAGCATGAGCAGCGCAGTGCCGGCGACGAGGGCCAGATCGGGGACGGGGACGATCCTGCGGCGATTCATTCGGGGCTTGGCTCCCTGTTGAGAGGGTCGACGGCGCGATTTCAGTGTTTGAGAAACGTTCTCAAACACGATGTGAGACGAATCTAGCTGGGCCCTGAGAGTTACGTCAAGTCCTGTCGGGTTAGATTCCCCACATGGCACTCCTGCCGCTTCGCAAACTCCCGCCGCGCGCACCCGCGGCCGAATCGACAGCCGCCGAGTGGCTCGCGCAGATCGCCGCGGCACTGGACGATCCCGCCACCGATCGCGCTCTCCTCTGCCGCCGGACACTCACGGAGATATGCTATCCCCGGTTCGCCGATTCCTGGGAGACAGCCGTCGAGGATCGCGAGCTGCCCGCAGCGACGCGGCTCGCGTTGGCGGCGCTGGACCCGCGCAACGTCACCCTCGAGCCCGAATACTACGCCGAGTGCGACGACGCCCGGTTCCAGCGCGTGAAGCCGCTGCTATGGCTCTGGTATTCCTTCGACCGGACACCGCCGGGCGGCCAGAACGTCGACCTGGGTGTCCGACTGCGCAGGCTCCTGGCGCCGCACATCTTCAAGCGCTGCGGGGAGAATTTCAAGGCGTTCCAGCACGTCGAGTTCTCCTTCGGGTACAACATGGATGTCGGCGACAACGTGGTCGTGCACCGCCACGTTCTGCTCGACGATCGCGGCGGCCTGAAACTTGGCGACGGCGTGTCCATCGCGGACTACGCGAACATCTACAGTCACACGCACAGCATCGTGGACCAGAAGGACGTGACGAACGTTGCAACCGTGCTGGAGGAGGGGGTGCGCATCACTTATCATGCGACCGTGCTCGCCGGCGTGCGTGTAGGGAAGCAGGCCATGGTGGGGGCGGGCGCCATCGCCACCAAGGATGTGCGACCGTACCACGTGAACGTCGGTATCCCGGCCAAGAGCGTGCGTGTCAAGCCGAACGCACCCACGCAGGAAGACTATCTTGGCGCCTTCCGGGCACGGCGGGAGGAGGCGGAGTAGGGACGGCCTTACCGGGCTGAGCGCCCTCGAGAAGAATGATTCCCGCTTTTCGGCGGGAGTAACGACCCAGGGGGTCTACAGGACCCGGAGCACGTCCTCAACCGGGCCTGCGTCGCCGCCCCCCAGGAGCGAAACGATCTCGGCGAGCGCCGCGCGCTCACGGGGCCAGACGAAGCGCGACATCGCATCGGCAACCGACAGCCATTCGCTGCGCTCATGCTCGGGGCCGTGCGTCGCCGGTCGCATCTCCGCGACGAAGCCCGCGAACACCACGGCGAGCTGGAGCGTCTGCGTCGCGTGCAGGTAGAAGGGCTGGACGGTGATGCTGTACATCCGCTCGA
The DNA here is from genome assembly GCA_050733695.1 of Gemmatimonadaceae bacterium. Classification (GTDB taxonomy): domain Bacteria; phylum Gemmatimonadota; class Gemmatimonadetes; order Gemmatimonadales; family Gemmatimonadaceae; genus JBOHTO01. The sequence continues at coordinate 16,280 of JBOHTO010000038.1, read as the reverse complement.
TCTCCAGTCCGGTTTCCTCCCGGACCTCTCGAACAGCGGCGGTCTCCGGCGCCTCGCCCGGCTCGATGTGACCGTGCACGGTCTCCCACGCCGCTGGACAGCGGGTGTCTCTCGCGCGCTGCAGAGCGAGAACACGCCACTCGGGGTGCGCCGGCCAGATGAGATAGACGTCGACCGTTCCTGCCGAGATCGCGGCGGTCAGTCCGCTCCTCCATCAGCCATGCGCCTGAGAATCGAACGAAGCCGCGCGGACAGCACGCGCGAGCGCAGCGGCTTGCTCAGGAAATCGTTCGCACCGTACTCGAATACACGCACCTCGCTGTCCTCGTCGCCCTTGGCGGTGAGGACGAGAACGGGGAGTTCGCTCGTCGCACGCCGCGCGCGAAGGTGCGTGAGCACGCCGTAGCCATCGAGCCGCGGAAGGTCGAGGTCGAGCACGATCACGTCCGGCGCGGATCGATCCACCTCGTCCAGCGCGGCAACACCGTCGGCCGCTTCCACGACAACGAACCCGTCGCGTTCCAGCATCTCGCGCAACAGCCGTCTGAGTGGCTCCTCATCCTCGACGAGGAGAACCCGCGGGCGGCTGGCTTCGCTGGCCTCACCCGGGCCGTTGTTCGATCCGGTGGGTGACTCGTCAAGAAGCTGCAGCGCCTCGGCCGGCAGCATCGGGATCGGCGGGGAGTGACGCGGCGTGTGAAGCGAAGGCGAACCCACCGGCGTATGGCTCGCATCGCGACCGCGGCGTAGTGGCTGCTTCGCCGGGGCTGCATCGGTGCCCACCGGATCAGCGGCTGGCACCTCCAGCACGCGCAGCAATTCGTCCAGCGTCGTGAGCCCGCGCCGAACGTGCTGCACGCCCGACTCCCAGAGCGACTTCATCCCGCCCTCGCGCGCGGCATCGGCAATCCGGTCTGCCGATTCACCGGCCGCCACCCGGCGCTCGACCTCGGGGTTCACCATCAGCACTTCCGTGATGGCGAACCGACCCCGAAAGCCCGTCATGGCGCAGTCTATACAGCCAACGGACCGGTACAGCGTGGTTCCTGCGGGAATCCACTTCTGAACACGATCCGGGATCGGTTCCATCCAGAGCTGCCGGCATGAGACGCACAGGCGTCTGAGCAGGCGCTGGGCGATGATCCCCTTGAGCGCCGCCGCCATCTTGTAGCCCTCGATCCCGATGTCGACGAGCCGCGTCACGGAGCTCGCGGCGTCGATGGTGTGCAGCGTGGAGAACACCACGTGCCCCGTGAGCGCCGCCTGCACCGCGATCACCGCCGTCTCCTTGTCGCGGATCTCGCCCACGAGAATCACGTCGGGATCCTGGCGCAGGATCGACCTCAGCGCGGCGCCGAAGGTGAGCCCGGTCTTCTCGTTCACCTGCACCTGCACGATTCCCTGGAGCTTGTACTCCACGGGATCCTCGACGGTCACGATGTTGCCCGCACGCTGCTGTATCTGGCGGAGCAGCGAGTACAGCGTGGTCGTCTTCCCCGATCCGGTGGGACCGGTGACGAGTATCACACCTTCGCGCGAACCCAGTAGCTGCCCGATCCGCTCGGCTTCATCGGGATTGAGGCCCATCGCGTCGAGGGAGAGAACCGTTCCCCGGTTGTCGAGGATTCGAATGACGACCTTTTCTCCCGACGATGTCGGGAGAGTGGAGACACGCAGGTCGACGCGATTGGAGCTGACCGTGACGCGTGCCCGGCCGTCCTGCGGACGCAGGCGGTCGGCTATGTCGAGACCCGAGATGATCTTGATTCGCGACACCAGCGGCAGTCCCGCAGCGCGTGGGAGTGACATCATCTGCCGCAACACACCGTCTATCCGATAGCGCACTGCGAGACCGCCTTCCTCCGGCTCGAGGTGGATGTCGCTGGCCCGCGAAACGATTGCCTCGGCAACGATGTGATCCACCAGGCGGATGACGGGCCGTTCCGACGCCTTGCCTGCACTGAGACTGAGTTCGGCATCGTCCGGCGACTCCGTGCCCGAGCTCACTTCGTAGGTGGCGGTCACTCCCTCGAGAATCTTTTCGACGACGCCCTCGGGTCGATACAGCTCGTCTATGCGTTCGGCAAGCCGCCGCGGTGACGCGATCGACATTCGCACCGTGCGGCCCGTGGCGAAGGCGAGCGCGCGCTCGCAGTCGAGATCGTGCGGATCGGCTGTAGCGATGTCGAGAATCGAATCCGACACGTCGAGGGGAAGTATCCGGTACCTGCGGGCGAGCTGCTCGGAGATGAGTTCACGCGCCTGCTGACTCACGATCGACACGTTGGCGATGTGCATGCGGAAGCGCGCAGCCAGAGCGGCCTGGATCTCGTCGTCGCTGGCGAGCGATCGCTGGACGGCAGCCTCCCAGTAGCTCTCGCCCACTGCCGACCTGAGCTGCTCGATCGCCCCCGCCGGCATCAGACTCTCCAGCGTCGGGAGCAGCCATTCGTCCCTGATCTTCCTGCCAGCCGGGGGGTGTGGTGGTGGGGGCGGGGGTGGGGGGGCCATGCGCTCTCCGTCGCTCATCGACTGTTCGGGCTCCTCGTGCAAGATACTACCACCCGCACAGCCGGGCACATCATTGCCGCTCCGTGCGCAACCACGCCATTCCGCTTCCCGCAATTCGTCATTCCCGCCTCGACCTCATCGTATTTTCGCTCCCCGTTGCGTCATTCCGTGTTGCGTCATTCCGTGTTGCGTCATTCCCCGTTGCGTCATTCCCCGTTGCGTCATTCCCCGTTCGTCATTCCCCGTTCGTCATTCCCTGCGAAGCGGCAATCCATGCTCCGTTGCACGCGTCACAGAATCGCCCAGAACTCCCTGGCGACATCGATCGAGAATGACCAGCGCCCGTCCCGCAGCCCGTGCGCTGCATCCAGCCGTACCAGATCGAACAGCACGAGCAGCCCCGCACCCAGCGATGGATACCACCCTTCCCTGCCCTGCACGCCGTCCACGAACGCCGCGCTCGCGTACGGCGCAAGCGTCGCGCTCGCGGGCGCCGTGCCAAACCGCCCGAGCGGGATTCGGACGAAGGGCACGGGCGAGCGCCATTCGGCCCGCATTCCCGCACCGAACGTCCCCACCAGGGAGTGATAGTCGTAACCGGGAGCAGAAATCGACCCGCCAAGATAGACGAGCGACTGCGCTGGCGGGTTCGCCGAAGCTCCGTCCTCGGCAGTCACCCAGCCGGCCGCCGCGCGCAGCAGCAGCCTGTTGCGACCCAGCGGGCGTTCCAGCTCCGCGAATCCGGATACCCGTGCCAGCGACTGCGTCCCCTCCTCGCCGGCCAGCGCACCCGTCGGCCGGAACGCGCCGGCCAGAAGCTCGACACGCGCACGCAGCTCCGTCCCCAGGGGCGCGAGCACCGTGGGACGGTCGGCAACGACGCCGATGTACGCCATCTCCAGAGGCAGGGCGGCGATAGTCGCTTCGTAGCTCCCCAACGCGGGCGTCGCGTTGACGCTCACGCTGTCGTGTCGCTCGGTGCCGGCGCGCACGCTCCAGAGCACACCCCACTGCTTCCCCATGTCCGCCTCGATCCCGACTCCGCGGACATCGAACGGATCCGTGTGGTCCCTGCCGAACTCCTGCGCCGCGATGCTGTTGACGAGCGTCGAGCTCTCGGCCACATCGCCCGCATCGCGCAGTACACGCTCCGCGAATAGCGTCACACTCCGGCCCGCGGCACGCCGCCACACGAGAGCGATACGTCCCTTCGCCTCGTGGTCGGCAAATCCCCAGCGCGCGCTCGCCTCCAGGCTCAGCCCGCCGCCCACGCGCCGCGTGAGACCGGCGCCGAGCGAAAAACCTTCCACCCGGTTCACCCGCACGAAATCGGAGATGCCGCCCGCCGCGAGTGAGAGGGACCGTGTTCGCGCGAGCGCCCCGGCGCGTACGAGCTCGCGTGCCTCTGCCTGAACGCGCCTGATCTCTTCCGGACGAACAGCCCGCACATCAGGCGGGAGCGAGTCGAGTATCGCGCCACTCCAGACGTGCTCGCGCAGTACTTCCACCGGTGCCTGAACGACCTCGGGACCGCGAAACAGCGTGTATGGAAGTCCGGTGTTGATCTCGTAGCAGCAGATCTCCCAGCGCCCGCGGATGATCCCCCGTGCGGGGTAGTCGAGCCATGATCCCGTTCTGCGGATCTCGATCTCCTGTCTGATCGGCAGCCAGTAGCGTCCCTGTATGAGGCCGTTCTCGAGTACTATCGAGATATCTTCGACCTTGTCGTCCAGAAACGCGGCGCGCGTGAAGTTGAAGGCCATGCGCACTATCTCGGCGCTCTCGCGGTCGATCCACGCTGCGCCGATGACGGCCGGATCGCTGTCATCCCTGGGCCGCACGAGGACCTCGGTCAGATCTATCGTGCGGTTTGGCAGGCGCAGCGCGAGCGAGTCGTTGATCGCGTAGTCATAGCTTGCCGCTCCCGCCGCGGAGAACGGATGCGGGACGTCCTGCACTTCATCGCCCTCGCCCAGCCGTATGACGCTCGGGAAGTTGTTCTGGACGATGCCCAGATGATCGCGGTGGTAGTTGATGTCGGTCGGGAGGAGCAGCGTGTCGCGCCGGCCGACGATGCGCTGCTTGCTCAGCGAGGGCGCGCGCCAGTACACTTCCAGCGCGAGCTCGTCCGCCTTCACCACGCGCGGCGGCTCGGTGAAGCCCTCACCCACCTGCGCCAGGAAGGTGAGGTATCCGTGCGCCGTTGCGCGATAGTCCGTGAGGCCGCTGTCCGCGAGCTGCTGCGCCCGCCGCTCGGTGGCGCGCTCAACCAGTGCCGTTGTCGTGTCATCGTTCCACGTCTGCGCCAGAGCGCGCGGCGCCAGCACTCCCCCCAGCACACAGCACGCGGCCGCCGTCGCCGCGAGGATTCGAAGCATGATCCGCGAATATCGCCGCACGCGCCTGGCCGGGCAACCGCCCGCATGACGTTCGACCGCTTTCGTTCTCTCCTGTCGCGCGGATCGCACACCGGTGACCCGGCGGGCGACGTACGTCTCGTTCCCGTGTGGCGCGACATGCTGCTCGACACCGACACGCCCGTGTCCGCATTCGCCAGGCTCCGCAACGGACCCTTCGCCTTTCTTCTGGAGTCGGCACCGGCGGGCGGCGAGACGTGGGCGCGATACACGTTCATGGGGAGTGACCCCCGTGCGGCCTGGCGGCTGCGCGATGGGACGGTGGAGGACTGGACAGTCGAACGAGGCTGGCACGGCGCCAGGAAACCGGCCGATCCGCTCGCCGACCTGCAGTCGCTGTTGCGCCGAACGAACCCGGTGGATGTACCCGAACTGGGTGCGTTCTGGAGCGGCGCGGTCGGCTTCTTCGGCTATGACGTGGTCCGTTTCATCGAACGGCTGCCATCGCCCCCGCCACATCCCCGCATCCCCGCCGGCAGTGGGGCGCCTGTACCGGATGCCCTGTTCGTGTTTCCGCGCGTCCTCGTGATCATCGACAACCTGCGCGCGCGGGGCCGGCTCGTCGTCGGCGTCGAAGTGGCGAGGAACGCGGGCGAGGGCCGGCTCGAGGCACAGTACGCGGAGGCCGCAGCCGAGCTGGACAAGACTGCGGCACGGCTGCGCAGCGCGCGTGTGCTTCCGCCGCTCGATCTGCGGGAAGATGCTCCCCCGGCAACCGGAACTTCCAGCTACGAGCGGGAGCATTTCATGGCCGATGTCGAGCGCATCCGTGAATACATCCGCGCCGGCGATTGCTTCCAGGCCCTGCTTGCGCGGCGCATCACGGTGGATCACGATTTTCCTTCCGACGCATTGTATCGCGCCCTCCGCGTGATGAATCCTTCGCCGTACATGTACCACCTCGTGCTCGACGGAGTGGAGCTCGTGGGCAGCTCCCCGGAGCTGCTCGTGCGCGTCGCCGAGGGGCGGGTGACGGTGCGTCCCATTGCCGGAACGCGGGCGCGCGGAGGCAGCACTGCGGAGGACGACGCACTCGCCGCCGATCTGCTGGCAGACGAGAAGGAACGGGCGGAGCACGTGATGCTCGTCGATCTCGGCCGCAACGACGTGGGGCGCGTTGCGCGTTACGGCAGCGTGCGCGTGACGGAGCTGATGGGGATCGAGCGTTATTCGCACGTTCTCCACATCGTGAGCCAGGTGGAGGGCGATCTCGCGGACGGCGCGTCCGCGATCGATGTCTTCAAGGCGACATTTCCCGCGGGCACCATGACCGGTGCGCCCAAGGTCCGGGCGATGCAGATCATCGACGAGCTGGAGCCCGAGCGGCGCGGACCGTACGCGGGGGCCGTAGGCTACATTGCAACCGGCGACCGCCGTATGGATCTCGCGATAACCATCCGGACGTGCGTGATCGCGAACGGTGCCGCCTCGGTGCAGGCCGGGGCCGGCATCGTGGCCGACTCAGTCGCGGAACGGGAGTGGGAGGAGACGGAGAACAAGGCACGCGCCATGCTTTCAGCCATCGGGCAGGTCCGCGCAGCGGCGCGCCATGATTCGGCGCCGGATACCCAACGCCCGTGATTCCACTGGTTCCCCATGAACCGCGTGCCCATATTCCAGTCGCGATGGTCTATCAACTGATCAGCACCGAGGGCGATCAGGCATTCGAGTTGCGCGCCGGCGCGCCGATGGTGATCGGTCGTGCCCTCAACAGCGACATCCCCGTGCTCGACCCCACCATCTCGCGTCGCCACGCCGAGTTGAGCTGTGATGCCAGCGGCGTCGAGGTCAGGGATCTCGGCTCCAGCAACGGGACGTTTCTGAACGGCGCGCGGATCGACAGTGCGCGCATGGCGCCTGGTGACGTTGTCACGTTCGGCAAGGTCGCGTTCCGCCTGCGGGAGACGACGCCCACACCCCCGCCGATGCCGGCCGCCCAGGCCGCGGACGCCGTGGCCGGGGCGAGGAGACAGAAGGACGCGCGCAATCGTTCGGAAGCTGGTGCGACGATCGTGCGGCAACTCCCCGTCCGTACGTCCAGTCAGGGGCTCGTCGCCGCGCTCCGGGCGAGCGGGCCGCGGCGCGTTGTGGACGATACGGAACCGACGATGGCCGAGTCGGAGCTGGTGCAGCAGAAACTCACGCTGCTTCTGGAGGTTTCCAAGGGGCTCACGAAGGCTGTCGACCTCGATGCACTTCTCGACAAGATCGTGGGTTTCACCTTCCAGATACTGGACGTCGACCGCGTCTCGATCGTGCTCACGGACGAGCACGACGATCTCCTGCCGCGCATCTCGCGCGACCGGCGCGGCACCGACATCGCCCGTATGGTTCCGACATCGATCGCGCGCAAGGTGATCGGCGAGAAGGTGGCGATTCTTTCCGACAACGCACCTGAGGACCAGCGCTTCGGGGGCGCTTCCATCCTGATGCAGCGTGTGCGTTCGGCGATGTGTGCACCGCTCATCGGCACGGAGAGCCGGGTTCTGGGCGTGCTGTACGTCGACAACCTCACGACGACGCACCGCTTCACCGACCAGGATCTCGAGTTTCTGGTCGCGTTTGCCGGGATCGCCGCGGTCGCGATCGAGAACTCGCAGTTCTCCGAGCGCATCCGGCACGAGACGCTGGTGCGCAGCAACTTCGAGCGGTACTTCGCCCCGTCGCTGGCGGCGCGCATCGCGAGTTCGCCCGGGGCGGTGCGGCTCGGCGGAGAGAAGCGCGCCGTAGCCGTTCTCTTCAGCGACATCCGCGGCTTCACGCCGCTCTCGGAAGCGATGACCCCGGACGAGACGGCGACCTTGTTGACGGAATACTTCACCGAGATGGTGGAGTGCGTCTTTCGGCATGGTGGAACGCTGGACAAGTTCATCGGCGACGCCGTCATGGCGCAGTGGGGTGCGCCGCTGGGATCGCCGGACGACGCGGACAGGGCACTGCGCGCCGCTGTGGAGATGATGCGCGAGCTGCGCACGCTGAATACGAAGTGGCGCGCCGGCGATCGACCGGAGCTAGAGATCGGAATCGGGCTCACCTTCGGCGAGGTGTTCGCCGGGAACATCGGCTCCGAGCGGCGACTCGAGTTCACGGTTATCGGTGATACGGTGAACACGGCGAGCAGGCTCTGTTCCGCGGCGAACGGCGGCGAGATCCTCATCTCCGAGGAGTTCCGCGAGGCGTTGTCGTCCACGAATGGCATCGAGGAACGGCCACCGCTGGAGCTCAAGGGCAAGAGCCATCCGATTCCGGTGTACCGCGTCGCGCCGTGAACCGGCCGGTCCTGCCCGTCATTTCCGCCTCCCTCCCCTTCGTAATTCCCGCCCTCCCCTTCGTCATTCCGCCAAAGCGGGAATCCATGCGTGACGGGCCGTCGTGTCACCTGAATACCTGAGTTTCACGACACGCAGCGCACACGCCGTCGCGCTTGCCGACCTTGCCGACTCCGTGCGCGCGGCGCTCTCGACCGGGACGCTGTACCAGTACGCCATGCGCCACCCCGAGGCCCGCGCGCTGGCCGGACGCGGGATTGCCTACGCCGTGCCGCTGCCGGGCACAGTCGCGCGAGTTGTCGTCCGCCGGTCACGACACGGCGGGCTGTTCGCCGGAGTGACGGGCGAGCTCTTTCTCCCGCCCACCCGCGCGCCGCACGAACTTGCAACGGCGATCCGGCTCGCCCGGGCTGCTGTCCCCACGCCGCGCGTGGCAGCCTACGCGACGTATCGTGCGGGCGCCATGGGCCTGCTCAGACGCAGCGACGTCGCGACCTGCGAGATCGACGGCGCGCGCGATCTCGCGGCCGCACTCATCGCAGCTTCGACCGGGCGCGAGCGCACGGCCCTCTGGGAAGCGACGGCGCGGCTGGTCGCGGCGCTCACGCGCGCGGGTGCGCGGCATCCGGATCTCAATCTCAGGAACGTGCTCATCACGAGCGACATGCAGGCCGTCGCTATCGATGTGGATCGCGTGACGTTCGGGCGCGCTGGCGATCCGGCGATCACACGTGCGAACATCCGGCGCCTCGCGCGTTCCGCGCGGCGATGGCGGGAGCGCCGCGGCGCTGCGATCGACGAGCCCGACATCGAACGCCTCTGCGCAATCGCCAGCGAGAGCGAACCGTGAACGGAACACCACTCGGCAGGGTGGGCATCGTCATGATGAGCGCCGTGGGGGACGCCGTGCACGTGCTCCCTCTCGTGAACGCCATGCGACGGCACGATCCGCATGTGCACATCACGTGGGTGCTGCAGCCCGCGCCCGCGACGCTCGTGCGCGGGCACCCCGGCGTCGACGAGATAGTGATCTTCGACCGCTCTCGCGGCGCGCGCGGGTTCGTCGACGTACGGCGCGAGCTCGCGGCGCGGCCGTTCGACATCGTGCTCGCGCTCCAGGTCTACTTCAAGGCCGGCATCGTCACATCGTTCACGCGCTCTCCGATCAGGCTCGGCTTCGACCGCGAGCGCGCGCGCGACGGCAACTGGCTGTTCACCAACCGGCGCATCCCGCCGCACGCGCAGCAGCACGTGCAGGACCAGTACTTCGAGTTCCTCGACGCGCTCGGCGTGCCGCATGGGATCGTGGAATGGGGGCTGGGACCGTGGGAGCGGGAGCGCGAGTGGCAGCGTGAATTCCTGCGGCCCATCCAGCGGCCGACCGCCGCGCTCGTCATCGCCACGAGCAAGCCGGAGAAGGACTGGTTTCCCGAACGATGGGCCCAGGTGTGCGACACGCTCGATGCGGACTTCGGATTGCAGCCGGTGCTCGTGGGCGGACGCTCGGAGCGGGAGTTGCGCGCGGAGTCGATCATCATTAGCAGCACGCGTTCGCGCCCCATCTCCGCGCTCGGCAGCGGGCTGCGACGCCTCACGGCGATACTCGACGGATCAGCGCTCGTCATCTCCCCCGATACGGGACCGCTGCACATGTCCGTCGCGCTCGGGCGCCCGGTGATCAGCCTCATGGGGTACACCAATCCGAAGCGCACGGGCCCGTACCGGCGCTTTCATGATCTGATCGTCGACGCGTACGGCAACCCGGGTGAGGATTATCCGGTGATGCCGGAGCTGCGCCCGGGACGCATGGCGAGGATCAGCGTGAGTGACGTGCTCGGGAAGGTGGAGCGATGGCGAGCCGGGTACGCCGGTGCGCGGACGTCCCGGGCGCCCGACGGCGACGACGAATCCAGCCCCGATTGACCGGCTAGCTTTCAAGCCGACCGAAGTCGTAGCGTACACCCACACGATCGAGGAGCCGAACAAGCAGCCCCAGCGCAAGCCCCATCACGGCGAAGTAATCGCCATCGATCCGCTCGACGATCGTCGCGCCGAAGCCCTGGATGCCGTATGCGCCCGCCTTGTCCATCGGCTCGCGCGTGGCGATGTAGGAGCGGATCTCAGGGTCGGTGAGGGTGCGAAAGGTGACCGATACGATCTCGATCGCCGACTGCATCACTGCCCCGCGCGCGACGGCGACGGCCGTGTAGACAGTGTGCGCCCTGCCGCTCAGCATCCGCAGCATTCGTTCAGCGTCGGCATCGTCGCGCGGCTTGCCGAGCAGCACGTTGTCGCTGACGACGATGGTGTCTGCCGCGATCACGACCGGCGCCGCTTCCGTGGCCGCGGCGGCTGCGCCACGCTCGTGCAGCTTCGCGACGGCTGCCGCCTTGTCGCGCGCGATACGCTCGGCGTACACGCCAGGCGATTCACCCGCGTGCGGCGTTTCGTCGACATCGGCCGGCTGCACGCTGTGCGCGATGCCTATGAGCGCGAGCAGCTCCCGGCGCCGGGGCGACGCCGATGCCAGGATGACCGGCGGCGCGCCCACCGCTCTCGCGCTCACCGCTCGAGCCAGAGCGTCACGGGTCCGTCGTTCACGAGCTCGACGTCCATCATCGCGCCGAACTCGCCGGTCTCGACCGTCGTTCCCGATTCGCGGAGCAGCGCGACGAACCGCTCGTACAGCGGGATCGCAACGCCCGGCGGCGCGGCGTCGATGAAGCTGGGCCGGCGTCCCTTGCGCGCGTCGCCGTAGAGCGTGAACTGGGAGACGACGAGCAGCGCGCCGCCAACGTCCGCGAGGGAGAGGTTCATCTTGTCGTCAGCGTCGGGGAAGAGGCGAAGACCGGCCACCCTGTCGGCCATCCAGTGGAGCGCCTCGTCAGTGTCGGAGGCGGCGAACCCGACGAGAAGCAGGAAGCCCTGACCGATTCTGCCGGCGGTGCGCGGGCCGCCGGGCGAGCGAGGATCGCGGATGCGAACCTCGGCGCGTGAGACGCGTTGCAGGAGAACTCTCACGCGCGCGCGGCGGATTCAGGGTTCGCGGCGATACTTCCGCGCGTAGTAGGCGCGCCAGAGCTCGGCGTTCTCCTCGGTCTCGACGAATACGCCCTCGCCGCGGGCATCGAGCCAGGCGCGCTCCTCGGGGTCGCGGGCGGGCCGGGTCATTCCCCGCGGATCGATGCGGCGCAGCATCGGACGCGCGGCTTCGCGGCGCGCCTTCCACATCTTCTCCAGCTCCGAGAAATCCCAATCTTCAAAGCTCATCTCGCGTCATCCTCTCGTTCCCTGCGTCGGAAACGAGTGCGGAGCTGGTCGACCTCGACACGGAGCCGCTCATCGCTCACCGGCTCACCCGATGCTCCGAGCCGTCGCAGCAGTTCGTACGCGTCCATCGCATCCTCCGCCCGGAGCTTCTTCTCGAGCATATCCTCATCCAGATTTCCGCCGACTGCCGCCATCAACGCGAGCGCCTGCGCTCCATACGCGGTAACATTCCAGTGCTTGAAGCCGATTATCCGGTCGGCGAGAACGATCTCCTTCCGGATCACACGGATTGTGTGGTCGCCAATCGCACACGCTTCCGTTGGATCCGACATCCAGTTTCCAGGGACTTCCACGAATACGTCGCCGCGCACCCAGTGCCGGTGCCGGCGTTTGAATCCGAGCGCCGTGAAGGTGCTGTCGAGATCCGTTCGATCGCCCCCCTCAACCACGAGATCTATGTCGCTGGTCGCGTACGTGTCCGGAGCGTGGAACTCCAGCGCACCGCCGCCGACGAGCGTTGCATTCATTCCCCGCTCGCTCAGAGCCTCGGATATCAGCGCTACGGCGACCGTCATCCTGCGAACGTGAGGGAGATCGGTCGCCGCCGCGAGATCGTCGAAGGCGCGGTTACGCGCGCCGTCAGTCACGGATACACAGTGCCTTGTGAGGCATCGATTCCCGCCAATGTGGATGTGGAATGGCATCGGGACAAGGCGAAGCTGGCGGAGCGCGCAAAACAATAGCTCCGCTGTCTGCTCCAGGGTGAGTCATGCCTGCCGCCGAGGCTCCCCGACCTGACCAGTTAGCCTTGCGACCGTGACTCGTTCCCCCCTCCTCAGCGAAATCCTTGATCTGCCGGCTGAAGACAGCCTGCACGAGGAGAACACCATGGACCCGAGGGTCAGACAGTCCTGGGAAGAGTTTCTGAATCCCGAGGTCACTCATCCCCGTCTGATCGCCGCCCGCTGAAGATTCAGGACCTGCGCCGGTCGAGCACGGCACGTACATCGTCCAGCGCAACGCCGAGCGCTCGCAGCGCAACAAGAGCGTGATAGAAGAGATCGGCTGCTTCCTCGGCAGCCCGATCCCTGTCTCCGTCCGCGCACGCGATTGCAAGCTCGGCCGCTTCTTCCCCGACCTTCTTCAGGCGCAGATTGCGATCACCGAGGAGACGGCGCGTGTAGCCAGACCCTTCCCCACCAGCGCGCTCACCAATCGTCGCGTCGAGCGCGCCCAGCGCGTCCGCGGCGAGAGCTTGTGCGCCAAAGCACGACGTCATCCCGCTGTGGCACGCCGGTCCCGCCGGCACGACGCGCGCGAGCACAGCGTCGGCGTCGCAGTCGAGGTGCAGCGAGACCACGCGCTGCCGGTTGCCGCTCGTGGCTCCCTTGTGCCAGCGGCCGCGCGAACGCGAGCGATAGTGCATCTCGCCGGTCGCGATTGTCTGCTCCAGCGCCTCACGATCCGCATGGGCGGCCATGAGCACCGCGCCTGAACGCGCGTCCTGCGCAACAACGGTCACCAGGCCACCGCTCTTATCGAAGTCGACCGTGGACAGGTCCAGCGCGAGCTCGTTCATGACGCGGAGCCGGACAGCAGTCGCCGGACATCGCCCGCGAGCGCCGCGTTCGTCGCGATTGCGTTGCCGCCGAACGCGGTTGCAACACCGGTCCAGTCAGTGAAAACACCCCCGGCTTCAACAACAAGCGGCATCACTGCCGCGGAGTCCCACGCCTTCATCCTGCCGTCCGCCATCACTTCGGCACGACCCGTTGCGACAAGCAGATAGCCGTAGCAGTCGCCCCAGGTTCGACTCACGCGCGCAGCGGATACAAGGCGTGACCATGCGTCCTGTGTCGCCCGGGTTCCGCCCATGCGAATACCCGATGTCAGAACCGTAGCCGCGTCCAGAGCAGCAACAACCGATACCCGGCAACGCGCGCCGTTCCACCAGCAACCGCAACCCGACGCCGCCACCGCGAGCTCGTCGACAGCGGGACAGTACGCCGCGCCCGCAATCACATCCTCGCCATCCGCGACAGCGACCAGCGTTCCCCAGAGTGGCACGCCGCGCACGAAGCTGGTCGTGCCATCGATCGGATCGAGAATCCAGCGCCGCCGGGCGCCATCTCGCACGTCTCCCATCTCCTCGCCGAGGATACCGTCGTCGGGGAAACGCGCCTCGATCCAGTCCCGCGCAGCACGCTCGGCGGCGCGATCCGCTACGGTGACCTCCGAGCCGTCCGGCTTGCGCTCGACCGTCAGCCGCGAACGGAAGTAGCCGAGCGCGATATCGCCGGCAATACGCGCCACATCCGCGGCTGCCTGCATCAGGGTCTCGGGCGTCTCATTCATGCGGCGTTCCTCACTTCCATTCCATCCTCCGCAAGCACGCGCTTGATCTCGGCAATTGTCGTTACTCCGTCATGGACGATGCCGGCGACAAGCGCCGCATCCGCGGCGCCGCCCGCCGGACGCAACACGTCACGCACGTGCAGGGCGCTGCCCGCGCCCCCCGACGCTATCACCGGCACGGCGACTCGCTCCGCCACCGCGCGCGTGAGCTCCAGATCGTAACCCGTGCGCGCACCGTCGCGATCGATGCTCGTGAGCATGATCTCGCCAGCGCCGCCTTGCGCGCAGTCAACTGCCCACGACACGGCGTCGAGCCCGGTGGCCACCCGCCCGCCGCGCACGTAAACGCGCCAGCCGTTACCGTCCCGACGGGCATCGATGCTTGCGACCACGCACTGCGCACCGAAACGCCCGGCTGCCTCACGCAGGAGCTCCGGCCGCTCTACCGCGGCAGAGTTGATGCTCACCTTGTCGGCACCCGAACGCAGCGCGCGCCCGACGTCGTCGACCGTCCGCACGCCACCGCCAACCGTGAGGGGGATGAACAGACGCTCGGCAGTCCTGCGGGCGACGTCGAGCAGTGTCGCGCGCTCCTCCGCGCTCGCCGAGATATCCAGAAACGCGATCTCGTCCGCCCCTTCGGCTTCGTAACGCTCGGCGAGGAGCACTGGATCGCCAACATCGCGCAGCGACTCGAAGCGTGTTCCCTTGACCACGCGGCCGCCTTTCACATCCAGGCAGACGATGACGCGCCGAGTCAATGTCATGTGATGTCCATCTTCACAGCGCCCTTGGTGCTGAACGGCGCGCCGCTGTCCACCAGTGCGTCGCGCAACGCGAGTCCAAGCGCCTTGAACGCGGCCTCGACCACGTGATGCCTGTCCCGCCCGCGCAGCACGCGCACGTGCAGCGTGGCCCGTGCGTTGTCGCTGAATGATCGCATCCAGTGATCGTACATCCGGCTGGGCAACGGACCCTCGTAGTACGGCCGTCCGCCTAGGTCGAGCGACACGTGCACCAGCGCATCATCCATCGGGATCACACGGTCTCCGTAGCGTACGGCCGTCCCGGGCAGATGCGAAGCGAGTGCAGCGCCGAACGCTATCGCGACGTCCTCGACCAGGTGATGCCTGAGATCGCCGCGCGCCGTGATGGTGACATCGAGCCCGGAATAGCGCACGAGCGTCACCAGCATGTGGTCCAGGAATGGCTGCCCGGTGTCGATTGCAGCCTCTCCCGAACCAGTCTGAATCTCGACGCGCACACCGGTCTCCTTCGTGTCACGAGTGACCGCAGTCATATAGCGAAGTCCTCGGCGACAGCGCGCGGATCGAGCGCGCCGGTGTAGAGCGCCATTCCGATGATGGCCGCGGCGACTCCGCGGTCCTCGAGCGCTCTCAGATCATCCATGCTCGATACGCCGCCGGATGCATGAACCGGCAGCAGCGATACCTCCACGACATCCTCGATCAGATGAAGATCGGGCCCCTGCATCTGCCCCTCGACGTGCACCGCCGTCACCATGATCCCCGCGAGCGGAAGCGTCGTGATCTCGTGGATGACATCCAGCACATCGCGCCCGGACTCGCGACTCCACCCGCGCGTGACCACCTGGCGGCCGTTCACATCCGCGGCCACGATCAGCCGACCGGGAAAATCCGCAGCCGCGTCAGCGAGCCATGCGGGATCGTCGATCGCCTTCGTCCCGAGCACCACCCGGCGGGCACCGTCGGAGAGGAGCTGCTCGACCTGCTCCACTGTGCGCACGCCGCCGCCCACCTGCACGGTGACCGTTCGGTCCAGGAGGATATCGCGCATCACATCCGTGTTCGAGCCGCGCGCGGTCGCCGCGTCGAGGTCAACGAGGTGCAGACATCCAAAGCCGGTCCGCGCCCAGGCTTGGGCGACCTCGCGCGGATCATCGAGGCGCACGCGCTCATGCTCGTACGATCCACCCACGAGCTGAACGCATGCGCCGTCGCGAATGTCCACGGCAGGGATGGCAATCATGAGTGCACCCCGGCGACGACCGAGCGCAGAAAGCGGATTCCCTCGCGCGAACTCTTTTCCGGGTGGAACTGGACGCCGATCACGTTGCGCCACCGGACCGCCGCCGGATAGCGGTCTTCCTCGTGTGTGCTCCAGGCGATGACGCAATGGGTGTTCGTGGGGCGGCAGGCGTAGCCATTGGCGTAGTAGGCGATGTCGAGGCCGGAATCGGCAAACGGATCCCCGCTTTCGGGGGAGTGACGAGGCAGCGGTTGGGGATCACCGTGAAGGGGGCGGGAATGAGGGAGTGGGAGGCGGGAATGATGAAAAAGGGGGGCGCCGTCCGCCTCGATGCTGTTCCAGCCGATCTGCGGAACGCGTCGCGCGCGCAGACGGGTCACCCGCCCGCGAATGACGCCGAGTCCGGCGCCGGGTCCTTCATCGCTCCCGTCGAACAGGAGCTGCATGC
>JBOHTO010000037.1:0-1740 GCA_050733695.1 Gemmatimonadaceae bacterium | reverse complement strand
GTGCAGAGCAGTGTTGCGACGCTCATGGGAATGGGCGCCCAGGCGGTGAAGGTCTGGTATCTCGCGCCGCGTCCTAACAGACTGTCGAAATAATGTCGGAAATAGTGCTGGTTAGAATGACCGACATTCTATAAGTTGGCGTCGCCCTCGTAGGACGTCATCCGTCACACCGGAGGCGCCATCGTGTTTCGGAAGAAAGCACCCGAGGAAGCTCCGACCCTGTGGATCGCGACGAGCGATCTTCCCGCGACACCGGCCAACGCGTTTTATCAGAAACTCGACCGCGTGTTGGCGGCCTGCAACTTCGGCGATGAGGTCCGTCGCCTCTGCGCGCCGTTCTACGAGATGGACGCGCGCAAGGGCGGCCAGCCCGGGATCGATCCCGAGGTCTACTGCAAGATGCTCATGGTGGGCTTCTTCGAAAACCTCGCGAGCGAGCGCGCGATTGCCGCGCGGTGCGCGGACTCGCTCTCGATCCGGGACTTCCTGCACTACGGGATCGGGGAGGCGACGCCGCACCACTCGAGTTTCACGGTCATCCGGCAGCGGCTGTCGCTCCAAGTCTACCAGCAGGTCTTCGAGCTCGTCCTGCGCGCCTTGCAGGAGCACCAGCTGCTCAAGGGGAGGCGCTTGGCGATTGACACCTCCGTGCTCGAGGCCAATGCGTCGTTGCGCTCGCTCAAACATCGGCTGACGGGCGAACACTATCGCCAGTACGTGAAGCGGCTGGCGAAGGAAGCGGGCGTCGATACGACGGATCCGCGCGCGGTGAGTGCGTTCGATCGCAAGCGCCCGGGGCGGAAGACGTCCAACACGGAGTGGCAGAATCCGCATGACCCCGACGCGAAGGTGGCACCGGACAAGAAGGGCGTGACCCGGATGCTGTACAAACCGGAGCACGTCGTCGATCTGGAGACGGGCGCGATCGTGGGGGTGGAGCTCAAGCCCGGCGATGAACCGGATGCCGAGCAGCTGACGGAGCGCGTGCAAGAGACCGAGGAGCGAGTGAATGCGGCGCAGGACGAGTTGCCCGGCGTGGCGCGCGTAGAGACGGTCGTCGCGGATCTGGGATACTGCGATCGTGAAGAACTCGGGAGCTTGCAGGCCGCGGGGATTCGCACCGCGATTGCCGATCCGGTACGGAACCGCCAGATGTGGAAGCTACCGCCCGACGAACAGCGCGTCCTCCGCACCGCGCAGCGGACGCTGCGGAGCAAGAGCGGCCAGGCGCTGATGCGGCGGCGCGGTGAATTCTGTGAGCGGAGCTTCGTGCACGTGCTCGACTACGGAGGTGCCCGCCGCACGACGCTGCGCGGACGAGAGAACATTCTCAAGCGGTATCTCATCCAGGCGTCCTGCATGAATCTTTCACTCGTGCTGCGGCGCGTCGGTGGCATCGGCACGTTGAAGCAGATGTGGGCGGCCTCCGCGCTGGGTCTCTCCACGCTTCTTATCGCGTTGCTCGTCCTCTTCCGCCGCGCCTGGGCTTCGGTGCAACAGCTGCGGGCTCACCTCACCTCTCAACGCGATTTCTTGCTCCCATCACGCACTGCCGCCGCACATCCCAATTTCACCCATACTTCGACAGTCTGTTAGGGGCAGTGAGATCCTGGTCGCATGCGATGGCGAAAATCGCGGTTGCAGAGAGAAGCGCGAAGAGAACGTGGCGTGAGGCGATAGGCATGACTGCGGCGTCAACCGGAACGAGGTCCTGGGCGGGCGATCCATGAAACATGCGGA
>JBOHTO010000036.1:0-2133 GCA_050733695.1 Gemmatimonadaceae bacterium | reverse complement strand
TCCGTGTCGGCCCTGGGCGCCAGCTCACGGAACGTCGCGTCCGCGGCACGGCGTATGAGCTCGCGCGCGATCGTGTGCGCGCCTATGAGCTCGCCTTCGTACTCGAGTTCGAGCTTGCCCGTTACAGCCGTCAGTGCGGCATACAGGTCGGAGATGCGCGGCAGGATCTCGTCTTCGCCGCTCTCGATCACCCTGCGCTCGGCGTTCGAGACAACGTTCTCCAGCATCGAAATCGGCATCCGCTGGGACACACCGGAGCGCTTGTCGATCCTGCGATCCGTGCGCGCCTCGAATGCGACCCGCTCCACCACCTCTGCAATGAAATCGGGGATGCGGACCGGCGGCCCCGCGCGATCCACCCAGGCTTCGTGGCGGGTGATGTCGATCCCGAGGTCCACGGTCTCGGGGTAGTGGGTAGTGATCTCGCTGCCGATCCTGTCCTTGAGCGGCGTGATGATCTTGCCGCGCGCCGTGTAGTCCTCGGGGTTGGCCGTGAAACAGAGCATTACATCGAGCGGGAGACGCACGGGATATCCCTTTATCTGCACATCCCCTTCCTGCATGATGTTGAACAGACCTACCTGAACCTTGCCAGCAAGATCCGGCAGCTCGTTGAGCGCGAAGATCCCGCGGTTTGCGCGGGGCAGCATCCCGTAGTGCATCGTGAGCTCGTCCGAGAGGACGTGCCCGCCACGGGCGGCCTTGATCGGGTCCACGTCGCCGATGAGATCGGCGATCGTAACATCGGGGGTCGCGAGCTTCTCCACGAATCTGCTCTCGCGCCCGATCCACGTGATCGGCGTATCGTCGCCCTGCTGGTCGATGAGCTGCCGCGCGTAGCGGGAGATCGGGGCGAACGGGTCGTCGTTCACTTCGCTCCCGGCGACGATCGGGATCTCCGGGTCGAGCAATGTCACGAGCGCCCGCAGAATGCGCGACTTGGCCTGGCCACGGAGCCCGAGCAGGATGAAGTTGTGCCGCGACAGAATCGCATTGGTGATCTGCGGCAACACCGTCTCGTCGTAACCGAGCACCCCCTCGAACAGCGGCTCACCGGCGGAGGAACGGAGTCGCGCGAGAAGGTTGGTGCGGAGCTCATCCTTCACGGTTCCAGTTCCGGCGGACGGCGCGTCCCTGCGCGCCCGCCGGAGTTCGCCGATGGTCCGCGCCCGGTGCGGCGCAGGATGGGACGCTGCCGTGCGGGGGGAGGAGGCGGGAGGGGGTGATTGTGATGGGTACGGAGAAGAGGAAGATGGCACTACGTCATGACTCCAGCGCTTCGGTTGCGGGACGACTGATGCTGCGGCGCGTCCAGCCGGGTAAGCCGTGGGCCGGACACAGTCACCGTTCTCATGAAACACCCACTCCGCACGCAAGTTCGTCGCCCACGCGTCAATGCGACGGGGATACCTCGACAAGGTTGTCGTAGAACACAGGTCCGTGGCCGAGATCGGTTTCGAGCTGGGATGTCGTCTGGTTCGCGTTGCATACGTCCGGGGCGAGCTTGCCCCACCAGATCGAAGGCGCCCAGACGACACCGTCGCGAATCGAATCCTCCACGCGTGCACAGGCGGCGAACGATCCGCGATCGTTGTATACCACCACCTGCATGCCGGTGGAGATCCCGCGCGGCTCGGCGTCTGTGCGGTTGATCACAAGTTCGGGTTCGCGCACCGCGCGCTGAAGCGAGCCGATGTTCACGAACGTCGAATTGAGGAACTGATGGGCGGGAGATGATATCAGTGTGAGCGGATACCGCGCAGCGAGGTCGGGCACGATCTCCGGGAACTCGTACGGTGCGGTGAAGGCCGGCAGCGCGTCGAATCCCAGCTCCTCCATGCGCGACGATCGCAGCTCGCAACGACCGCTGGGTGTCGGAAAGTTGCCCTCGGCGAACGGGAGATACGGGGTTGGCACATTCAGTCGGGCCCATCCGCGCTCCAGCAGAGCCTCCAGAGTCACGCCCTGCATGCGCTCGTGCGGCGTGTCGAGGGCCTGCGCAATGAGAGCGATGTCGTCATCCCGCATGGCCGCGTGATCGAGCGATCCGCCCATCCTCGCGGCGATCATCCGGAATATCTCCGTGTTCGGCCTGCTCTCGCCCGCCGGCGCGATCGAGGGCCGGTTGAGCGT
>JBOHTO010000035.1:0-5523 GCA_050733695.1 Gemmatimonadaceae bacterium | reverse complement strand
TCCTCGGCGAGCACGAGAAAGCGATCGAAGCCGTCGAACGGGCGGTGGACGCGGGGCTCCGCGCGAAGTGGTCGCTCCAGAACGATCCCGAGCTCGCCGCGATCCGCAGCGACCCGCGGTTCCAGGCGATCCTGGCGCAGATGTAGGGGAGAAGGGGATGGTAGACCCCAGCGGACTCGAACCGCTGACCTCCACCGTGTCAAGGTGGCGCTCTAACCAACTGAGCTAGGGGTCTATGCGTTCAGCGACCGTCCAAAACCTCGGCCGGCGGACGGCTATTTCAGCGCCGGGAGGATAGCCGCGCCCTCGGCCGCCGTCAATTTCGGGGCCTTCTTCTTTCGGGGCCTTCTTCGGGCTCCGGTTCCTCCAACCGCGCCGACCCTGCAGAATCTCCCCCATCAAAGCCCTCGTCTCTGTCCGGAGGAAGTGCGGATGCTTCTGGTCGGAACGCTCGAGGCCGAGGACGAGTTCCTCGAACGATTCCAGCCGGCGAGCATGCCGCTTCACAAGCGGAAGGTCGAGCGCAGATCGTGGAGGTGAGGTTGGTAGGCGCTAGCGGACTCGAACCGCTGACCCCCACCGTGTGAAGGTGATGCTCTACCAACTGAGCTAAGCGCCTACGGGGTCTGCGTCGGGAATCGTATCAACTCCGGACGTCAAGAGAGTATTTCCAGGCAGCCCCGAGGTAAAATCCGGGAATGGCCGATCAGCAGGAAGATCTCGTCCGGCGGATCTTGGACGAGGTCGTGGAGGGCCGACGCTCCACGACGAAGCCCTGAAGCACAACGGAAATACGTCTCGCACCGGTCAGACGAACCAGAGCGGCGTGATCCGTGTGCCTCGCAGTAGAATCTGGGGAGCATTCAAGGTAGGGGGTCACTGTGACCGCATCCGAACTCGTCACGGGTCGCGCACGTCCACCACGGTGGGGTGTTACAGATCGGCGCGATCTGTGGTGGCTCAATCCCCTGGTCACCTTCCTGGTTCTGACCGCGTTCGTCGTGTATGCGACGGCGCGGGCGCTGATGAATCGGTTCTACGAGGCCGGCGAGCTCCTCTCTCCGTTCTATTCACCCAACCTCGAGCATTGGACTCCGCTGCCGCAGTGGCTCTCGCCGGCGGTGTTGATCCTCTGGGCCCCGGGCGGCTTTCGACTGACCTGCTACTACTATCGCAAGGCGTACTACCGTTCGTTCGCGTCTCATCCGGCCGGCTGCGCCGTGTCGGAGGGAACGCGCCGCGAATACGGTGGTGAGACCACCTTTCCGCTGATTCTTCAGAATCTTCATCGCTACCTTCTCTACGCCGCTCTGGTCATCCTCGCCTTTCTTTGGTACGACGTGTGGAAGGCGCTCTGGCCGGAGGGGGTGTTCGGCATCACGGTCGGGACGATCGTTCTCGGCGTGAACAGCGTGCTGCTGACCTTCTACACGTTCTCCTGTCATTCACTCCGCCATCTCGTCGGCGGGCAGGTGGACTGCTTCTCCGCAAACGCCGTTTGTCGCGCGCGGTATCGGGCCTGGGGACGACTATCCGCCCTCAACGAGAACCACATGTTCTGGGCCTGGACGAGCCTGATCGGCGTGATGGCCGCCGACTTTTACGTCTGGATGGTGGCCAGCGGCACGATCAGTAACTGGCGAATCGCATAGTGATGGAGAAGTACGAGCGACACGAGTTCGACGTCATCGTGGTCGGCGCGGGCGGCGCCGGCCTGCGTGCCGCCATCGAATCCTCGGCCCAGGGCGCCAGGACGGCGCTCGTCTGCAAGAGTCTCCTCGGCAAAGCGCACACGGTCATGGCCGAGGGAGGCATTGCCGCCGCTCTGGCGCACGTCGATCCGCAGGACGACTGGCAGACGCATTTCCGCGACACGCTGAAGGGCGGACAGTTCCTCAACAACTGGCGCATGGTGCAACTCCACGCGCAGGAGGCGCCGGATCGCGTGCGCGAGCTCGAGCGCTGGGGAGCGGTGTTCGATCGCACCACCGACGGGCGCATCCTGCAGCGTGCCTTCGGCGGTCACACCTGGAAGCGCCTCGCTCACGTCGGCGACCGCACCGGCCTGGAGCTGATCCGCACGCTGCAGGAGCGCGGCGTTCATCAGGGCATCGACGTCTTCATGGAGTGCACGGTCGTCGGCCTTCTGAAGGATGACGGCCGCGTGAGCGGCGCCGTCGCCTACTGGCGCGAGTCCGGTCGCTTCGTCGTGTTTCGCGCGAAGGCCATCGTTCTCGCCACGGGTGGTTACGGCAAGGCGTGGAAGGTCACGTCGAACTCGTGGGAGTACACCGGAGACGGTCACGCGCTGGCGTACGAAGCGGGTGCGGAGCTCATCGACATGGAGTTCTTCCAGTTCCATCCCACCGGCATGATCTGGCCGCCCGGGGTGATGGGCATCCTGGTCACCGAAGGCGTTCGCGGCGAGGGGGGGATCCTCACCAACTCCGAAGGTCAGCGATTCATGTGGAACTACCTTCCGGAAAGCAAGCGAAAGGACTTCGCCGAGACTCCGGAGGAATCGCAGAAGTGGGTGGAGATGACGGTGGCCGGGAAACAGACCGACGCTCGCCGGCCGCCGGAGCTCTCCACGCGCGACAACGTGGCCCGGGCCATCTACACGGAAGTGAAGGAAGGGCGGGGCACGCCTCATGGAGGGGTTTGGCTGGACATCAGTTTCCAGGATCCCGAGCGCGTGCGGCGGAAACTGCCCAGCATGTATCACCAGTTCAAGGACCTCGCCGACGTCGACATCACGAAGCAGGCCATGGAGGTCGGACCGACCGCCCACTATGCGATGGGAGGGATTCGCGTCGATCCCGAAACCGGCGCGGCCACCGTGCCCGGTCTGTTTGCCGCCGGCGAATGCAGCGGCGGAATGAACGGCGCCAACCGGCTCGGTGGCAACTCTCTGTCGGATCTGCTCGTGTTCGGTCGGCGCGCCGGCTTGGGTGCCGCCGAATTCGCGCGCCAAAATCCTTCGCAACCACGTCTGGACGACGGCGAGATCGAACGCGACGTTCGCCGCACGCTCGAACCGTTCGAGCGCGACGGCGAAGATCCGTATGCGCTCCATGAGGCGCTTCAGCAGGTGATGGGCAGATACGTCGGGATCTTTCGCAACGAAGCCGACCTCCAGGAGGGTCTGCGACAACTGC
Source organism: Gemmatimonadaceae bacterium (assembly GCA_050733695.1). GTDB lineage: Bacteria > Gemmatimonadota > Gemmatimonadetes > Gemmatimonadales > Gemmatimonadaceae > JBOHTO01. Next base: position 2,365 of record JBOHTO010000035.1, on the reverse strand, counting down.
AGGCCCTCGGCGAACGCGTCAGGAAAGTGCGCGTCAGCGGGTCGGTGCTCTTCAATCCCGGATGGCATCTCGCGCGCGATCTCGAGAATCTGCTGATGACTTCCGAAGCGACCTGCCGCGCCGCGCTGCTTCGTCGCGAGAGCCGCGGCGCGCACAGCCGCACCGACCATCCCAACGCGGACTCCCAACTGGGGAAGGTCAACATGAGCGTGAAGAAATCGGCGGATGGAATGTCGGTCTCTCCCACACCTTGTCCTCAGATGCCGGACGAGCTTCGAACGCTCTTCGAGGAGAAGACATGACCGGCGATTGCGTCTTTCGGGTGTTTCGTGGAGATGCCGCCGGCGGCGCGCTGCAGGAATTCTCGGTTCCCGTGCAGACCGGAATGGTCGTCCTCGATGCCATTCACTGGATCCAGGCGCACGCCGCTCCCGATCTGGCCTGCCGCTGGAACTGCAAGGCCGCCAAATGCGGCTCCTGCAGCGCGGAGGTCAACGGCCGTCCCAAGCTGATGTGCAAGGCGCGCCTCGATGACTTCCCGCAGGGAGAGCCGATCACCGTCCGGCCCATGCAGGCCTTCCCGGTGATCAGGGATCTGGTCACGGACGTGAAGAGCAACTACGAAATGGCGCGCAAGATCCCGCCCTTCACACCGCAGGAGAACGCGCGCTGGGTCTGGTATCAGCACGACATCGATCGCATCCAGGAGTTCCGCAAGTGCATTCAGTGCTTCCTGTGCCAGGACGTCTGCCACGTCCTGCGCGAACACGACAAACATGCGGAGTTCGCGGGACCGGCATTTTTCGTCGAGGCGGCGGCACTGGAGATGCACCCCGTCGATGGTCTCGATCGCACCGCCCTTCTCCAGCAGACCCTCGGCATCGGCTACTGCAACATCACCAAGTGCTGCACCGAGGTGTGTCCGGAGAGCATTCACATCACGGACAACGCCATCATCCCGCTCAAGGAGCGCGTCGTCGATCGCCACTACGATCCGCTCGTTCTGTTGTGGCGCCGCTTACGCGCTCTCATTGGCCGTTGATGGCAGAGCTTCCCGGCTCTTATGATCCCGGAAAGGAGGCGGTCATGTTCCAGCTCAAGCCGTTGCCCAGGGAAGCAATCCCCAAGGCGTTGGAGAAGGCGGACCGCTACCGCCTGCTCAACGAACCGGCCGAGGCGGAGAGCATCTGCATGGACGTCCTGGCCGCCGATCCGGAAAACCAGAACGCGCTGGTCACGCTGATCCTCGCGCTGACGGATCAATTCGGCCAGAGTCACTTTTCCATGGGGGAAGGTCGCTGCGAGGAGTTCGTGGCGCGGCTGCGCGATCCCTACCAGAACGCCTACTACAGCGGAGTGGTCTGCGAACGGAGGGGCAAGACCGCCTTCCACGGGCCGATGGGCGGGTCGTCGGCCTACGAATGGTTCCAGGATGCGATGCGCCATTACGAGAAGGCCGAGGCCATCCGGCCACCGGGGAATTACGACGCCGTGCTGCGATGGAACACGTGTGGGCGCATCATGAAGCACAACGCCAATCTTCAGCCGCAGCAGGAAGAACGCTTCGAGCCCCTTCTGGAGTGATTCTGGGGGAAACGCCGGCTCGCCCTGGCTTCGAACACCGTCGCGAACACTTCGAACCGCGTGGAATGAAAACCGCCGCCCCGTTTCGTCTAACGTGAGCGGCGTGAACTGTTTCGAGGTGGTAGGCGCTAGCGGACTCGAACCGCTGACCCCCACCGTGTGAAGGTGATGCTCTACCAACTGAGCTAAGCGCCTACGGGGTCTGCGTTGGGAATCGTATCAACTCCGAGGGTATTTCCAGGCAGCCCCGAGGTAAAATCCAGGAATGGCCGATCAGCAGGAAGATCTCGTCCGGCGGATCTTGGACGAGGTCGTGGAGGGCCGGCGCGCTCTCGAGGAGAGGATCGATGGTGTTCAGGAGAGCCTCGATCAATTCCGGCTGGAGACGCTCGCGAATTTCGACGCGGTTTTTCAGCGCTTGGAGCGCCTGGAATCGGAATATCACGCGCTCGCTGCTGGACTTGCGCGCTTGGAGAATGAAGTTCGAAGCGAGCGGCTCGAGCGCGAGAAGGTCCGTGCGGAGATTGCCAGCCTGAGAGAGCGGATCGCCGAGCTCGAGAGGCGCCTCGCTCAGCTCGAGGCGGACACGGCCGAGCCGCATTGATCCGGCGCCCCTTTCAGGGCGCAAAATCCATTGGGGACTCGCTTTCCGGGGGCTCGCGCGCTGCGCGCGCGGCCCCCGGCTATTTTCCGGCGCCCTTCGGGCGCAGAGCTCGATCAGCAATCAGCAATCAGCAACCGGCAACCGGCAATCAGCAACCGGCAACCGGCAACCGGCAAC
>JBOHTO010000034.1:0-33641 GCA_050733695.1 Gemmatimonadaceae bacterium | reverse complement strand
CTATCGCATGGTACGGGCCTGGGAGTTTCGCTGATGACTTGCCGCTTCAAGCTCCAATGAAGTTCATATCAGAGAGCGCGGTCGTACAAGGCTCAGCGCGAGTGTTCGAGTCAGGATCCGCGGTGGTTGTCACGATCGGAGCAACGATCGGGAAGGTTGCGATAATGGAGCAACCCGGATCATGCAACCAGCAGATCACTGGGGTCACCTTCGATGTGAGTCGGGTGCACGCGAGGTATGGTGGCTACCAGCTCAAGAGACTGGAGCCTGTGCTTCGTGGAATCGCACCAAGCACCACGCTACCAATCCTTGATCAAGAAGAGGTCGGGTATCTGCCGTTCGTCGCCCCTCCGCTTTCTGAGCAACGCGCCATCGCCGCGTTCCTCGACCGGGAGACCGCGCACATCGACACCCTCATCGCCAAGGTCCGCGAGGCCATCGACCACCTCAAGGAACTCCGCACCGCGCTCATCTCCGCAACGGTGACTGGCAAGATCGACGTGCGGGAGGAAGCTGCATGAGCCCCGACATCTCCGAACGCTCCTTCGAGGACGCGATCGAATGCGGCCTGCTGCAGTTCGGCCCGGACGCCTGTGCCGGCGACACGATCGCCGTGCGCGAGACGCCGCCGCCCTACGGTGAGATGCCGCCGGGCGGCTACCGCGGCCGCAAGCCCGAGGACTACGAACGCATGCTCTGCCTCTTGCCGCGCGACGTGGTGGACTTCGTGCTCGCCACGCAGCCCAGGGAGTGGGAGAAGCTCGCGCAGCACCACGGCGCCGCGGTGAAGGACCAGTTCCTGAAGCGCCTCGCCGCCGAGATCGAGCGGCGCGGCGCGCTCGACGTACTGCGCAGCGGCATCAAGGACTCGGGAGTCAAGTTCCGGCTCGCCTACTTCCGGCCCGCGAGCGGGCTCAACGAGGAAACGCGACGCCTGCACGCGGCGAACCTGTTCTCCGTCATTCGCCAGATCCGCTACAGCACGAGGAATGAGAACTGCCTCGATCTCGTACTCTTCCTGAACGGCTTGCCCGTCTTCACCGCCGAACTCAAGAACCCGCTAAGCGGCCAGGATGTCGAGGATGCGATCCGGCAGTACAAGACTTGCCGCGATCCGCGCGAGCCACTCCTCGCCTACGGCCGCTGCCTCGCGCACTTCGCGGTGGACCCGGACCTGGTCTACGTCACCACCCGACTCGCGGGGCCGAAGACGCGCTTCCTCCCCTTCAACCAGGGGAAATACGGCGGCGCCGGCAACCCGCCCGTGCCGCCCACGCGCAGCGGCTACGCCACCGCCTACCTCTGGGATGAGACCTGGGCACGCGACAGCGTGCTCGACCTCGTGCGCCAGTTCATCCACGAGGTCGAGGGAGAGGACGGGAAGGGGCGCAAGACCGGCAAGCGCTTCCTCATCTTCCCGCGCTACCAGCAGCTCGACTGCGTGCGCAAGCTCGTCGCCGACGCACGCTCGGCGGGTGTGGGCCAGCGCTACCTCATCCAGCACTCGGCCGGCAGTGGCAAGAGCTTCACCATTGCCTGGCTCGCCCACCAGCTAAGCACCCTGCACGACGCAGCCGATCGGCGCGTCTTCGACTCCATCGTGGTCGTCACCGACCGGCGTGTGCTCGATCGCCAGCTCCAGACAACGATGCGCCAGTTCGAGCAGACGCTCGGCGTGGTGGAGAACATCGACACCACCTCGCGCCAGCTCAAGGACGCGCTCGAGTCGGGCAAGACGATCATCGTCACCACGCTGCAGAAGTTCCCGGTGATCGCGAAGGAGATCGGCGAGCTGCCTGGCAAACGCTTCGCGCTGATCGTGGACGAAGCGCACTCGTCGCAGTCGGGCGAGAGCAGCAAGAGCCTCAAGGCCGTGCTCGCCTCCGACTCGCTGGAAGCGGCGGAGCGCGAGGAGGCCGGCGCCGAGACGCCCGGGGAGGAGCTGGAGGGCACGATCCTGGCCGAGATGCAGAAGCGCGGGCGGCTGCCCAACCTCTCGACCTTCGCCTTCACCGCCACTCCCAAGCCCAGGACGCTCGAGCTCTTCGGAACCAGACGCGCCGACGGGAAGTTCGCGCCCTTCCATCTCTACAGCATGCGCCAGGCGATCGAGGAAGGGTTCATCCTCGACGTGCTCGCGAACTACACGACCTACAAGGCCTACTGGCGGCTGCTCAAGAAGGTCGAGGACGACCCGCGCTACGACAGGACGAAGGCCGAGTACCTCCTCAAGTCGTTCGTCGCGCTGCACCCGCACGCCATCGGCGAGAAGGTGAAGATCTGCGTCGAGCACTTTGCGGCGAAGGTGCAGGGCGAGATCGGCGGCAGGGCGAAGGCGATGATCGTCACCCGCTCGCGGCTGCACGCCGTGCGCTACAGGCTGGCGGTGGACAGGTACCTGACCGAGCGAGGCTACCCGTTCAAGGCGCTCGTGGCCTTCTCGGGCACGGTGCAGGACGGCGGTCAGTCGTACACGGAGTCGAACATGAACGGCTTCCCCGAGGCGCAGACCGCGAGGACATTCGAGCAGCCTGCGTATCGCTTCCTGATTGTCGCCAACAAGTTCCAGACCGGCTTCGACCAGCCTCTGCTCCACACGATGTACGTGGACAAGAAGCTCGGCGGCGTGGGCGCCGTGCAGACTCTCTCGCGGCTCAACCGAACGCACGCCGAGAAGAAGGGCACGATGGTGCTCGACTTCGCCAACGAGTCCGATGACATCAGGGCCGCGTTCGAGCCGTACTACGAAACGACGTTGCTGTCGGAGGCGACCGAACCCAACCTTCTCTACGAGGTCCAGTCCCGTCTCGCCGCGTACCCGGTGCACACCGAGGCCGATGTGGATGCCTTCGCCAGGGTGTACTTCGACATCAGGGCGACGCAGGATCGGCTCTACGCCGTGCTCGGCCCGGTGGTGGAACGCTTCAGGGAGCTCCCGGAGGAGCAGCAGCGGGATTTCCGCGGTCATCTCACCGACTACGTGCGGCTGTACGCCTTTCTCGCACAGGTGCTGACCTTCGCCGACGCCGACCTCGAGAAGCTCTACGTCTTCGCGCGCCACCTGCGGAGGCTGCTGCCCGCCGACCGCGAGGAGCTGCCGCGCGAGGTACAGCAGAACATCGACATGGAGTCCTACCGCATCCAGCAGACCGGCAGCGGCAAGATCGCCCTGGAGCGCCGGCCGGGTGTGCTGGATCCCGTGAGTACGAAGAGCGGGTACGGCGTCGACGCGGAGGAGCTGGAGACCCTCTCCCACATCATTGCCGAGCTGAACGAGCGCTTCGGGCTCAACCTCGGCCCAGAGCATCGCGTGACGCTGGGCCAGATGATGGAGAAGCTCGACGACGACGCCGCGCTCGACGCCGCGGCCAGGGTAAATACGCGGGAGAACGTGCGACTCACCTTCGATCAGAAGGTCGAGCACGTGATCCAGGAGATCGTCGACTCGAACTTCGATCTCTACAAGCGTATCACTGACGACCGCGCCTTCGGCGAGGCCATCAAGAACTTTCTCTTCGACCAGTATCTGCGCGCGCACCGCAGCGCCGAGGAGCTGATCCAGCGTGGCGAGTCGAAGACGCTCGAGTTCAAGTCGACGCTGCGCTGGAACCTCAGGGAGGACCGCCAGGACGACAAGGTCGTCACTCACGCCGTGCTCAAGACCATCGCTGCGTTCCTCAATACGGAGGGCGGCGATCTCCTCATCGGCGTGGCGGACGACGGATCGATCATCGGCATCGAGAAAGACCAGCTCGACAGCGACGACAAGTTCATGCGCCACCTTGCCCAGGTCGTGCGCAATGGCCTCGGTGATCGAGCCGGCACCTGCATCGACCCCAAGACGCAGATCGTGCAGGGCAGGACGGTGTGCGTTGTTAGCTGCCAGCGGAGTCCGGAGCCCGTCTTCCTGAAGTGGAAGGATATGGAGGCAGCGCCGGCGGGCGACTTCTTCGTGCGCAGCGGGCCCGGGACCGTGAAGCTCTCTCCCGGGAGCGCCCAGGAGTTCATCCGGACGCGGTTCGCCGCGAGCGCGACCGATAGGAAGGCTGATCCGCCATCGGACGGGGCTGCCTGACACATCATGCAGTTCTGGAATCGGCCGAACGTTGATTGCGCACGCTCTGCCCTTCGCCCCGTGTCGGCATTTGCGGCAGATTCACTCCCGTGAAGACCAGTACTACACGGCCGTCAGCCTCGACGGGTTCATCGCCGCCGCGGACGATTCGCTGGAGTGGCTCTTCCCGCTCGGCGACGTCGAGGCCACGAGCTACCCGGAGTTCATCCGGCATGTGGGCGCACTCGCAATGAGCTCGGCCACTTACGAGTGGATGTTGCGGTCTCTCGTCGGCCCGGAGGCCAGACGGTCGCAGCCGTGGCCCTGCCCAAGTGGGAAGGCCGAGTGATCGCGACCAGGAAGGACGTCGTGCGCCTGCGGCCGATCGGCGAGCTGCTCAAGTCGGAGCAGGAGCGCGGCCCCGACTTCCTGCGGCTCGCCAACGCGCTCTCGGCGCTCTACCCGAAGGGCAGCGAAGAGAAGCTCCTGCTCGACGCGATGCTGCTGGCGGGGCCAAGGTAGCCGCGGTGGCCGGGCCCATCCTGGAGTTCGCGATCAGCCAGCACGCCGCCGAGGAGATGAAGCGTCGAGGGCTGGACGAGGCCACTATCCGGGGGGTTCTCGCGGCGCCAGATCAGCGGACGGCGGTGCGCCCCGGCCGCGATGTCCTGCAGTCCCGGTTCGAATCAGGCGGGAGAAGGTATCTTGTTCGGGTCTTCGTGGACGTTGACCGGACCCCTGCCCAGGTTGTAACGGCCTATCGCACAAGTAACATCACGAAGTACTGGAGACCAGACGCATGAAAGTGATCTACGATCACAGGACCGACACATTGACTGTCGTTCTGAGAGACGGTGTACCGGTGGCAGAGAGCGACGAAGACAAGCCCGGCGTGATCCTTGACTACGACGATGACGGGAACCTCGTGTCCCTCGAAATCCTGGACGCTTCCCGGCGCGTTACGGAAACGCGTCGGATGGAGTTCCAGACATCGGAGTGAACCGATTGAGCGAACCAGCATCGCGTGACATCGAAAGCATCCTTCGCGCCGAAAGCACCGCGCTCCCGTTGAGCGACGATCCCACCGACCCGAACGCGGGCGAGCACTGAAGGGAACCCTGGTACAAGGTCGCCACCCCCCGGAAGGAAGTCCGCGAAGAGCGCGCGTTCAACCCGGACGAGTTTGCCATCGCATTGGCTCGGCACCAGGATCCTCCCCAGACTGCGGGCGGGTTCGGAGCTGAAGATCGGGGTGGAGTTCTCGGTGACGGTCTCGACAGAAGCGGCTGATGCTATCGCGACCGAACTTCGCCAGGTCCTGCAGGATCTCGGGCTGAGTGAATCCGTGACGGTCGCATGACCTTGCCCGACACCGCATGTGCACGCAAGCTCGACCAGCAGATCAAAGGCGCCATCCAATCATGCGCGCGTCGCGTCGGTTCATCCCGTTTCAAGCCGACAAGCCGCTGTGGATCTCCTTCGGCGCCGATCGCTACAGCCGGAACAGATAGCTCATCTTCACGAAGAACGCGTCCGCCTGGCGCCGCAACTCGCCCTCCCCGCGCCCCAGCCGGAACGCGTCCGGCTCGACCAGCATCCCGCCGTACCCTGCGTAGATCACCGTGCCCGGCGCCGGCAGATACGAGAACAGGAGCTCCGGCCTGAGCGAGTTGACGTGATTCGCACGGCGGTCCACGGTCGTGAAGCCGCGCGCCCGCACCAGTCCGGCCGATGTCTCTCGGTACAGCGGGTCGTTGCTCCGATCGGATTCCCGCAGGTCATCCGCGTAATCGGCGCGATACTCGGCCACGGCGCGGACGAAGATCGAGCGCGTGATCTGATACTCGGCGCGGAGACGCGGGATGCGCGTGCGCGCCACCGTCGACCCGTCGCTCCGCCTCCTGTATGACTGCTCGTTGTAGCTCGTCACGAGGCGGAGCTGCTCGGTGGGGCGGAAGCTGATCCTCCCGGAGATCCAGTAGATGTCGGCCGACGTCCATTCGTAGAAGTTCTCGTCGCGCCCCCATACGTACTGCGCGCTCGCGGAGACACGACGGAAGTTCGGCGTACTGAGCGAGACCACGTAGTCGAGGTTCGGGATGCGCGGTCGCCCGGTGAACGGTTCGTACGTCACCACTCCGCCCGCCGACGAGCGCTGGACGCGGAGATCCGAATACAGATCGGGATCGAAGCCGAACGTCTCGACCAGTACCGATGCGCCCGCCTCCCACCCGCCTCGCAGGATGAAATTGTTGTTGAAGTGCAGCTTCTTCTCGAGTATGTCGTCGCCATGGACGAAGCGCTCGTACTTCCACGTACCGTCGAGCACGAGGTTCAGGTTCGCGCTCTCGATCAGCGCGCCCTCGCCACCGTACAGGGTGTAGCTGTGGCTGAGCTGAGCCGTGGCAACCGCGGGCCGGTTGATGAATCCGCTCTGTGTTTCGAAATCATCGTGCAGCGCGTTGATCCGCCAGCGTGCGTTGAACACGCGGCCCGTGTGCCGCAGGTCGGCCATGAACACGGTGCCGGTGCGCGCGTCCCCGCCGGGTGCGCGGCTTCGGCTGCCAGCGACCTGGAACTGCGCGCTGTTGCTCGTGCGCCAGACCAGCCGGCCATCAACACCGAACACGCGGTTGGAGAAGTCACCATCCACGCGGTCGGTGTAGACCATCCCGATCCGGGATGAGCGGCCGAGATCCTGCTGCACGCGGAGCAGATTGTACACCGGCTTCGCGCTGCCGGTGAACGACACCGCCTCGCCGTCCACAGCGGCGAGGTAGGCGACGCTCGTCCCGCCGCGACGCCCCGTGATCTTTGCCGCGCCGAGCGGATCGGCGATGCGTCGCGTATGGATGAGATTGTTGGGGACGGTGAACTGCTCGATCCCCTCGAGGAAGAAGGGGCGCCGCTCGGCGAAGAAGAGCGCGCGGCGCGGATCGTTCACGATCTGTCCCGCGTCCGACTCGACCTCGGCGAAGTCGGGATTGACCGTCCCGTTCAAGGTCCAGTCGTTGCTGATGCCCCAGCGTACGTTGCCGCCAACCTCCTGCTCCGACTCGCGCGCGAAATCTCCCGACCCGGCTGCGACGGTACCGAGCGAGCGCGCGGTGAAGACAGGGTTGACATCGAGCACGAGGCCGCGCTCGAGTCCCGTGAGTCCTTCGAGCCTGCCGAACTGCCCGATGTACGATGCCTCGGCGCGCTCGGCCGGTGCCCAACTGTACTCGTAGCCGCGGCTCTGTACTCGCCGCAGCACGTTGATCCCCCACGTCTGCGTGGATGCCGACTGATAGCGCAGACTCTCGAACGGGATGCTGATCTCGACTTCGTAGCCGAAGTCGGTGACGCGCCCTCTCGATCGGAAGATGTAGTCCGGCGCGATGTCGGTGGGCTCGCGCCCGGTGACGATGCCGCCGAACGCGCCACCCGAGCTGGCGCCGCGCTCCACGACGATCCCATCCCCCTGGACGCCGAGCGGGTTGACCGCGAACACAGTCGCCTGCCGGCCGTCGTTGAAGGTCGCGAGGAAGATGCCGATGTAGTCGTCGCTGTAGATCCGGTCGCGGTCGGCGAGCGTGGCGTTCACCGTGCCCGCCGGTGCGAAGGCGCGGATGCCGAAATGGATGGCGCGCGGCGAGTACCAGACGAGCACCTCGGTGGAGTCATCGGCGGCGACTCCATCGGTGGGCGCGTAGCGGGAGAAGCCCGTGAGCATCGCTGCCTCGCCCCACGGTGCTTCGTTCAGGAAACCGTCGACGGTGATCGTCGCGTCGATTCGAGGAGGCCTAACGTCGAGCTCCCGGGCACGGCCGTTGTGGATCGGACCCGTGGCGAGTGTCGCGGCGAGGTTGCCCAGTACGAGGGGGAGGGCGAGAGCGAGGACGCTATTCATGGGCGAAAGGTGCGGCCTTTGTCGGCGGCCGACAACCTGTTCGTGACGGGGCGCGCGACTGCGGGGATGGTCCGCTCCGCTCGCGTGCCGCGCGATCGGGATCTCCGCGGCCGCCGGCTGCGACCGAAGACAGTGCAGGATTGGCGGCTTCGCGCCCGCCCGCCGATATTAGGACCATGATGTCCACCGCGCGGCGAACGGCATTCACTCGTCTTTTCGACGACGTCGGCCCTGTCGACCAGGTCGGCATCGAGGAGCGCGTCGCAAAGTTCCAGACGCGGAGCATCAAGAAGAGCTCCAAGCTGTGGGGGCTGACGACCGCTGTCTCCATGGTCGATCTCACCACGCTGGAAGGCAAGGATACGCCGGGCAAGGTCGCATCGCTCTGCGCCAAGGCCCGACGGCCGGGCGATGATCCGGATGTCCCTCCGGTCGCGGCCGTGTGCATCTACCCGGCGCTGGTGAAATCAGCGGCACGGCTGCTCGCCGACACGCACATCAAGGTCGCATCGGTTGCCACCGGCTTCCCCTCGGGGCAGACCCCGCTCAGGATCCGGCTGGCAGAGGTGAAGCAGGCCGTATCCGACGGGGCGGACGAGGTGGACATGGTCATCAACCGCGGCGAGTTTCTGGCCGGCGAGTTCGCACGGGTGCAGGACGAGATCGCATCCGTCGTTGGCATATGCGGCGACGCGACGCTGAAGGTGATACTGGAAGTGTCCGAGCTCGGGAGCTACGACAGGATCAGGGCGGCGTCGTACATTGCGATGCGCGCCATTCGCGACGGCGACTTCATCAAGACGAGCACGGGCAAGGCATCCGGTGCGGCCACACTAGCCAATACGCAGGTGATGCTCGAGGCCATCCGTGATTTCTACCTCGAGACGGGTAGCGCGATCGGGATGAAGCCGGCCGGCGGAATCCGCACGGCCAGGCAGGCGCTGCACTATCTCGTCGCGGTGAAGGAAACGCTGGGCGATGCGTGGTTGAACTCGACGCGCTATCGCTTCGGTGCGAGTTCGCTCCTGAACGATCTGTTGCGGCAGATCGAGAAGGAGAAGACGGGAGCGTATCAGGCGCCATACCACTTCACGGAAGCGGCGGAGAGCTACTGATGGCAACCACACGGCCGGCGGCTCGGCTGGCGGCGGACAGCGCGACAGTGCAGCGACGGAAGGGTGGCCCGAGGCGCGCCGATCGCGGGCCGATTCCGCAGCTCATCTTCGGCGATCTGTGGGAGTACGATCCCGCACCCGAGACTGCCGATCCCGGGATCAAGGCCGAGTACGGCCTCTACATCGGCGGCAGGTTCGTCGAGCCCGGCTCGGGTGAATACTTCGACTCCATCGATCCCGCGACCGAGAAGGTCGTGTCGCGCATCGCGCGCGCGAACGGCGATGACGTGGACGCCGCGTACCGGGCGGCGCAGAAGGCGTACGACAACGTGTGGTCGAAGCTGGCCGGCAGGGAACGCGGCAAGTATCTCTACCGCATTGCGCGTCTCGTGCAGGACCGCGCGCGTGAGTTCGCCGTCGCCGAGACGATCGATGGCGGCAAGCCCATCCGGGAATCGCGCGACTTCGATGTGCCCATGGTGGCCGCGCACTTCTTCTACCATGCGGGCTGGGCCGACAAGATCGGGTACGCCATTCCGGGCGTCGAAGTGCATCCGCTAGGCGTCGTGGGTCAGGTGATCCCGTGGAACTTCCCGCTGCTGATGCTGGCGTGGAAGATCGCGCCCGCCCTGGCGATGGGGAACACGGTGGTGCTCAAGCCTGCCGAAACGACGTCGGTCACGGCGTTGAAGCTGGCGGAATTGCTTAATGAGGCCGAACTGCCGCCGGGGGTGGTGAACTTCGTCACCGGTGCGGGAGAAACCGGCGCGGCGGTGATGGGCCATCCGCTGGCGGCAAAGGTCGCGTTCACCGGTTCCACGGAAGTCGGCAAGAGAATCATGCGGCAGATCGCAGGCAGCGACAGGAAGATGACGATGGAGCTCGGCGGAAAGGCCGCCAACATCGTCTTCGATGATTCGCCGATCGATCAGGCGGTGGAGGGAGTGATCAACGGCATCTTCTTCAACCAGGGGCACGTGTGCTGCGCAGGCAGCAGACTGCTCGTGCAGGAATCCATCCACGAGGCCTTTGTCACGAAGCTGCGCAATCGCATCGACGTGCTGCGCGTCGGTAACCCGCTCGACAAGAACACGGACATCGGTGCCATCAACTCCCGCGCCCAGCTCGACCGCATCACGGAGCTGGTGGATTCCGGAGTCACCGCGGGGGCCACGATGTATCAGTCGCCGTCGTGTCGTCTGCCGGGCAACGGGTTCTGGTTCAAGCCGACAGTGTTCACAGGCGTGACGCAGAGCCATCGCATCGCGCAGGAAGAGATATTCGGACCGGTTCTTTCGGTGCTCACGTTCCGCACGCTGGAGGAGGCGGTGGAGAGGGCCAACAACACGATGTACGGCCTGTCCGCGGGAGTGTGGACCGACAAGGGATCGCGGATTCTGAAGATGAGCACCGAACTGAAGGCGGGCGTGGTGTGGGCCAACACCTTCAACAAGTTCGATCCATCGTCGCCGTTCGGCGGGTACAAGGAGTCGGGTTTCGGTCGCGAGGGCGGGCGACAGGGACTGCTCGACTACGCGAAGCTCGGCTGATGACGCGGCAACGGCTTCCGATAACCAGAACTCCCAAGGTGTACGTGGGCGGGCAGTTCATCCGCTCCGAGAGCGGGCGCGTCTTTCCGATTCGTGAGGGCGCTGGCAGTGACGGCGCGTTCCTCGCCAACATTCCGCAGTGCACGCGCAAGGACATCCGCAACGCGGTGGAGGCGGCCGCGAAGGCAGGGCCGGATTGGGCGAGGCGCACGCCTTACAATCGCGGCCAGATCCTGTACCGGCTGGGCGAGATGCTGGAGAGCCGATCTGCGGAGATGGCCGGCGCCATCGCGCGTTCGGGGGACTCTTCCCGGGGCGATGCCGAGAAGGAAGTTGCGGCTTCGGTGGATCGGCTGATCTACTACGCCGGGTGGGCGGACAAGTACGCGCAGGTCATTGGCAACACGAATGCGGTGGCGGGTCCCTTCTTCAACTTCACTGTGCCCGAGCCGATGGGAATAGTGGGCGTCATCGCATCGGACGCCGATCCGCTGCTCGGCCTGGTCAGTCAGATCGCGCCGGTGATCGTGAGCGGGAACACGGTTGTCGCGCTGGCCTCGGAAACGCAGCCGTATCCCGCAATTGTGTTCGGCGAGATGCTGGCGACGTCGGACCTGCCGGGCGGCGCGGTGAACCTGCTCACGGGATTCCGGCGTGAGCTGCTGCCCACGTTCGCGACGCACGCGCACATCCGCGGCATCAGCGCCGTTGTTGCAGCCGCGGAGAGGAGGGAGCTCGCGCTGGGCGCGGCGGATTCGGTGAAGCGAGTGAGAACGCGCCATGCGGAGGAGAAGCTGGATTGGTATTCAGCGGAGGCGCAGGGCGTGTACGACATCAGGGACTTTGTCGAGTTCAAGACAACGTGGCATCCGATCGGGGTGTAAGGACCCAGGTGATTGCGTGCCGCCGAAGGTGAGAGAACTTGTTGCCGAGCCTGAACGCGCAGGTTTTGTCAATCGAGGCGGGAAGGGCAGTCACCGGAACTTCGTGCATCCGTGAGTTTTCCAAACCGATCTCCTTATCGGGAGCGCCTGGTGACGATGCGAAGCACTATCAGGTCCTCGCCGGGAAGCGGGCCATCGAGGAGTCGAAATCCATGAAGGAAGTGCAAGGTACGCGAAGATCGTCGAGTGGCCGGAAGAGGACCAGTGTTTTGTCGGGAGCTCCCCGGGCCTGATCTACGAAGGGTGCCACGGTGAGGATGAGAGAGTCAGCTTCAATCAACTGTGCCAGGTTGTGGAGGAAGCGATTGTGCTCTACCACCAGGACGGAAGGCCACTCCCGCCGCCAACGTCGGGTCGGGACTGCGCGAACAAGATGCAGAACGTCGCATGACCACACAGTGCACCGGACGTGCGCAGGAGCAGTGCACGCCGGTGTCTGCGAACGTCGTACGCGGGCGCGCGCGCCGTGGAGACCGACGATGAACGACGTGGACGTCCGAATTCGCCCTGCACACGCGGATGATGCTGGCTGGATCACGGCACTCGCGCCTCGCCTGCACGAGTTCGGACCACCGCCCTGGCGTGAAGTCGCGGCCATGGACGCCGCTGTTGCCGCGGGGTTGGCGCGCGAACTGGCCAGTCCCAGCCCGGGCTCGGCGATCCTGGCTGCCGAGGACGCATCAGGAACGCCGGTGGGGTTCATCTCGTTGCGAACGGACCGGGATTACTTCTCCGACGCGCCTTGCGGGCACGTAACCGACCTCGTAGTTGCAGGTGCGGGCGAAGGACGCGGCGTGGGACGTTCGTTACTGGCGGCCGCTGAGCGCTGGGCGGAGGAAGCCGGCTACCCGTGGCTCACACTGCACGTTTTTGAAGGCAACGACCGGGCCCGGCGACTGTACGAGCAAACAGGATATGCCGTCGAATGGACCCGGATGCTGAAGTCCGTGGGCGCGCGCCGCGCGGTCCGCAGCGGCGAACGGCCGGGAAGTGACGCGAGGGGTGAGCCTTGAGTGCGACTGTCGAGGAAGAACTGATGAACGTGGCCACCGGGTGGGACCGGGCCATCGTCGAGAACGACCCGGAAGCAATCGGGCGCTACATGGCCGACGATTGGACGATCATCGGCCCCGACGGCAGCGTTGGTGGCAGGCAGAACTTTCTCGACCTGGTGAAGTCCGGAGCACTCACGCACGACGTCATGGAGTCTAACGAGATGCAGGTGCGTGTGTACGGAGACACTGCCGTCGTCGTCGCACGCGGGATATCCGGGGGCCGGTTCCACGGCCAGGCCTTTCATCTGATCGAGCGGGTATCGTCCGTGTTCGTGCAGCAGGGCGGGGAATGGAAGTGCGTTTCGACGCATCTCTCGCTCATCGCCGACAGCTAAACGCATCAGCGTTCCGATCCGCCATCGGAGGTGATCGTGGCATTCGGGGCGGTCAACAAGGGAGGTTTACGAATGCCGCCGACGATTCGCGACTTCAAGGTGTACGTGCCTGCAAGGAACTTCGATGTGTCGAAGCAATTCTACATCGCTCTGGGGTTCAAGGCGTCGGAAGGGTGGGGCGGGACGGTGGACTTCGAACTGAACGGCAACAGATTCCGACTGCAGGATTACTACGTTCAGGACTGGGCCGCAAATTTCATGATCGTCATGGGTGTCGATGATGTGGAGGCGTGGCATGCGCATGTGAAGGCGATAGTCGGCAGCGGCAGGTTCGAGAACGTCCGCATCAAGCCGCCCGAGGGCGTCGACGATTCGATCGTTCTCCATGTCGTCGATCCGTCCGGCGTGCTGCTCGTCTTCGTCCAGTAGTTCGCGCGAGGTTTCCCGGCTGCGCAGAGCGAAGTCATTGTTCGCCATCCACTGCGTGAGCACGTCCGGCCGCTGCGGCAGGGTGACGCATGAGATCAGGAGCAGCCGTCGCGATCTGGTTGCCGCTATCGCTGGCATACGCGCGTCCTCGGATCGAGATGACACGGACGCAACGGTGCGGCGGACCGGTTCCTGGTTCAGCGGCGAGAGAGGATCATTCAATACGCGGTGCTCCGGCCCTCCAGACAGAGTATCGCAGGTCATGGTGCGGCGCCGCCGCAGCATTGGCGGCGTTGCGCACTGCCGGGTCGGGATGCCAAGTCGGTGGCGCGGTGTCGCTTCCGCTGCGGCGATCTCATGCCCGGATTCACGAAAGGCTGCGCAGCGCTTGCAGTGCTTGCTCGGCGTGTGCAGTATAACGTGGCAGTCCATTCAGCAGTCAAGGCGGCCCAACGAGTGGAGCGAAGTTGGCAAGGATCACCGGAATCGGCGGCGTCTTCCTCAAGTGCAAGGGAAATGGCGCCGCGCTGGCAGCCTGGTACCAGGAGCACCTGGGTATGCCGCTGGAAGACTTTGGCGGGGCTGTCCTCAAATGGCCTGACGATCGAGCCGAGGACCGGGGCCTCACTGTGTGGCATCTCGCGGAAAGGGACAGCCAGTGGTTCAGCCCAAGCAACTCCTCCTTCATGATCAACTACCGGGTCGATAACCTCGGCGAGATGCTGGCGCAACTGCGTGCGAGCGGCGTGGAAGTCATCAGCGGACCCGAATCGCACGAGAACGGCAAGTTCGCCTGGATCATGGACCCGGATGGGAACAAGGTCGAACTCTGGGAGCCGATGATCTGGGACGACAGGAACAAGGGTGCCTGAGATCCTTTTCCTGCGCCGCCAATAACCGGTTGCAGCGGACGGTCCGCTGCGCGGTCAGCTTCTCCGCGGCCGAGGCAGGACTCTTCATCGCGACGGTACTGCCCGGGGCCGGACCTCATCGGTCCAGATTGCGCATGATCCCGGTGGCTCCCGCTCGTGCCCGACGACCAGTTCCGATGATGGAGCAGAGGGCGAGTTGGATCTGCGCACGTATCTGTAAGGTCCTGTCTTCGAGCCCCTCCACACCCCAACGGTATTCGCCGTCGTTCGCATCGAGCCAGAGCTGCGTATGATCGTGTGGCAGAACGGCGCCGACTTCGCACCTGAATGGCACTCCTCCGAGACGCTCGTGAGGCAGAGGCGAAGTGGCGGCAAGGCAAGGGGACAACCCACGCAGGGGTCGCGAAGCGGCTTCGCGCACGCCGTCCCCCGGTGAAAGTCGTCTGGTCGCCGGTGGCCGATGCCTTTCAGAAGTCAAACGATGTTGCAAAACAAGACCTGACCCCAAGTGCCCCGAAGTCAAATGATGTTGCAAAACAAGACCTGACCCCCAAGTGCCCTCGCGGTCAGGGATCCGGCGCGCCCAGTCGCTCGAGCACCTCGCCGAGGCGTGTGATCTCCGCGCCGTACGTCGCCCAGTCCCCCGCCCGCTGCGCGGCGATCGCGCGCCCGTAGTGCTCGCGGGCGCGTTGCAGCAGCTCGCCCATTGCCGCATCCGGCGCGGCGGCGGCGGTGGGAGGGGCGGCGGGTGTGGCTGGCACCGCATCGGGAGCGGGCGGTCGATCGCCCCCGGCCGCGACAGCAGCCGGAGGTGACGGCGCGCCGCCGAACAGGCGCGCGAGCCCGAGATCCAGCGTCTCCTCCATCACCACCCTGTTCTGATACGCCACGATCACGCGCTTGAGCTCGGGGATCTTGCCACCCTCCGCGCGCAGATACAGAGGCTGCACGTAGATCAGCGACTCCTCGATCGGGATCACCATCAGCGCCCCACGGATCACCTCGGAGCCCCGCTGGTCCCACAACGACACCTGGCGCGCGATGTCGGTGTCCTGGTTCATGCGGTTGACGATCTGCTGCGGCCCGAAGACGAGGCTCTGCTTGGGGAAGCGGTAGACGGTGAGATTGCCATAGTGCTCGCCATCGTTTCGCGCCACCATCCACGACGCGAGGTTGTCCTTGCCGCGGGGTGTGAACGGCGCCATGAAAATGAACTCCGCGCGTTCCTCCTCGGGCAGGCGCATGACGATCCGCCGCATGAAGGTGCTCTGCTCCTCGCGCTCTCCCACCGCCGGCATCTGCCACTGATCCTCGCGGTGATAGAACAGTTCCGGCTCCACCATGTGGTAGATCGTGTAGAGCGCCACCTGTGCGCGGAACAGATCTTCCGGGACGCGGATGTGCGAGCGTACATCTGCCGGCATGGAGTCCATGGGCAGGAGGATCCCGGGGAAGATGCGCGCGTACGTGCGGACGATCGGATCCGCAGTGTCGGAGATGAACGCGCGCACGCTTCCGTGATATGCATCGATCACCAGCTTCACGCTGTTGCGCATGTAGCTGACGCCGTTCGTCAGGCGCTGGGCATACGGGTAGCGGGTGCTGCTCGTGTACGCATCCATCAGCCACACGAGCTCCCCGGCATCCGTGATGACGAGGTACGGGTCGCCGTCCAGCCGCAGGAAGGGGAGTGCCTTGTGCGCGCGGTCCACGATGTTGCGGTGGTACAGGATGCGGCTGTCGTTCGTGATGTCGCCCGAGAGGAGGATGTTGAGCGAATGGAATCGCCAGGCGAGCGCAGCCCGGCGCGGCAGGGACGAGATCGGGACGCCCCCGGCCCCCTGGTAATCGGTGAAGATGTTTTCGTCGCCCAGCGGGTAGTCGAACTCGCGCCGCCGCGTGCCGACGATGGCGTAGCTGTCGGTCATCTCGCCGTAGTAGATCTGCGGGCGCGTGATGCGCAGCGATCCGGTGGACGACGGCGGCAGATCCTTCACGAGGAGGACCGGCAGGCCTTCGTTCGTCACCTGGTTCACCGGGGCCATCGTCAGCCCCATGCCGTGCGTGAAGGTGAGGTGCTCGTTGATGAACGAGCGCGTGGGGAGCGACGATGAGTTCAGCTCGCGGGGCGACAGCAGCACCTGGCGGTATCGCCCGTCGATCCAGTAGCGGTCGTCGTCCACCGAGACGAAATCGTAGTAGGTACGAATCTCCTGGATCTGCCCGAATGTCTGCAGGAGCGGGTCGCGATCCCACAGTCGCACGTTCTCGATGGTGGCCCCGTTCGCCTCGATGTCCGCGAGGGTGAGCGTCGCCTCGCCGCGCAGGTCCCGGATGATCACGCTGTCGAGCCCCCAGGCGTGACGGGTCGCCGAGATGTGGCGGGCGAGGTATGGCCGTTCCCGCGTGAGCTCGGTGGGGGTGACCACCAGCTTCTGCACGGCGGCCGGGTATACGACGCGAGAGAGAATGGACACGCCGGCGTAGATGCCGACGGCGGCGATGGCGTACATGCCCATCTTCCGGCGGACGATCCCGAGGACGATGACACCCGCCGCGATCAGTGCGGCCACCGCAGCCACGTGAAGCCCCGGCAGTCGCGCGTGGACATCCGTATAACTCGCGCCCACCAGGGGTCCCGTCGTCGACAGGAGCAGTCCGGCAATGTCCACGAGCCAGATCTGCGCTGCCGTGAGCACGAGATACAGTGCGAGCAGGACCGCGACGTGACTGCCGGCCGCGCGCGACACCCGGATCGCCGGCTGCGCCGACGTCGGGCGCTGTCTGCTCCCCGCTCCCGGACTCACCGCGATGTCACCGCTGGTCAGGTAGAACGCGCCAACGAGCAGCATCGTGAGCACGGTGAGCCCCACGAGCAGCGCGAGTGCGCCGGAGAGAACCGGCAGCGTGAACATGTAGAAGCCCACGTCGCGCCCGAGCATCGGGTCCGGGATGCCGAATGGCACTCCGTGAACGAGCTTCAGCACGGCGAGCCAGGCACCCGACGCGAGCAGCGCGAGCACGAGCGAAAGTCCCACCGATCCCAGCAGCAGCATGCGGGCGAGCCCTTTCTCCCGCAGGCCGGCCGTGATCATCGCGATGTCGTCGAGCCGGACCGGCACCGGCCGGTGCCGGCGGCGGGCGATGCGCAGATTCAGATGAAAGAAGCCGTAGGCGGCCAGTCCCACGCCGGCCGCTAGTGCCAATCGTGTCGCGATCTCGGTGACGAGAACGGCCTCGTATCCGATCTCGCGCATCCAGAGCCAGTTCGTGCCGAAGCGCACGAGCCCGGGCAGGACGAAGAGGAGGAGAGCGATGCTCCCGAGGATCACGAGCAGCGTGGCGGGGCGGAGTCGTCGCATGAGCTCTCGGCGGGAGGAAATGGCGGTGCTGTCGGTTCAAGGTACTCCGAGACGCGGCGCGTCGCCTCCCCTTCGCAGTCTCGCAGCCTCGCAGCCTCGCAGCCTCGCGTCGCGCGTACTCGTGCCTGTTCGCTGCGTGAGGCCAGGGCGTTACTCGTATCTACTCGCCTCGCCTGGCGCCCCCTCCCGCCCTCCCGCCTTTCCGCCCGCGATCCGACAGCAGTATCGAGGCAACCATGTACAATCCGAGCACGCCCGAGATCACGAACCCCGCGATCCCCAGCGCCTTCTGATACGGCAGCAGCATCGCGCTCGCGACGAGCAGGCCCGTGATCACGAGCCCCGAGAAGATCCGGTTCGCGATCTTCTGCATCCCGCCCAGCAGATTCGCGAGCTGCGGAGCGTCGATGCGCAGCGCAAAGTCGTTGTTCGCCATGCGCTGTGTGATCACATCCAGCCGGTGTGGCAGATGACCCATGAGATCAGAAGCAGCGGTCGCGATCTGGAACAGCCGTCGCGGCGATAGCTCCCGCTTCGCCCTGTCGTTCGCGATCTGATTGCCGTACTCGCGTATCGCGTCGATCGGACTGTACGTGGGGTCGAGCGAGCGCGTCACTGCATCCAGGTTGAACAGCGCCTTCGCCAGCAGCACGAGCTCGGCCGGCAGTCGCAGCCCGCTCTGATAGGAAATGTTGATCGCATCGTACAGGATGCTCCCGGCGCGCACCTCACCCACGGACACGTCGTAGTTTCGCGCGACGAGGGCGGCGATCTCGCGCGTATACCGTGATCGGTCGAATGGCTCGATGGGTTCACCGATATCGATGAGTGTGTCGGCTGCAGCATCGCCGCGATTGTCGGCGATGTCCATGAGGAGGTCCACGATGCTGGCGCGAAGCGACGCGGACAGTCGCGCCGTCATGCCGAAGTCGATCAGCGCGAGGCGGACCGCCGGCCCGGTCGGTGGCGGCGGGGCGTCGCGCTGCGCAGCCTGCTCGATCCGCGACAGTTGCGTTACGGGAGTGCGCGCACGGTCCCGTCTCTCGCCCGAAACCACCTCCGCCGGAGTGCGCGGGTTGCGGCCGCCGGGCATGAGCACGAACACGTTCCCTGGGTGCGGGTCGGCGTGAAAGTGACCGTCGATCGTGATCTGCTTGAGATACGCCTTCGCGAAGTCCTCGGCCAGTTCGCGGAAGTCGTGCTCCAGGCGCGTCACCTGCGGAATGCCGTCCACCTTCATTCCGTGCACACGCTCGCTCGTGAGCACGCGCGATGTCGTGTATGCTTCGATCACCCGCGGCACGACGATCCGCGGGAACTCTGCCAGCGATCTGCGGAAGGTCGCGGCGTTACGCGCCTCCACGAGGTAGTCGAGCTCGTCGGCGAGCGAGCGCTCGAGCTGCTGTACCACGCCGAGCATGTCGACGCGCTCACCGGCTCCCGTGTGCACGGTGAGGAACGCGGCGAGCTCACGGAAGAACTCGAGGTCCTCCGCGAGCTGCTCGCGGATCTCCGGACGCTGAACCTTCACCACGACCTCGCGTCCGTCGCGCAGCTCGGCCGCGTGCACCTGGCCCAGACTCGCCGTGCCGAGCGGCGTCTCGTCGAAGCCTGCGAACAGCTTGCTGATGCGGCCGCCCAGTTCGGTGCTGACCGTCTCCTCGATCGCGTCGAAGGGCAGCGCCTCGACGTCGTCCTGCAGCGACTCCAGCTCGTGAATGAAAGCCGGCGGCATGATGTCGGGGCGTGTCGAGAGGACCTGGCCGAGCTTGATGTACGCGGGCCCGAGCTCCACGAGGCGCGCCCTGAAAGCGGCGGCCCGTTCGGCCGTTCCAACATCCGTACGCTCGGCGGGGTCGTACTCGCCGGGGACGAGCTGCTTCAACTGCCTCTGGCTCGCGATTCCGTGAAGGCCATAGCGCGTGAAGAGCCCCACCGTCGACGCTAGCCGTGGCAGGAATCGAGGGGCGAGGATCATATGCGCGCGGTATTGAGCAGTAAGCATGCCCCGCGACCGCCTTCGGGGGGTGCCGCAATCGCCGGCGCGGCGGGATATTGAAGGTCATGGTGAGCTCGGCTGAAGGCGGGGTGAACCGCCGCGATTTTCTCGTGCGCGGACTGGCGCACGCAGCCGAGCGTGCGGCCGCGGCCATCGGCGACCGGATCGCGTCCGTGCGCCACGTGCGCCCGCCCGGTGCGCTCCCCGAGGCGGGCTTCATCGCGGCGTGCACGCGCTGCGGAGAGTGCGCGAGCGCATGCCCGGTGAACGCCATCTCGCTGCTCGGCGAGTCGGCGGGGATCGCGCGCGGAACGCCGGTGCTGCACCCCGAGCTCACGGCATGCATCATGTGCCCCGACATGCCGTGTTCGGCGCACTGTCCCACGAGCGCCCTGGCGGTTCCGGAAGATGGCTGGCGCTCGGTGCGAATGGCGTGGATCACGATCGATGAGGACCGGTGCATCGCGCATCGCGACGTGGCGTGCGGCGTCTGCGCGCGCGTCTGTCCCGTCGGTGAACGGGCTCTTTCGCTCGACCAGCTCGGCCGCCCCGTCGTGGGTGCAGCGTGCACCGGCTGCGGGATCTGCGTGACGGCCTGCGTCACGGAACCCGGTTCGATCCACGCATCCGCCGGTCCGGCGCGTGCATGAGCGCACAGCGCCGCACACAATGAGGCCACATGAGGGGAGTGCATGAGCGGACGCGTGAAGGTGACCGTCGTCCCCAAGCCGTGGGGACACGAGATCATCTGGGCAAGCACCGGGCGGTACGTCGGCAAGATCCTGCACATCAGCGCGGGCCACTCTCTCTCGGTGCAGTATCACGAACGCAAGGAGGAGACGCTGTACCTGTTGTCCGGGAAGCTCATCTTCCGTGCGGGTGCCCGGAACAGCGACCTCGCGGACGTGAATCTCGCCGAGGGGGACGCCTTCAGCGTGACGCCGGGGACCGTTCATCAACTCGAAGCTGTCACCGACTGTGACGTGCTCGAGGCATCCACACCCGATCTGGACGACGTCGTCCGGCTCAGCGACCGCTACGGACGAGAGGGGACGAACGCGCCATGAAAGTGATAATTCCGCTCGCGGGGAAGGGGACGCGGCTGCGGCCGCACACGCATGTGACGCCGAAGCCCATGCTGCGAATCGCGGGCAAGCCGGTGATGGCCTACATCCTGGAGGACCTCGAGCGACTGGGCGGTGTGGAGCAGGTCATCTATATCACGGGACATCTCAAGGAGAAGGTCGAGGCGTACGTGCGGGAGGAGTTCGACTTCCCCTCGGTGTTCGTCGAGCAGAAGGTGCAGGACGGCACGGCGGGCGCGGTGCAGCTCGCGGCTCCGTACATTGACGCGCCGGTGCTCATCATCTTCGTCGACACGATCTTCGAGACCGATCTCTCCGTCATACAGACGACGGATGCCGATGGCATCATCTGGACCATGGAGGTGGAGGACTATCAGCGCTTCGGTGTCGTGGTAACGGATGATGACGAAAACATGACGAGGATCGTGGAGAAGCCGTCGACACCGATCTCGCGGCGGGCGAACATCGGGCTGTACTACATCCGGAACTGGAAGCTGCTGTACGAGGGAATCGAGTACACTCTCAGGCAGCCGAAGAACAAGGGTGAGTACTATCTCACGGACGCCTTCCAGTACATGATCGAGCGCGGCGCGAAGATCAGGGTGATCGACGTCGAGGGGTGGTACGACGCCGGCAAGCTCGACACCCTGCTCGATACCAACCGCATGATACTCGAGAAGGGCGCCGCCCGGCGGCCGGAGCGAGTCGACGACGAGTCGAAGATATTCGATCCCGTCTACATCGAGGACGACGTGAAGATCAGCCGGTCGACGGTTGGGCCGAACGTATCACTCGGCGCCGGCACGGTTGTCGATCGCTCGGAGCTGCGCGACACGATCATAGGTTCGCGCTCGCGCATCAGCGACTGCAAGCTGCAGACGTCGCTGATCGGAGACGAGGCAGTCATCGAAGGCGTCGACGGCGAGATGACCGTGGGCGACAACTCCGAGGTGCGAGGGCGGCGCAAGGGGTAGACGTCCCGGCGTCATCGTTCGGGCCCCGTCGTCATTCCCTCGAGAGCGTGAAGGACGGCGGCGAAACAGGAATGACAGCGTCGTGGCGAGGCAGTGACGCCGCTGGTGCGCCGGCGGCCTGAACGCCGGCAGCGGCCGCGACGACGGTGAGCGCTCGCGCGATACCAAGCGTGCCGTCGGTGTTGTCGAACCATTCGCCGGTCGTGTGTGCTTCACCGCCGCGGCCGCCGGCGCCGAGCGCGATCGCGGGAATGCCGAGGCTGATCGGCACGTTGGCGTCGGTCGAAGCGCTGGTGAGCTCCGGCTCGCGCCCGATGAGACGCGTCGCCTGCATCGCGGCCAACACCAGCGGGTGGCGCGCGTCGGTCTCGCCGCACGGACGATCGCCGATCACGTCGACGGTCACCGACAGCGGCGGTGTTCCCGTCGCACGGCGCGAGTTCTCGTCGTCGCCCGCCGCACGCGCCAGGGCACGCAGCTCCGCGTCGAACCGCTCGAGCACAGCGCCCGATGTCGACCGAAGGTCCACCTCGAGCCAGCCCTCGGCGGGAATCGCATTCACGGATATCCCGCCCCCGATCCGCCCGACAGAGAGCGTCGTGCGCGGCTCAGCAGGCAGCGCGAGCGCGGCGATGCGCGCACCGGCAATTGCCGCGGCGTGTACGGCGTTCGGAATACCGTACGCCGCCCAGCTATGACCGCCCGAGCCACCGTACGCGATGCGGAAGCGTCGAGCGCCCAACGCCCGATGGATCACGCGCTCATCCCCCGCTCCATCGAGCGCGATGACAGCGACGGGCGCGCGCCCACCCCGCCCCCCCTTCCCCCCCACGCTCTCCGCGAAGTAGTGCTTCGCGCCGCGCAGGTCGCCTGCGCCCTCCTCGCCCGTCGTCGCCACGAAGTCGATGCAGCGCATCGGAGCCACGCTCCGATCGGCCAGCTCCAGCGCCAGCTCGAGCATCACGGCGAGGCCGCGCCCGTTGTCGCCGATCCCCGGGCCGGTGAAGAGCGACCCCTCGCGGCGCACACGCAACGGCGTGCCGCGCGGGAACACCGTATCCAGATGCGCGCAGACGACGACCGGAGCTTCGTCGCTGAGCTCCGTGGCTCCCGCACGCCGGCCGATCACGTTGCCGGCGGCATCCATGTGCACGCCCGTGAGGCCGAGCGCGTGGAAGCGCCGCGCGATCCACGCCCCGCGTTTAGCCTCGTCGCCAGTCGGCGCCGGTATCTCGGAGACGGCGACCTGCGCGCGGAGGACTTCCGCGTCGCGCCGGGCAAGTCGCGCGCGCGCCGCACCAAGCGTGTCGTGCACGTGCGAGACCCCTGAGCCGGCGGCAGTTGGCATGAGAATCAGATGCCCGGCGGACGCCGCCGCCGCAAGGGCAAGCCGGCCGGATGGCACCGGCGACACCGGAACCGGTATCGTCCGGGCCACCCCCGCGCGTACATTGACGGTGAACCTCACAACAGCACGGTCATGCAGGAACGCGATCTCATCCACGACTGGAACGCTTCACCGTCGAGCTTCGACTGGACGACCTGCCGAGTCGAGCTGAACGACGAGACGCTGCGCGACGGGTTGCAGTGTCCGTCTGTCACCGATCCGCCCATCGAGGACAAGCGTCGCCTTCTCCATCTGATGGTCGACCTGGGCATCGCTTCGGCCGACATCGGGCTTCCCGGCGCGGGTCCGCGCGCCCGCAGGGATGTACTGGAGCTGGCGCGCGAGATAGCGTCCCACGATCTGCCGCTCGCCGCCAACTGCGCGGCGCGCACCGTGCTGGCCGACGTTCGTCCGGTCGCGGAGATATCGCAGCGCGCCGGCATTCCGATCGAAGCCGCGACGTTCATCGGTTCGTCGCCGATCCGGCAGTACGCCGAGGACTGGACGCTCGAGAAGATGCTTCGCGTGAGCGAGGAGGCGGTGACGTTTGCCGTCGGCGAAGGGCTGCCCGTCATGTTCGTCACCGAGGATACGACGCGCGCCGCGCCCGACACACTCCGCGCGCTCTATGGCAACGCGATCCGCTGGGGCGCTCGGCGACTCTGTCTGGCGGATACCGTCGGACATGCCACGCCGGAAGGTGTACGTCGCCTCGTACGCTTCGTCGCCGACGAGATCATCGCGCCCAGCGGGGAAGCCGTCGCGCTGGACTGG
The DNA here is from genome assembly GCA_050733695.1 of Gemmatimonadaceae bacterium. Classification (GTDB taxonomy): domain Bacteria; phylum Gemmatimonadota; class Gemmatimonadetes; order Gemmatimonadales; family Gemmatimonadaceae; genus JBOHTO01. The sequence goes on along the minus strand of JBOHTO010000034.1, from coordinate 9,814 downwards.
CACGGGCACCGCGATCGCGGGCTCGGACTCGCCAACTGCTTCGCCGCGATAGAGGAAGGCGTCGACCGTGTGCACGGGACCGCACTCGGAATAGGCGAGCGCGTTGGCAATGCGGAGATGGATCTGCTGCTCATCAACCTCAAGCTGCTGGGCGCGCACACGGCCGATCTGCACCGACTGCCAGAGTACTGCGAGCTCGTCTCGCGCGGGTGCAACGTCCCGATTCCGGCGAGCTACCCCGTGCTTGGCGAGGATGCATTCAGAACCGGCACCGGCGTGCACGCCGCCGCGATCGTGAAGGCGCGGAGCAAGGGGCACGAGTGGCTCGCCGATCGGATATACTCCGGCGTGCCGGCGGGTGACTTCGGCCTCGCTCAGCGGATCGAGATCTCGCCGGTGTCCGGGATCTCGAACGTGAAGTGGTGGCTGGAGGAGCACGGCTTCGACGCCGCGAACGAGCACCTCTGTCAGACCATCTTCGCTGCGGCCAAGTCGACGGATCGGGTGCTGCGGGACGACGAGATCAGGGGCATCATCGCGGGCAACGGTGGGGCGCGGGCTTGAGCCATGCCATCGATGTAGATTCGGGTTTCGCCCGATCCTTCGACCACTGAGGCGTTATGCGCTGGCAAGACCATATCACCTCCGATCCCGCAGTCCTCGCCGGGAAGCCGATCATCAGCGGGACGCGCATTTCGGTGGAGTTCCTCCTTACGCTGATGGCCAGTGGATGGCCCCAGGAGAAGATCCTGGCGGAGTATCCCCAGTTGTCGGCGCAAGCGATCGAGGCTGCGCTTGTTTTCGCGGCGGAGGCGGTCGAGCACGAATTGGTGTACCCGGTGCGTCGACCGGGCGCGGCGTGAGTGCATTTCCTGATCGATGAAACGTACCCGGATCGAGCATCATCGCGCTGCGTTCAGCCGGACACGATGTCGTCGCGGTTGTGGAGGAATTCGCCGGCGCTTCCGATCCAGACCTTGTGGATCGTGCCGCGCGGGAGAATCGGGTGATCGTAACTTTCGATCGCGACTTCGGTGCGCACGCGTTTCGCCCGCTAGCCGATCAGCCGCTGGGCTTCGTGTACTTTCGACTGGCGCGGATGAACGTTGAGTTCGTGACGGCGATGTTGTTGCGTCTTGCAGCGGGCACCACCGAGCGTATTGAAGGGCAGTTCACGGTGGTTGACGAGCACCGGATTTCGCCAGCGCCCGCTGCCGCCGTCCAGCCCGCACGCATAGACAGGTGAGCCGTCTCCTGAAATCAGCCTGACGATCCACTGCAGGACGGATGCGGAGAACATGGAGCAGTGTGCCGAGCCGAAAGCGCGGTACTGAGGGGGTGGCACTGACCGCGCGTCCCGGCCTCGGCCGCAACGTCACAGCGCTCGGGGCCGTGAGTTTTCTCACCGACACCGCGAGCGAGATGATCTATCCGCTCCTTCCGCTCTTCCTGAGCGGGGTGCTCGGCGCGAGCGCGACGGTGCTCGGCGCGATCGAGGGAGCCGCGGAGTCCGTCGCGGCTCTGCTCAAGCTCGCGAGCGGATGGTGGTCGGACCGCGTGCGCAGGCGCAAGCCTCTCGTCGTCGCGGGATACGCGATCGCGACGATTGCGAGGCCGCTCGTCGCCTTCGCGCAGCTCCCGTCGCACGTGCTCGCGATCCGTGTGACGGACAGGATGGGAAAGGGGATCCGTACATCGCCGCGCGACGCGCTCATCGCGGACTCGGTCGATCCCGCGATCCGCGGACGCGCGTTCGGCTTCCACCGCGCGGCCGATCATGCGGGCGCGGTGATGGGACCGCTCATCGCGTTCGCGCTGCTGCAGGGACAGGGCATCTCGCTGCGATCGCTCTTCCTGTTCGCGGCGATACCGGGCCTTCTCTCGCTCGCCGTGCTCGTCCTGGGCGTCCGCGAAACGCCGCGCACTGTGCCGGCGGTCGCTACGAAGCCGGAACTCACCGGCTCGATGGGCGGGCGCTTCTGGGCGTATCTCGCTGTCCTGCTCCTCTTCACGCTCGGCAATGCATCCGACGCGTTCATCCTGCTGCGCGCATCGCAGCTCGGTGTCCCCGCTGCGATGATCCCGCTGCTCTGGGCGCTGCTGCACGTCGTCAAGTCTGCGACCTCGATGCCGGGTGGGTCGCTCTCCGATCGCATCGGGCGCAAGCCGCTCATCGTCGCGGGATGGATCGTGTACGCGGCCGTGTATCTCGCCTTCGCGCACGCCACGACGGCGTGGCACGCATGGGCGCTGTTCGCGGTGTATGGCCTCTACTACGGACTCACCGAGGGAGTGGAGAAGGCGCTCGTCGCCGACATCGTGCCGGAGCACCGCCGTGGCTCGGCGTTCGGCTGGTACAATCTCGCGATCGGGCTCGGCGCGCTCCCGGCATCGCTCGTCTTCGGGGCGATCTGGGATGCGGCGGGTGCGCTGGCGGCGTTCACCTTCGGCGCAGCGCTCGCGCTGGCAGCGGCGGTCGGGATCGCGGTGGTGGCGCCGGGCGCGCGAAGGCGGCAGGCATAGCGGCGGGACATGCGGCAGCGAGCCGTTGATTGCTCCTGCTCGCTGCTCCGGTACAAGCGAGCGCCTTGTCTGCGCACCGACTGAATCGAAGCGTAGATGATGACACGATCTGCGCTCAACTCGATTCAGGAACGGGGTAGGCAAGGTCACCTTCGGCGATGATGTCGGAGGTCTCGCCCGGCTGGAGCGTGTGATCTCCGGTCCAAGGCTCGAGCGCCCCATCCATGACACGTCGGGTCGCGCCAGCAGTGCGACCAGGATATGGTGACGTTCTCGGCGCTGCGGGGACGAACCGGAGGAGCAGACGGTTCGTGCGATTACGGCTCAGGCCACGGCACCAGGAATTCGAACCGCTCAACCTGCCTGATGCGCTCGAAGTCCGCCACGTTGCTCGTCACGAGCGTCACGCCCGCCTCGCGACACGAGACTGCGAGAAGTACATCGTTCAGGAATGACCGGCCAAAGCCGCCCGGGCTGATCGCTCGCTGCTCGACGAGGGTGGCAACCACCACGCCGCTCCGTTTCCAGTTTTCGTAGCTGGGGGTGAGCAGGCGATCCCGAGCCTCGAACGGAGCGATGTAGGCGTCTTGAATGAGTTGCGCGCGCCGAAGATCCACTGCGCCCAGCAGCAGTTCCTGCACGACGACCGCGTGAAGATAGGTGAACGGCAGAAAGGCCGAGTAGAAGCGGATAAGCTCCTCGGCCTTTGCCATGTCACGGTCGGCGGCGATGTAGAGATTGGTGTCGAGGACGTACTTCCTCACGCCCGGTCAGTGATCGCGGCTCATCGGGTCGCCCAGGACATCGCGCAGAATACGCGAGCCCCCCAGGCGGCGGATGCCGCGCGTGACCTCCTCCCGGAATGCGACCAGATCAAGCGCCTGCTCCACCGTGTCCGTCTCGGTAGCGGTGCCCAGAATGCGCTGAGCGCGCGTGAGCTTCGCCTGGCTGAGGCGCATGTTCTTCCGGACGCGAACCTGTCCCTTGGCCATGACGTTTCCCGGGCTGAAGTGTACAGTCATAATGTAGTGCTTGTACAGATTGGTCGCAACGGGACAGGGCGCAATCAATCCCCGTCAACGGAGGCCTGGTTCGTGGGAGTCGGCGTAGTCGATCCCAAAAAGTTCGATGTGAGACGGTACGAGGTCGAGCTTGTCCAGGTCAGAAGTGCCCATCACCGGTTGCCGAACTATCAAAGGCCTCAGATCGGGCACTTCCTCGGCGAGGCAGTGGTCGAAGAACTCGCGTTGTGTACCGTGATTCTCGGCATGAATCTCCCACGCAGTCTCTGTCATGCGACTGAATGTCGCATTGGTCTGCGGATCAAGGTCGATGATAAGAGCACGATCCCTGAATCGAGGACCGGCAAGGGCGGCCGCTGTCTCGATGCACACGGTGGCAGAGCTCCAGGTCAGCACGAAGTCGGTATTGATGTGCGACCAATCCCTCGTCCGCTTCTGCGTCGTCGTCGAGGTCGCTCAACTGAGATTCTGTAATCGCCTCCACCTTCACGTGCTCTCCGGCGGCGGAGCGCCCAATGTCTGTGAGGCCCACAGTCCATTCGAAACGCGACGGCCGTCCTCGCCGCCCACCGACAAACGATCCGCAGCGGGCCTTCTCCAAGGCTTTGAAAAGCTCGATCTCGTCACGACGTGAGACGTCCTGCCCAGTGCTCCGGAGCGCTGCCTGGAGTCGATCGATCGTAGTTTTCGCGCTGTTGTTCTGGCGCTGGGCGAAATGGTCGAAAGCGGCCTTCGCCGAGCGGCGGCCGGTTCCTGAATGGCATCGGTTTCTGTGGAGCTTTGTCAGGTTACACGCAAGGCCAGGACGGCCCCGGTCGGCACGGCGATCAGGAGCGCGCTCCCGTCGTCGACGCCGACCCTAGCGGTTCCCGCTCGCCGCGCGCTCCTGTCCCCCGTGCAGCGCCCGCTCGAACAACTCGAAGATGCGTCGATACTCGTCCGCCCACGACGATGGCCGCACGAATGCATGGCTCTCCACCGGATACACCGCCATCTCCCAGTCCTTCTTCCCGAGCTCGATCAGCCGCTGCGACAGTCGCACCACGTCCTGGAAGTGCACGTTGACATCGACCATTCCGTGCGCGATGAGCAGTGGATCCTCCAGGCCTTCGGCGAAGAAGATGGGCGACGACTGCCGGTAGGCGAGCGTGTCCACTGCCGGGAAATTGAGGATGCGCGATGTGTATCCATGATTGTAATGCGCCCAGTCCGTCACGCTCCGCAGCGCGGCACCCGCGCCAAACCACTCGGGCTCGGTGAAGAGCGCCATGAGCGTTATGAATCCGCCGTAGCTCCCGCCGTAGAGGCCGATGCGCTCGGGATCGATGCCGAACTCGCTCTGCAGATAGCGGGCACCGTCCACCTGGTCCTGCAGATCGCGGCCACCCATGTGCCGGTAGATCGCCGTGCGCCAGTCGCGGCCGTAGCCCGCGGAGCCGCGATAGTCGATGTCGAGCACCACGTAGCCCTGCGAGGCGAGGAACTGATTGAACATGTACTCGCGCGAATAGGACGACCAGTAATCGTGCACGTTGTGCAGATACCCCGCGCCGTGCACGAATATCACGGCCGCACCGTTCGGATCCGCACGCATGTCGCTCGGCCGATAGATGCGCGCGGGCACCATGACGCCGTCCGAGGCGCGTATGCGCACGATGTCCGGCACGATCCAGGGGAAGCCGAGCCACTCATCGGTGGGTGACGTCGTGAACTGCGCCATGTCCGCTCCCGGCCGGTTCTGCATCAGGTACAGTTCGGGCGGACTGTTGGCATACGAGTACACGTCGGCCAGCATCTGCCCGCGCGGGCCAACGCTCACCTCGTGGCTGCCAGGCCGCTCGGTGACCTGCGTCATCTCACCGCCACTCACGGGAATCGTGTAGAAGTGCCGCACGAACGGCGACACCTTGCTCGCGTGCAGTTGGAATGTGCCCTCATCGTCCGACGGCTCGACGTCGAGCACTTCCCACTCGCCACTCGTGAGCTGGCGCCGGTCGCCCCCATCCGCAGCGATGGTGTACAGGTGCGCGTAGCCGTCCGCCTCCGAGACGAACCAGATGCGCCGGCCCTCGTCGTACCAGCCGGCGCAGCCGAAGCAGGGACCGTTCACCCACGCCGTGTCGTTGAGAGTGTCGACCACGCGGATCTCACCTGACTCCGCAGACACCGTCTGGAGGTAGCGCGTCTTGTAGTCGCGGCTGACCGTGAAGACGAGCGCCGCCGAGCCCGTGTCGTTCCAGCCGAGTATGCGAGCGTAGGCGGGGATCACTGATGTGTCGCCGGGAATCAGTTGCAGCCAGCGCAGCTCGCCGGACGGCAGCTCCATGAAGGCCACACGCCCGGAGGACTGTGTGTCTCCCACCTTCGTGCGCACCGTGAGATCTTCGGTGTAGCCGCTCTCGGTCACGTACTCCGGCACTATCGTCCGCAGCGCATCATCGGCCGTGATTTCTGTCGACACGAGCAGCGCGCTTCCCGCGGGCGACACCCGCAGCGCGTCGACGCGCTCCTTCTTCCGCAGATAGAGCGGCTCCACGTCGAGACTGTCGCGCGCGCGTTCCTCCGCCTTCTCGATGCTGTCGGCACGGACACGGTCGCGGATCGCCTCGAAGAGGAGTCGCTGCTGTGCCTCGAGCGCGGCGCGCTGCCCCTCGGTGCTGTCCTCCTTCTCCCGCTCGTCGTCTCCCCGCACGTCGCTGTGCTGCCGGATGAGGCCGTTGTCCAGGTCGACGGAAAAGACGTTGTCATCGCGTATGAAGAAGACGCGCGTGCCGTCGGATGAGAACTCCGGGTTGCTCTCTTCGGCGTAGGTCAGCGTGAGGCGGCGAGCGCTGTTGCCGCGAAGGTCAACGACGAAGATGTCGCCGTCCTCTTCCACCGCGCGATAGCGGCCGTCGCCGGACTCATCGCCGCCGGCAAGCAGCGGGGCGATGCTGTCCATGTGCGCGTCGGTGATGCGTTCCGGAGTCGCGCCCGCGCGCGCCCGCACACGGTACGGCTCCCGTTCTTCGCGCCAGTCCGTGCCGGGCGGTAGCCACATGAAGTAGATCCACTCCCCGTTCGGGGTCCAGCGTACGTTCTCCGGCGAGCGGCCGTAGACCTCCGGGCCGCGCATGATGTTGGCGATCGTGAAATCGAATGCGGCCGAGTCTGCGTTCTGCCCGTGCACGGTGGCTGGCAGGGCGAGGAACAGCGCGACGAGGAGGAGGACAATCGGCATGGCTCAGGACCAGAGGAGAATGGATTCCCGCTTTCGCGGGCATGACGACAGCGACGGGAACGGGAATGACCAGGCAGAAAAGAGGGAAGCTGGATTCCCGCTTTCGCGGGAACGACGACAGCGACGGGAACGGGCATGACGACAGTGTCACAATATAGAATCCGGGAAGGTTGCTGCCGACCCCTCGCCGCCGGCCGTCTGCCGCAGTGCCACTCGGCGCGTTAGCTTGTTTCCGACTCCATACCGACGTGATAATGATTCGATCTTCGACCTGCATCGCAGCGGTCTGCCTGCCACTCCTGCTCGCGTGCGCTCCGAAGCGCGACGCCGGCCAGATGGCACCGCTGCCGGATCGCCCGCTCGCGGGGCTTGCAGGCCAGCGCGTCATCGTGCTTCCCACCCACTACCTCCGGCCCGCCGACACGCTCGGCTGGGTTGCAGCAATCGAGGACAGGCGCGAGTACCTCAGCAACCTGGATGACGAGATCGCGTACGCACTCGCCCAGCGCGGCTTCCGCACCAATTGGGTGTTCCCCGATGAACTCGCGCGCTCGGCGCGTCGCAACCCGACGTACTCGCCGGATCCTTACGCGCTTGCGGCAGAGGGGCTTCGGCCCCTCGCGCGACGCCCGGCGGACGGACAGATCGGAGAGCCACTCGCCTCGCAGGTGCGCTCGCTCGTGGCGCTGCACAACGCGCGTTATGCGCTCTTCCCGGTCGAGGCCCGATTCGAGAAGACGGATTCGGGTGGACGCCTGGTGCTGCGCACCATGCTCATTGACGCGCGGATGGCGCGCGTGCGCTGGATGCAGGATGTGGCGAGCGACGAACAGCCGGAGTTCTCACCCGCGCTCGCCGCTAGCGCCGCGGACCATCTCGCCGGCCTGATCGCGGCACCATGACAACACACGGTTGATGACGACGCACATCACGCTGATTCCGGGCGACGGAATCGGGCCCTCGATAACGGAGGCGACCGTCCGCGTAGTCGAGGCGACGGAGCCCGACATCACGTGGGATCACCAGGTCGCCGGTCTCGCCGGCGTGACACGGTTCAACGATCCGATGCCCGACGCGACGCTCGATTCCATCAAGCGCAACCGTGTCGCGCTCAAGGGGCCGCTGGAGACGCCACTCGGCGGCGGCTACCGCTCGGTGAACGTCGCTCTGCGAAAGACGTTCGACCTGTATGCGAACCTGCGCCCCGCGTACTCGATCGTGCCCGGCGGGCGCTACCAGAACGTGGACCTCGTACTGGTACGCGAGAACACGGAGGGTCTCTACGTCGGAGTCGAGCACTACATCCCCATCGGCGATGACCCCAAGGCAGCCGCCGAGTCCATCGCGATCGTCACGAGGGTGGGGGCCGAGCGCATCGTGCGCTTTGCCTTCGACTATGCAGTCGAGCACAAACGGCGCAAGGTGACGCTCGTGCACAAGGCGAACATCCTCAAGTGCACGAGCGGACTGTTCCTCGAAGTCGGCCGGCTCGTGGCCGCGGAGTATACGAAGAAGGTCGAGTTCGAGGAACGGATCGTGGACGCGATGGCCATGAATCTCGTCATGCGGCCCGAGCAGTTCGACGTGGTCGTCACCACGAACCTGTTCGGTGACATACTCTCGGATCAGATCTCGGGGCTCGTGGGCGGACTGGGGCTCGCGCCCGGTGGAAACATCGGTCGCAACGCGGCCGTCTTCGAGGCCGTGCACGGAACGGCACCGGACATAGCAGGGAAGGGGATCGCCAACCCGGGAGCGCTGATTCTCGCGGCATGCATGATGCTCGAGCACCTGGGCGACCGCAAACGCGCTGGCCGCATGCGCGCGGCGCTCGAGAAGACGATCCGCGAGGGGAAGACGGTGACGCGTGACCTCGGCGGCTCTGCGAGCACGGACGAGTTCGCGGATGCGATAATCGCGCGCCTGTGACGGTAACGAGCGTCTTCCACGTCTCCGATCTGCACTTCGGCCAGCCGGCCGTGCCGGCGCAGATCGACGCCATCGCGATGCTCATACAGGAGCAGAAATACGACATCGTTGCCATCTCGGGCGATGTCTCGCAGCGCGCACGCTCCGGCGAGTTCCAGCGAGCGCGAGCCTTCCTGCGCCACGCCGAAGAGGTAAGCCGCACGATCGTCGTTCCCGGCAACCATGATGTCGCGTGGTGGAAGGCGCCGCTCGGATTCGGCGACGGCAAGGCGCGCTACGCCAACTACCGTGCGTACGTGTCGCCGGACCTCGAGCCAGTTCTGCGCGTGCCTGGCGCGACGTTCATCGGCATCAATACCGCCCATGGGGTGACCCGCCATACTCTCACCTGGCGGCTCCGTGACATTTCCATAATCGGCTACGTCAACCGCGCGCAGATCGAACGCATGAGCCGGGAGTTCGACGCATCGCCGCCGGGCGACCGACGCATCATCGTCATGCACCACAATCCCGTGAAGGGTGAGCTGTCCAAGCGGCACGGGCTCAAGAACACGCGCAAGGTTCTGGGCGCGTTCGCCGAGAACGCCGTCGACGTGGTGCTGTGCGGACACGACCATCAGGAAGCGATCCATTACATCGAGCACACGCGCCGCGGAACTGTGATCTCGACGGCGGGGACGGTATCGAACCGCTCGCGTGGCGGCCGGCCGTCGTCGGTCAACATCATTCGCATGGCGGAGCGGAGCATCGACGTGTCGACGCTCATCTGGGCGGCAGATTCGCAGAGCTTCGTCGCCGGACGGTCACGGCGGTTCGAGGATTAGACGAGCCGCGCGCCCTGCCGTCTGCCATCGGCCGCGGCTATTTTTCGGGGATGCCAACCGATTTCTTTGACATCGACAGCGCGCTCTCGGAAGAGGAGCGCGCTGTTCGCGACAGCATCCGGCGATTCGTGGACGACAGGGTGCTCCCGATCATCGGCGACGCGTACATCGAAGGGCGCTTTCCGAAGGAGATCGTCCCGGAGATGGCGCGGCTCGGTGTCTTCGGCGCGAATCTACCCGAGGAATACGGCTGTGCGGGGCTGAACAACGTCGCCTACGGGCTCATCATGCAGGAG
>JBOHTO010000033.1:0-1731 GCA_050733695.1 Gemmatimonadaceae bacterium | reverse complement strand
CCGGCTGGTTGACCACTTCGGCGTTCGGAACGGAAACAACGGCGTCGTCGGGAGTGCGCACGCGGGTCGCGCGCAGGCCGATGCCGATCACCTCGCCATGGACGTCGCCGATGTCCACCAGATCCCCCACCTGGAAGGGCCGATCCATGATGATGAGGACGCCACCGAAAATGTTCTTGAGTACATCCTGCGCGGCGAAACCGATTCCGATGCCGGCCGTTGCAGCGAAGGCGATGAGCGATTCCCGCGATGGGTCGAAGATGCCGATCACGATGATGTAGATGGCGACCATCCAGAGCGTTATACGCACGATCGGGAGAACCTGCATGAGCGCGAACCTGCGCCGCGTGTATCTGGCCGCGAGCGCACCAGCGATCAGCGCCGTGAGGCGGATCACCACGTACGTGAGTACCAGGACGACGACGACCAGCAGAATATCCGCGACGGAAACAACGTCGCCGATGCCCGAGGCCCGCTCGCGGAACGCGCCCATCGTGTTGTTGATCGGCCCGGCGCCTGTCCCGGGATCGCCCGCCTGAAGGAGGAGACCGTGCAGCGTCACGCGGAGAGCCCACCGCCGAAGAGGTCCTGGTTCGGCCGTTTGCGCTGCTCGAGCGGTGCGCGTCCATACCGCCCGCCGTCGGACCGCGAGATCTTCCTGCGTGCGACGAGCGCTTCGAGAGCAAGCTCGCACGCCGACGCCATGAGCTGAGCATCACCGCGGTCTGCGATCTCGTGCTCCTCCACGAGTTCCACGAGGCCGGGCACCGCCTCGAATGCCTGAACCGCCGCCCGAGCGCTCGATTCGTCCGGCACCTGGAGTGCACCCCCCGCGTCGAACCACATGACGATGGCATCCGTGTCGGCCCTGGGTGCCAGCTCACGGAACGTCGCGTCCGCGGCACGGCGTATGAGCTCGCGCGCGATTGTGTGCGCGCCTATGAGCTCACCCTCGTACTCGAGTTCGAGCTTGCCCGTGACAGCCGTCAGCGCGGCATACAGGTCGGAGATGCGCGGCACGATCTCGTCTTCGCCGCTCTCGATCACCCGGCGCTCGGCGTTCGAGACGACGTTCTCCAGCATCGAAATCGGCATCCGCTGGGACACACCGGAGCGCTTGTCGATCCTGCGATCCGTGCGCGCCTCGAAGGCGACCCGTTCCACCACCTCCGCAATGAAATCGGGGATGCGGACCGGCAGTCCCGCGCGATCCACCCAGGCTTCGTGGCGGGTAATGTCGATCCCGAGGTCCACCGTCTCGGGGTAGTGGGTCGGGATCTCGCTGCCGATTCTGTCCTTGAGCGGCGTGATGATCTTGCCGCGCGCAGTGTAGTCCTCGGGGTTGGCCGTGAAACAGAGCATGACATCGAGCGGGAGCCGCACGGGGTATCCCTTTATCTGCACATCCCCTTCCTGCATGATGTTGAACAGACCTACCTGAACCTTGCCAGCAAGATCCGGCAGCTCGTTGAGCGCGAAGATCCCGCGGTTTGCGCGCGGCAGCATGCCGTAGTGCATGGTGAGCTCGTCCGAGAGGACGTGCCCGCCACGGGCAGCCTTGATCGGGACCACGTCGCCGATGAGATCCGCGAACGTCACATCGGGGGTCGCGAGCTTCTCCACGAAACAGTTCACGCGCCCGATCCACGTGCTCGGCGTATCAACGCCCTGCTGGTCGATGAGCTGCCGCGCGTAGCGGGAGATCGGCGCGAACGGGTCGTCGTTCACTTC
>JBOHTO010000032.1:0-45486 GCA_050733695.1 Gemmatimonadaceae bacterium | reverse complement strand
GTCATGATGTTCGTGTCGATGCTGTTGACCTTCGACAGCGCCGAATAGAGCGTCGTCGTCTTGCCGGATCCTGTCGGGCCGGTGACGAGCACCATGCCGTACGGGTTCGCGACCGCCTCCATCAGCTCGCGCTCGGCGCGCGGCTCGATGCCGAACTTCTCCAGGTCGAGCGTCAGGTTCCCCTTGTCGAGGATTCGGAGCACGACCTTCTCGCCGAACAGCGTGGGAAGCGTGGACACACGGAAGTCGATCACCTTGCGCCCCATCTTGAGCTTGATGCGGCCGTCCTGCGGCACGCGGCGCTCGGCGATGTTGAGCGACGCCATGATCTTGAAGCGCGAGATGAGCGCTGGCTTCATCTTCATCGGCGGCTTCATCACTTCCTCGAGCGCACCGTCGACGCGGTAGCGCACGCGCAGCTCGTGCTCGAAGCATTCGAAATGGATGTCCGACGCGCCCCGCTTCACGGCATCGCTGAGTATCGCGTTGATCAGACGGACGACGGGCGCATCATCGACGGCCGCGGCAAGCGCAGCGGCGGACATGTCCTCTTCGCGATCCTCCACCACCTCGACATCGCCATCGTCCGAGGCGATGTCGGCGAGGAGTGTCTGCATCTGGACGTCCGACGACTCGTAATGCTTCTCGACCGCGTTCCGGAGCGTGTACTCGCCGGCGATGACCGGGAAGATGTCGTAGCGCGTGATGAACTTGAGATCGTCTATCACGCCGAGGTTCGTCGGATCCGCCATGGCGACGGTCAGCGTTCGCCCGTCACGCTTGAGCGGGAGGACGAGGTGCTTTGTGGCGAGCTCGCCGGGGATGAGTTTGGCGATCCGCGGATCAACCTCGAACTTGGACAGGTCGACGGCCGGCATGCGGTGCTGCCGCGCGAGCATCTTGGTCACTTCGGTCTCCTGAACGAAGCCGAGCTTGACCAGGTTGTAGCCCACGCGCGTGCCGTTCTGTCTCTGCTCCTGGAGTGCCTTGTCGAGCTGATCCCTTGTGATCAGCCCCTCCCGCATGAGGAGGTCGCCAATGCGCTCGCCGGTAGCAACTGGTGCGGCCATGGATGCCGATAGCGGGAGATCGTGGATGGCGCGAGCCGGCGCTGTCCCTCGGCAGCCAGCGGCAGCCAGCGGCAGCCAGCGGTAGCGAAGGGCGGCGGGTACGGCGGAGCGCCGACGTCAGAGGCGTGCTGCGCGCCGACGAGGCACCCGTAGAACTGCCCTATCGGCCGCCCGTGACGGCATTTGCAGGACGCGGAGTGCGGGAAAACGTCACGTGCGGGGCGAGCCGTTTCGCCATCACGGGGCCTATCCCGCGAACCCGCTCCAGACCGCCCAGGGAGCCGAACGGGCCGAGCGAATCCCGGTCGGCCACGATCCGCTCCGCGAGCTTCGGCCCCACCCATGGGAGCCGTTCGAGTTCGGTGGCGCTCGCCACGTCCATGTCGAGGAGTCGTTGGCTCACGGACACCGGAGGTGAGCGCGCGTCCCTGGTGACGGCAACGCTGCCGCCCGCGCTGCTGGCCGTCGTCCCGTCACCCGCGCTGCTGCCGCGCTTCCGCTTCCTTGCCCGCTGCTCCGCGTTCTCGACGAGGATCGCCGAGTCCACGGCTGCGATCTGCGCCTCGAGCGCGGCGCTGTCCGCGGTGCCGGGCTCGGGCCTGCGCATGCTCGCGCCGACTCGAACACCGCCGCCCAGCAGGGTGAGCAGGGAGAAGAAGAGGAGTGCGTTGCGTTCGGCGGGGGTGGGCATGGCGTAACGGCGCGAAGGTACGAGCGACAGTCTACGCTGCGGCGCCGGGAACGGAGGATCGATGTATGGCAGGATGTACCGCGATCGGGCGTTGACTGCACGCGGAAACCATGGGTCGGGCAACCGGTGTCGCTCCCGCGACGACGACGGCGATGAACGGATGCCCGACTCCGCGGGAGTGATGCCGGGGATGACGACGCCGCTTACCGGTGCTACGACTCCCCGAGCAGCAGCGCTGTCGCCACGTCACCCACTATCTGCAACGACTCCGCCGAAATCTTGTCCAGGGTGTCCGTGGGCCGATGATGGTGCTCGTACGCGATCGCCCGATCGTCGATGTCGATCACATCGATCACGCGCAGGCCTGCCTGCAGCAGCGGGACGTGATCGTCCGTGATCGAGATTCCGACCCGCGGCACGAAGTACTCCGAGTACCCGAGGTCCTCTGCCTGGCGCCAGACACGCGCCACGACCTCCGGCGCGTGCTGCACGGAGAAACCTTCCTGGTAGAAACGGATCTCGCGATCCGCCACCATGTCCCAGAGCACGCCGAACAGCGGGCGATAGTCCAGCGACGGGAGATGCCCGGCGAAGTAGCTGGCGCCGATCAGCACATCTTCCCGCCTGCCAAAGTCGCCGTAGTCCTCGCCGTCCACGAAGAGCAGGTCGACACCCATCTCTGGCGCCTGTTCGGCGAGTACGTCGGCGACGCCGATGAGCAGTGCGACTCCGGATGCACCATCGTTTGCGCCGGGCACGGGCGCGTCACGGTCGGCACGATTCTGAGCGCGCTCGGAGACGGGGCGCGTGTCCCAGTGGGCGAGGTAGAGAATCCGGTCGTCCGCCTCCGGCCGGAACCGCGCGAGGATATTGCGCATGGGGAGCGAGTCACCCGCCGCGGTCACGTGCGTCCACTCCTGCACGATGACCGTGTCCGCCAGCGCGCGCATGCGTTCCTCTATCCAGTCGCCCGCGCGCCGGTGACCCTCCGTTCCCGGAATGCGGGGGCCAAAGGCGAGCTGCGTTCTGACGTATTCGAGCGCGGCCTCGCCGTCGAACGCGGTACGCGGACCGACCGATCGCTCGCAACCCGGCGTGAACAGCATCGCCGCGCAGAGAATGATCATTCTCACCGAAGCTCCCCGGCGAAGAAGTCGAGCTGCAGCACGGCGGTGATGACGGTCTGCGTGAAGCGTCGGTCGTAGTTCCTGTCGAACGTCACGATGCGCGCGCCCTGGAGGCTGAACGAGAGATTCTCATCGAAGTTCGTGTCCGCATTGATGTTGAACGAGCGGCGACCATTGTCCGTGAGCCGGCTCTCTTCCGCCGTGGACAGGCTGAATGCGTGGCTCTCGCTGTGGCTCTGCTGATAGCCCATCCTCACCCGTATGTCGCTTTCGAGATTCCACCCTGCCGGCGGCCGGAACTGCTTCGCGACATCGACGCTCACGTCGCGGGTCGACGCCGTCGTCCGGCTCCCCGGGCGCACGTCCTCGCGCAACGTGAGACTGTAGCCGCCCGATGTCGAGAACCCGCCCGCAAGCGCCCACGTGATCGACCCGTTGATGGGATACTGCTGGATGTCGGAGCTGCTCCTCTCCGCCACACCCCCACGCCCACTCCCACCGCCACCGCTGCTGCCGCCGCCCTGCGCGATCGGTTCGATCAGCGTGGACGCCTGCGTATGACGCACTCCCACCTGGCTGCCGACACTGCTGATAATGCCCCCCAGCGCGGTGGGACGGAAGCTCCAGCGGAAGCTGATGTCCGGAAAGGTCACCGATGAGTTGTGGACCGGCGCCTGCGCGTCGCCCGGACGACGCGTCCAGTTTGTCGACTTCACCCGGTTGAACCTGCTCAGCAGCGATGTGCCGAACGGGAGCGAGAGCGCGTGGCTCGCACCCAGGTTGCGCGTCACACCCGCGCTCGTGGCGAGTCGACCACTCACCGAGCGAAAGTCATCGACTCCCCCGAGCCCGAGCTGATAGCCGAGCGGCGGATCGAGCGGCGTTCCATCGAACGCGGAGATGAGACTGCGCGTGTAGCTGACATCCACGGGCTGGATCACCGACGTGATGCGGCGCAGCATCGACGAATCATCGGCGAAGCGCGAGATCGCGCCACCCAGGTCGAAGACGGCACCAGCGGAGAATGTCTGCCGGCTCGTGAGCCGGCGCGGGAGACGAAGTGACCCATCGGGTGTTCCATCCAGCGAGTCCGCCAGCGTGAGTGGTGTACGTGCGTTCGGATCGCGCGTGAGCGTGAAGCCTGTACCGAAGCTGATGGACGGCCTGATCCACGTTGCTATCACGGGAGTCGCCGAGATGAGCGTGGAAATGTTGCGCTCGCGTTCGAGGCCGAGGTCCACGCCGAATAGTCGCTCGCGCTCCGCGCGCGCGACTATCGCCGTGGGGCTCGCGTCTCCGTAGTTGCGAAGATCGCGAAGAGAGGTGACATCGCCTCGCAGCGAGAGGCCGTCGAGCGGGCGCAGCTCGATGACGCCCGTGTTGCGCCATACGTGCGACAATCCCTCCACCACGCGCCCGGGGTCATCGGGCGCGCCGATCGCCGCCTTGCCGAACGTACGCCTCCGGTCGCTGCTCCGCGCGAGCGCGCTGGAAAGGAGAACGCGACTCGGATTCCAGCGAAAGTCGGCCGTACGCAGCGAGCGAACGGCTTCCGTCTGCGCGAGCCAGTCCGGGAGCGCACCGAGTGCGCCCTGCAGCCACGATGGCAGTCCCACCGTTCGCTCCCGCGCGGCGAGATCGTACTCCATCCCCAGGGTCCAGCTCCGCGCCTCGCCGTCGGAGAACTCGCTGCGCGTACCCGCAGTGGAGTACGTGGAGCGCAGCGAGAGATTGTTGACGATGGGCCCGAGTATGCGGTGCTCGACCGGCGTCACGCGGCGAACCGCCAGCGCGTACGACGTCGCCGAAGCACTCGGCGTCCTGAGATCATCTATCGATCCGCCACGCACGTCCGACCCCGAGAGGAACAGCGGATCGGTCCCGCTGGAACTATGGCTGACCGTCAGCGGCAGCGAGAGGCCGAATGAAGCCGGGAGGAACCTATCCAGCCGTACGGACGACGCAAGGTCGAACGAGTTGTCCGTGATGAAGCTCGGCTGCTCGTCGAGCTGACGGAAGTGAGGATCCTTGCGCGTGATGTTGACGCGTATGTCGGCGACGTCGCCCGCGCGCACGGCGAGTCCGAGCTGTCCGGCGTAGCCCGGCGTGTCCAGCACGTCCGTGAGCCTGATCTCGTTGACCCAGACTTCGAGCGTATCGCCAGAGAGGATCGCGCCTGGCGCCGACGCATCCTCGGCGACACGCACAATGCCCACCGCCATCTCGTGCACCGCGGCCAGATTGGGAGGATTGAGATCGGGACTCGTCGTGTAGACCACGTAGCCATCCTCGCAGGCCGCGTAGCGAGTGCGTGCCTCGGGCGGAACGGGCGATGCAGCGATCAGCGCGAGATCGACTGGATCGCTGCACTGGATCGTGTCCGGACTCTGCTGCAGGAATGCGTTCTGCACCCGGGTGCGCAGTTCGAAGAGCCGTTCGAAGTCGACGCGCACGTCTGTCCATGCGAGCTGGGTCTCGCCGCTCCGAACGGGCGTGCGATAGAGATAGAAGTTGTCCGGATCACGCCCGAGCTTGACGTAGAAGCGGAGCTCGCCGTTCTCGCCCCAGCCGCGATTGCGTCCGCGCGCCCAGAGTCGGAGCTCCCCGTAGCCCATGAAGTTCTTCTCACCTTCCGGGAAACGGTAGAAGGCCTCTGCGCGTTCGAAAAGACCCACCTCGGTGCCGAGCAGCCGGAGCGAACGTTCGTTGATCTCCGCGCGGCCCGTGAGGAACTCGCCGTTCTTCGTCTCGCTCTGGTTGAATACCCCGGGCGGCGGCTGGTACACGAGTCGCGCGCTGGAATCGGCGGTGCCGATGAGGCCCGCGATCACCGTGCCAGCGCCCCCCGTGGGACGGTCACCCGCGATACCGGGCAGAGGCTCGTCCGATCGCTTGAGCCAGGGCGCGCCCACGAGGCGGAAACGCGCGATCGGCACACTGAGAAACTCGTCGACCGGCGTTCCATCGCCTGCGAGCATTGTTATCCGCAGGGATTCGATGCGGCGGACGTCGGGCGAATTGATGCGTTCGGTGGGAGCGGAAAACGGGAGCCGGAATTGCACCCAGCACTGCGTTCCCAGGGGATCTGCGCGGCCGTTGGTGTAGCATGTGGTCACGCGGTTGTAGAGCGAGCGGTCGGACATGTCGACGATGTAGCGAAGGAGATCCTCACCGGCTGCTTGCTGCGCGCCGGTGAGATTCAGAACGTTGTCGAGGTCGAGGTCCTCCTCATCCAGGCGGCCGTTCTGAACCGTGCAGTTCGCACGCGCATCGCCCAGCTCGAGAATCGCTGTGGGCAGCCCGCCGCAGATGCGCACCTCCGTCGCTGTCTCGGTAGCTCCGCCGTCGCGCACGATGAAGAGCGTATCCACGACATCGCCCGGAAGTCCGGTGTCGTCCACGCCCGCGTTGAAGGCGCGCGAGAACGGATCGCGCTCGGTATTCAGCGAATCGAAGCCCTGCACCTGGCGGCCGCGGAAGAGCGAGTCGGTTGGCGGCGTGCTCACGTACAGTGTCTCGGGTGCGAAGACGAGCGAGTTCTCCGACACCTTTCCGAAATCGAGCACGAGCACCGGATTCGCATCGCGCGCCGTTGCGGCCGTGTCCACCATGGCCCAGAACTCGAGCTGCTCCACCCCCGATACATCGATTCCACCGGCACCGAGCGCGCTGCGCATGGAGCGCCATCGCCGCGCTTCGTTGGTCTTGCCGGTGAGCCAGTCGTACTCGCCCGTGAGCGGGTCCAACAGACCGCCGATCGAGAGCGGGTACAGCGTCATCCAGAGAAGCTGCTCCGGCGTGCTGAGCCCCTGACCGGCGAAGCGCGTCTGCGGATCGATCTCCTGGAGAGTGAATACGCGGCGCACGCCGTTGATCAGCACGTTGTTCTGCCAGGCGAGCGTAGCGGCGAAGGCCGTATCGATGCGCGCTGCCGGCAGCGAGTCGCCGGGCACGGGTCGACTGGAGTAGTACCACTCGAAATCATTCAGCCGAAGCGTGACACCGCCCGACCCCTCGAACGATTCGATGAACGCCTGCCCTTCGGAGTTGGGACGCGGCCGGCTGGTGGCGAACTCGCCCTGCACGCGGATGGACGACGGCGCCGACATCTCGAGCAGCGGCAGCGCATCCAGCGCCGACGTGAGCGCGTGGGCGTTGAACAGAAGCGAACCATTCACGCCGGCCAGGAGGGACGACGCGGGTTCAAAGCCGAGCGTCGGGCGCGTGAACGCCGTCGTCTGCGACTGCGAGATCACCGTGAAGCCCAAGCGACCATTGTCGAGCGGGAACTCCGTGGCGAGGCCGAAGATGGACGTCGGCGCCGCGGCGAACAGCGGGTTCTCCTCGTATTCCACCGACACCTGGCGCGGCGTCGCAAAGAGCGTGTCGCCGCGGGCGAAGGTCAC
Organism: Gemmatimonadaceae bacterium; assembly: GCA_050733695.1. Lineage (GTDB taxonomy): Bacteria > Gemmatimonadota > Gemmatimonadetes > Gemmatimonadales > Gemmatimonadaceae > JBOHTO01. Next base: position 38,192 of record JBOHTO010000032.1, on the reverse strand, counting down.
GCGCCCCAGTTCGTAGTCCACGGTGTAGTCCGAACCGCGCGTGAGCGTAACGCCGTCGATCGTGATGCGTTCCGAGTTGGGCCGGAGTTGCACTGACCCCAGCATGAGTGATCCCGCGTCGCCGCCGCCGGCGGCCTGATACCGTGCACGCAACCGGTACACGCTCTCCGGGCGACGGCTGGAGTACAGGTACTCGCTCGGGGTCGTGTAGATCGAATCGTTGGCCGGATTGCCCGGCTGCACCAGTCCCTGCTGGCTGAACGGCTCGAGCGATGGGAAGACGACGAAATAGTCGCGGATGATCCGGGCGTCGCTGCCAGCGCCTCCGGTCGCGCCGCTGAAGTTCGGATCGCCGGGACGCGGCCAGAGCCGGTTCTCGGCGTCGAATGTCGACTCGTTCGTGGGCTGCGCCATACCGAACATTTCGAGATAGCTGTCGGCCGAGCCCGCGGCCGGTTTCTCCTGGCCTGCGCCCGATCCGACGACTATCCGCAGCCCCACCGATTCGCGCCGAACATCCTCGCCACCCAGCCGGTACACCGAGCGGATCTCGCGATCGAACGTGGGATCGCTCGCCTCCAGCGACGGGTCCCAGACGAGGTTCGCGTACTGCGGCTCCTCGGTGAACTCGATGTCCGGCGTTCCGCCCGTCGGCACGTACACGGTGTCGCGACCGCCGATTCGTACGCGGTACGCAACGACGAGTCGTTCGGTGTTCACGTTGAGTGGTCGCACGAGCGTGACCCAGAGCAGTGACGGATCGATGTAGTAATCCACGCCCTCGCGCAGCAGGTCGTATATCTGTCCCCGCTGAACGGGAAGATTGCCACCGCGCACAATGAACTGCGGGCCGTTGGGGTTCTGCGGCTGGCTTCCGAACTGGAGCCGGTACAGATACACCCTGGTCGGGCGCAGGGTATCGGCCAGCGCGCGCGCCAGCTCTGCCATGCGCGCGCCATCGAGTATGTCGATGTCCGGGTAGCCGGCGAAGAGGTGAGGGTCGACCGTGAAGAAGAAACGGCGCGGCTCGATCTGATAGTCCTCGATCTCCCGCTCCACTGTCTGCAGCGTGCGATCGCCGATCGTGAACACGCGGTCGCGCACGACGTTCCCTTTCTGCCTGGCGACTATCGTTCGGAATCGCATCGGTCCGAGCTGGCCGATGGCCTGGAGTCCGTAGTTCCCGCTCGGAACGCCGCTCGTGATGAAGCGCGATGGCGGCAGCGCAAACGACACGTTGCCGATCTCGACGCGGTGGAGGATCTCGTCCGGACGACCCTGGTAGTAGATGGATATATTGTTCGAGGCATCGAACTCGCGCTGCGTGTCGTAATCGACGTTGACGTGTATACGATCCGCGACGACACCGCCGGTGAGCACGTTGAACTGGAAATCGAACTGCGGCTGAAAGGCACCCTCGCAGGCGAAACCCGGATTGAAGCGCTGGGCGGCGAGGCAGCGCTCGTTGCGGTTCTTCTCCATCTTCGCCTCGATGCGCGTCTGCAGCCGAAGGCCGAGGTCTGCGTACTCGCCGAGCGGCCCCGCCTCGCCCGGCGGAAGAGCTCCCGCGCCGCGATCATCGACCGCTGGTGCCGGTGCGAGGAGCGCGTCCGTGCTGCGGGCGAGCGAGTCCGCAACGGGGATGAGCGATGCGAATGCGTCTGCCGTCGACTGTCCCCAGAGCGTCTGTATGCGCGTCTCCACGCTTCGGCGCCAGGCGGCCGCGTGGCGTTCCGCGATCACGCTCGCCGGAAAGCGCTCCGCGGCGAGACGGCCGAAGGGGCCGAGCGCGGCCGGCACGTCGAGCTCGAGCGGCTCGACCGACGCCCGGTAACGAACGCCCATGGGCGACATCAGACTGTCGACCGCGGGCCAGGTGCCGAGCGAGTCGGCGCGCGCACTGTCGGCCGGCTGTTGCGCACCGGCGACCGCAGGAAAAGCGAGGAGAAAGCCGGCGAGAAATCTGGAGAGATGCACCAAACCCCTGGACGAGGGTAGAATCAGGGGAGGCCAGGCGGGAACGAGACGGCGGGGTTGGGTATCGCCGGACAGCACGAGTCGCCACGCTGACCTTGAACTAGCATGGCTTGCAGGTGGAATATACCGTTCGGCCCATACCCTGAAACCCTGTGGCGAAGGCCGAGTTCCACGGGACGAGAGAGCGATTCACCACGTGAAGATACTCAGCAGGTACGTTCTCAAGGAGCACGTGGGGCCGCTGGTTTTTGCGCTCTCGGCTCTCACGTCGCTGCTCCTGCTCAACTACGTCGCGAAGCAGTTTGGCAATCTCGTGGGCAAGGGCCTGCCGTGGACGGTGATCGCCGAGTTCTTCTTCCTGTCGATCCCGTTCACGGTGGCGATGACACTGCCGATGGCCGTGCTGATCTCCGTGCTGTACGCCTTCAGCCGTCTCGCGGGCGAGAACGAGGTCACGGCACTCCGGGCGAGCGGCGTGAGTCTGACGCGCCTCCTCATCCCGGTTGTCGCCGGCGCCACGCTGATCGCGATCGGGATGGTCGCGTTCAACGATCAGGTCCTCCCGCGCGCGAATCACCAGTTGAGCGTGCTGCTCAGCGACATCCAGCGCAAGAAGCCGACGTTCGCGCTGCAGGAGCAGGTCATCAACGAAGTCGTCCCTCGACAGTTCTTCCTGCGCACGAACAGCATCGACGAATCGTCGAACGCGATGCACGAGGTCACGATCTACGATTTCTCGAACGCCACCGCGCGGCGGACGATCTATGCCGATAGCGGCACGATGGCGATGTCGCCGGATCACCGTGACCTGCTGATGACGCTGTACGATGGCTACATGATCGAGCTTCCGCGCAACGACCCCGGCAGCCTGCAACGGCTGTACTTCGACGTCGATCGCATCCGGGTGCCTGGCGTGGGCAACACGCTCGAGCGGTCGGAGAGCAGGAGCTACAAGAGCGATCGCGAGATGTCGATCTGCGAGATGGAGCACGAAGTGGGGCTGGCCGAAGCCGAGCGGGCGGCCGCGCGCGCGCGGCTCGAAGCGTTGCTCGGCGCGGCCGCCCGACAGGCCACGACCGGGGAGCGGGTGGAGTATCCGCACGAGAACACGACTACCGACAGTGTGCAGGCGGGCGATGGCGGCGGACTGGCCGGGGCATACTGCGCGCTTCTGGCGGCGCTCGGTGCGGCGATGGACTCCGGCACCGTCGGCATGCCAGAGGCGATCGCGGCGCAGACGCCGGGTGTTCCGCAGGACTCCGCGGTGCCGGCCAACCGCGGGTCGCCACGGTTCATGGACCGGCTGCCGCCGTCTGCGGGTGGCCTGCGGGAATCGCAACTGCCGGACCGGCTCCCGCCCTCCGCGGGCGGCGGCCTGTCGAGCGATTTCGACAACGACCCCAACGATCCCGGATTCGGCATGGGAATGCGTGAGATGTCGCCGGGGATGCTGAGCGGCATCATCTACGCCACCGGAACGCGAATCGAGGAGACCGGCCTGTCGATCGCGGCATTCGACGTGGAGATTCACAAGAAGTTCGCCCTCGCCGCGGCGTGCGTCGTCTTCGTCCTCCTCGGCGCGCCGATCGCACTACGCTTCCCACGCGGTGGTGTCGGACTCGTGATCGGCGTCAGCATAGCCGTGTTCGCTCTGTACTATGTGGGTCTCATCGCCGGCGAGGCGCTCGCCAACGAGGGGCTTCTGCCCGCGTTCGCCGCAATGTGGCTGGCGAACATCATCTTCACCATCGTCGGCCTCCTGCTGCTCGCGCGAATGGGGCGCGAGGCGAGCACGGCACGCGGCGGCGATATGAGCGAGCTCACGGATTCCGCGCGCGCCTGGTTCGCGCGGCAGGGGCGCCGGGTGGGGCTTCCGCTCGACCGGCGGGTTCGTCGTGACGGCCGCGCGAGCCGCGGAGGCGGGCCGCAGTGAGACGGCACATCCTGCGCCCGCTGGACCGATACGTTCTCGGGGAGTTCTGGCGCATTTTCGTGACGACCGCGCTCGGCTTCCCGATCATGATCATCATCATCGATCTGGCCGACAACCTGGACAAGTATCTCGCCCGCAGCATCAGCGCGGGCGACATCGCCATGAGCTACGTGTACTGGCTTCCCGATTCCATGTTCATGGTTCTGCCCGCGGCGGTGCTCTTCGCCACGGTCTTCTCGATCGGAACCTTCACGAGGCATTCGGAGATAGCGGCGGCCAAGGCCTCGGGGATGTCGTTCTACCGTTTCATCGCTCCGATCTTCCTGGGTGCGGTGTTCGCGGCCGGGTTCGGCCTCGTGCTCGGCGAGCTGGTGCCGGCGGCGAACATCCGGCGCAAGCAGTTGCTGGGTGAGGTCGCGATGACCCGCGGCACCGACAGGAGCAACTTCGCATACTCCGCGCAGGGTGGGCGCATCTACAAGGTCGGCTCGCTCGACGCCGAACGGGGCGTCATGAATCTGGTGGAGATAGAACGGAAGGGCAGCGGCCCCGAATACCCCACTTACGTGCTGTCCGCCCGCGAGGGACTGTGGAACGCCGAGCGCGGGTGGACGCTGCGCGGCGGACACCTACACATTCTGCCGGATTCAATGACGGACATCGCGCTCTCCTTCGATTCGCTGCGCGCGGTGCAGATGACCGAGCAGCCGGAAGAGCTGACCGCGAACTCGAAGGCACCGGAGGAGATGGGCTACGGGGAGCTGGGGCGCTTCATCGAGGCGATGGAACGATCGGGTGGTGACGTGAACAAACTGCGGGTGGACCGCATGCTCAAGCTCGCGATACCGGTCACGTGCATCATCATCGCCCTTTTCGGCGCGCCACTCGCAACCAGTACGGAGCGTGGCGGGACCGCGTACGGTGTCGGCATCAGCCTGGCGACGACTGTCGTCTTCCTCATGCTGATCCAGCTCACGCGCGCCGTTGGGGAGAAGGGCATTGTTCCGCCTGATCTCGCGGCGTGGATTCCGAGCGCCATATTCGCGATCATTGGCACCGTGCTCATGCTGCGGGTGAAGACCTGAGACATGCTCCGTTGTTCCCGCGAGTGCGGGAATCCATTCTCCCGGCAACACCGCGGTGAACGACTTCCACTATCCCGCCGGGACCGACCCGCGCCCCACCGAGACGTTCCCGGTCGTGCAGCGGACGGGGATACGTCTCTTCCGCAAAATCACGCGATTCACGAAGGCCGTGTTTGCGGGAGTCGGTGGACGTGCCTTCTTCGTGGGCGATATTTTTCGCGCGCTGTCCGAGCCGCGGACGTATCTGCCGCTCACCATGCGGCAGATGCGCACCATCGGCGTGGACTCGCTCCTGCTCACGGCGATCGTGGCCGCGTTCATCGGGGCCGTGACCGCCTTTCAGACCCGTTACCAGCTCTTCGCCGGCGTGCAGAACTCCGTGGTGGGGCTCATCGTGCGGCAGTCGATCGTGCTCGAGCTCGGACCGCTGCTCACGGCGCTCGTCCTGACCGGGCGCGTAGGTGCGCGGATGACCGCCGAGATCGGCACCATGCGCGTGACCGAGCAGATCGACGCGCTGGAGACACTTGCATACGATCCGATTGCCTACCTCGTCGTGCCGCGCGTTCTGGCCGCCCTGGTGATGCTCCCCGTGCTCACTATTCTGGCTGATGCGATCGGTATTGGCGCCGCATTTCTCACGGCGACCGGTGTAACGGACGTGACCTCGGCCGAATTCACCGAGGGGCTGCGGCTGGCGTTCACGGAGTTTCAGATCGTGTACAGCCTCATCAAGGCGACCTTCTTCGGCCTCGCCATCGCTTTCTTCTGCACGTATGAGGGCTACATTACCGAGGCCGGCGCGGAGGGGGTGGGACGTTCCACCGCCAGCGCCGTGGTCGTGACGTCGGTGGCCATCCTGTCGCTCGACGTGCTGATCGCCCTCCTGCTCGCCCAGAACATCCAGGCATGAAGAGACGCGACGAGGTCCTCGTCGGAATACTGCTGACCATCGCCACTGCCGTGCTCGTGACGGGTACGCTGTGGCTCGCACGCGGGGGTCTCTCCTCGGGCTATCCGCTGTACGCCCGATTCCCCTGGGGTGCCGGCCTCAAGCAGGGGCAGCCGGTGCTGCTTGCCGGCGTCGATGTGGGAATCGTGAGCCGCGTGGACCTGAAGCGGGACGGCTGGCTGGACGCCACGATGCGCATCAACGATGACTACACGGTGCCGCTGGGGACGACGGCGACTGTGGTCCCGGTCGGCATATTCGGCGATGCCGCCATCAAACTCGCCCCAACGCTCGGCGTACGCGAGTCGCACGAGGAGGGCGACACGATCCCGCTCGGACGGCCCGAGCCCTCCATCGACAACATCATCGCGCGCATGGACACCGTCGGGCAATCGCTTTCCGACGTGGCCAGTGCAATCGAGCTGCAGCTCGTTCAGGAGGGCGGCATCGCGGATCTCAGACAGACGCTCGCGGCGACCAACCGGCTGATGCTCAAGCTCAACGACATTGCCGAGGAGCAGGCGCGCTCGCTCTCGGCGACGACCGCGTCGCTGCGGCGCGCGGCGTCGGCGATCGATTCTGCCACGGTGTCGGAGACGCTCGCGGGGCTCGAGGAGTCGAGTCGGAATCTGGCCATGATCACGAACGAGATGCACGGCGCGAGCACGAGGCTCGTGAGCGTGCTGGCCAAGGTCGACAGCGGCCAGGGGACCGCGGGCCAGCTCGTCAACGACCCGATGTTGTATCGCGATCTGCGGTCGCTCGTGACGCAACTCGATTCACTGGCCACGGATTTCAAGAAGAATCCGCGGAAGTACATCAATCTCGAGATATTCTGACGTTGCCTGCTTTCATCGCGGGAGTCCGCGATCAACCCGGTTTCGCATCATGATGGGTCGCTCCTTTCTCGCTGTGATGGTCGCGTTCGTTGCCGGCGGCTGTGGGTCCGGCTCCACCGAGCCGGCGACGTTTCTTCCCCTCACCGGCCAGTTCAGCGGGACCGTCGCCACGTCCGGGACTGCGACGGCGAGCTTCGTCGCGGGCGACGGCGGACCGGCCAACGTCGGAATCTGCGGCCCCGCGGGCGTCAATTTCGATCTCACTGTCGCGGGGGAGACGAGCGCGAGCGCCTCCAACTGCGAACGTGTGAGCTTCACGGCCGAACGCGGGCGGCGCTACGAGGTCGACGTCACTGCCGCTGCCGGGTCGGGCCCCTTCAACGGATGCTGGGCCACGGCGCTGGTCACCTGCAGCGTTGAAGCGCCGCCCTCGGGTGGTGGAGGGAGCGGTCTCGCGGCGTGCGAAGTCGCTCCGCTGTCCGCTGCGTCCAACCTCCCGGCCGGGTACTACGCCCCGGCGGAGGGGAAGACCGGCACGGCACTCATCGCGGCGCTGAACGAGATCATCGACGCTCATCGCGTGCTCGGCTACACGAGCGCGCGGGATTCGCTGTATGCGATCGTTGCTGATCCCAATGACGACAACGTACTCGTGGACGTGTACACCGGCCGTTGCGCGGCTGGCGTGGACAGCCGGAGCGATGCCGCGGCTGCAGAATTCAACACGGAACACGCCTGGCCCCAGAGCCGGGGCGCGAATGAGGATCCGGCGAACAGCGACATACACATCCTGTTCACCGCTGACGCCGAGGCCAACGGCCAGCGCAGCAACAACCCGTTCGGCGAGGTTACGGGAACGGTGTTCTGGCTGAGCCCCGACCCGTCGGGCACGGGCGAGCACAGCCGCCTGGGCCGCGATGCGAGCGGACGCACGGTGTTCGAGCCGCGCGACTCGAAGAAGGGAGACATCGCGCGTGCGATCTTCTACTTCCATGTGCGCTACGAGTCCGAGCGGACGCCTTCGTTCACGCTCGCCAACTTCAACGTCGAGGAATCGACGCTGCTCCAGTGGGCGGCGGAAGATCCCGTGAGCCAGTTCGAGCGGGGGCGAAATGACAGGATCTTCCGGGCGCAGGGGAACCGGAACCCCTTCGTGGACCGGCCGGAGTTGGTCGAGGCGGTGGGGGACTTTCCGAACTGAGGGCTGGCTGGCCAGTTGGTTGAACGTCCCCGGCAGACCGGGAAATGCATCCCCGCTTTCGCGGGAGCGACAACGTTTGCGAGAGAATGGATTCCCGCTTTCGCGGGAATGACAACGTTCGTGGGGCCACTCCGTTCCGGCTGGAGCTAGAAGCTGTAACGCACCCCGACCTGCGCGCTGAACTGAAGCAGCAGATTGCCGCCGAGCGTCGAGCTCTCAGCGAAGTCGGGAGACACGGTATACAGCACGTCGCCGGTAGCGGGGTCGTACGCCTGCGGTGCGACCAGATTGCGATCCGGACCCTGCACGGCCTCGTAGCGGCCCCATCCCTTGTCGAGACCGTTCAGCACGTTGAACAGATCCAGTGACAGCTCGGCCGACTGTCCCGAGAACGTGGCGAACTCCTTTCGCAGGCTCAGGTCGAAGCGGTTGAACCATGGCTGCCGGCAGGTGTTGCGCGGAACGATCTGGCCCACATAATCCCCGACGCAGTCGTGTTCGGCCAGCAGCTCGGCATACACCGAGCGGTTCTGTGCAATGATAGCGTCGGCCTCACCGGCCGGTGTTCCCGCTGGTACGAAAACCGGCAGGTCTTCGGGCCGGAAGATGAATGGCCGGTCGTTGAACCTCACGCCATCGCCGTTGATGTCACCGCGAATCTCGGGCGTCCACGGCGTACCGCTCTGGAGGCGCCAGATCGTCGTCGCCCTGATATCCCACGGGAGCCGGATGATCCCGGAGAGAATGAAGGTGTGGTTGCGAACGAAGTCGCTGGGCCCCCAGCCGGCAGCTTCGTCGCCTATGGCACCGATCACATTGGGGCCGAGCGCACCGTAGTCCTGACCCGTGAAACCCTCGTTCGCCGTGCAGCAGGAATACGAGGAATTGTCGTGCGCGCGGGTGTAGGTGTAGGAACCAGTGAGCTGCGAGCTCTCACCGAAACGGTGGTCCAGGTTGAACGTGGCCGCGAATGAGCGAGCCACACCGTCGTTGTAATTGATGAGCAGGTTGCCGAAGTCCGTGTTGCGCAGCCGCGCGGAGCCCGCCGAATTGGCCGGCACGAACGCTGCCTCGGGTACGAACACCCGGCGACCACCCTCACCGTCGAGGGTGAACTGCGCCTCGCGCAGGTTGAGATTGCGCACGGTGTAGAGCTTGTCGGATTCCGAGAATATGAGGTCAACGGAGGCACGTGTACTTGCCATGAACAGTCGCTCATAGCCGATGTTGGCCTTGAGAGTCTCCGGAATCTCGAAGTCGGGTTGCCAGAACGTGTAGGACGGAACCCCGCCGACGCCCGCGGCACCCGCGCAGTTGAAGGGGTTGTCCGAACCGTCGGATGAGAACGACCCGTACCCCGTTGGTGAGGGCGGAGCGTCCGGATCCCCGGGTTCTCCGCGGCACTGCAACGACAGGAACGGCACATCCGTTATGGCGACATTGCTTCCAAGGACAAACGGCACGCGGCCGTAGAAGAGACCCGCCCCGGCACGCAGGATGTCCGTCGCGTTGCCGTTGAGGTCGTACGTGAACGAGACGCGCGGAGATACGTTGTTGTTGTCGATCGGTGCCGTGCCTGTCTCGAATCCGAAGGCGCGTTCGACATCTATGACGCGCCCGGGACGATCGCCGTATCTCGCGACATCGTATCTCAGCCCGAGGATCCCGAGCAGCCTGTTCGTCGCCTGCCATTCATCCTGGGCGTAGAACGAGTATTCCTGCGCCGAGAACTCGGCCATGGGTGGCAGCCCATCCGCTCGTACTCCGCGGTCGTAACTGGACGCAATGCCCGCCTCGAAATCGGCCAGGCTGTTGAAGTTGAAGTTCCCGGACCCGTTGAGCCAGAACGCGTTGTCGAAGCTGGAGAACGTATTGTTCGTTCCGGCCTTGAGCGTGTGACTCCCGGCGACGAAGGTCAGATTGTCGATGATCTGGATCTTGCTCTCATCCAGGTCGTTGTTGAAGGAGATGAAGTTGCCGCCATATTCGAAGCTCTCGATGCCGGCGTTGACTATGAGCGTCGGCCGAAGCTCGTTTCCGACCCGCGGACGATTCTCGGTGGCGTACTGAACGCGAGCCACATTGTAGAGGACGGGCGAGAACTGGCTCGTGAGCTCGGCCACGAGCGAGTTCGTCCGGCCGGTGAGGCGCTCCGCCTGCGATCTTCCGCCATCGATCGCGAAGCCGCCTGCCTCGTTCGCGTTCTCGTAGTCGGAGAAATTGTTGCGGACCGATAGACGATTCCTGTCGTTCAACGTCCAGTCCACGCGCCCGAAGAGCGTCAGCACATCGTTCGTTATCTCGAACGGCGCATAGCCGGCAGCGGGGTTGTCGATTCCGTAGACGCTCTCGAGAATCGACAGAAATCGCTGCAGGCTGTCCGCTTCGGCGATGTCACCCTCGCGCCTGAAAGCCTCGACGTTGAAGGGGCGGAACGGTTCGCGCCGCCGCTGGCCGTCCAGCGAGAAGAGATAGAAGAGCCTGTCCTCGATCACCGGCCCCTCGACCCGTGCCGCGTACTGCTGCACTTCGTAGTTGTTCGGCTCCGTCCCGTCGAAGTTGTTGGCCGTGAGTGCATCGTCGCGGATGTTGCCGTACACCGAACCACCGAAAGTGTTGGTCCCGCCGCGGGTGACGATGTTCACGATCCCGCCGGAGTAGTTACCGTACTCCACGTCGAACCCGTTCGTGATGATCTGGAACTCGCGGATGGATTCGAGCGAGAAGGCGAACGGAATGCGGCTCCCGCCCCGGTTCTCGCCGAAGAAGGAGTTGTTCGCGTCCACGCCGTCGATCTGCAGACTGGTCTGCGAGGGGCGCGCGCCGGCAATGGAGAACTGGCCGCCCGTCGTCTCTTCCGGTTGCGGGCTCACGAGCCCGGAGAGATTGATGAAGTCGGTGAAGTCCCGACCCAGCGCCGGGAGGTTGTCGATCTCCTCCTGGCCAACGGTCTTCTTGACGCCGGCGTTGGTCACGTCGACCTCCGCCGCCTGCGCGATGATCTCGACGTCCGCGAGCGTCACCGCCGTGGGACTGATCGTCATATCGACCGGCGTGGTGCTGCCAACTATGACGCGCACCTCGGCGACCGCGCGCGCCTGGAAGCCGATGCGCCGTGCTGTGACGGTATACATGCCGGGCGGCAGAAGCCGCAGCATGTACTGTCCGTCCGCTCCGGACTGCGCAACGCGCGTGAATCCGGTCTCGCTGTTCACCGCCGAAAGCGCGGCAGCGTCGACGGGCGCACCGGCATCGTCCGTCACCCTCCCGCGGATGGCTCCGGTGGTCGTGCCCTGCGCGTCGACAGTGGACGACGAGCCCGCAAGGAGCACGAACGAAAGTCCCACCGCTGCGGCGATTCGCGCGGAGATCGAACGAAGGAAGCGACTGGGCATGCGAGCGCTGATCTCCGCGAACGGGATTGAGGTGGGTGTGACACTCAGTTGCACGGAACCTCCGCGACGTCGCTTGCCAGGCGCGGCTTGAGCTGCGGGGCGCCCCTGAAGATTCCGAGGATGCCGGTCACATCGTAGCACTTGCCAGTCTCGAAGCTGGCCGGAGTGAGCACACCGGAGACATTTCCGTCGAGCCGGATGATCGCGGCCCCCGACCCGTCGTCGATGCTGCCGTTCGATCCGGAGAAGGCGCCCACCGTGGCCGCCTGCACCCGGACCAGGCGGCCGATGTCGGCCGAGGTGGCGGCCGTCCCGGCGATTGCGGCCGTGGTCAGCACCCTGGGTGCCGGAACTGCGACGCCCGCCGTTATGTTCGGAGCCACGCGTGGGCTCACGATCTCCAGCTCGCCGTTGAACTCGTCCAGCACGCCCGTGATCTCGACGCTGTCGCCGAGCTCGAGACCCGGCGCCCCCGGAAGCCCGAAGATGAGTATCCCGCCCGTGACATCCTGGACGTAGGCATTGTCACCGCGGAACGTACCCTGCCCCGCCGTGACGATCCCCGATATCGTCACCGTCGCATCGAGATCCGCCTCCTCCGCCTCCGCGATCGAAACGACACAACCCAGCCGCCCGACTATCGAGACGAACGCCTGCTCGTCGATGAACACCGATGTCGCGAGCGGATTACGGCAGAACACGAGCTCGCCGGTTGTCCCCGGTCCGGTCACGACGAATACATCGTGCGTCCCCGGCGGCAGGCCGTCCACGGAGAAGAAGCCCGACGCATCCGTGGTCGTGGACGCCAGCACGGCGCTCCCGCCGCGTTGCCGTATCTCGATGGGCACGCCCACGAGCAAGGTGTCGCCGCCCACCGGCGTGAACAGCCCGTTGTTGTCGGCATCGAAGAAGAGCTGGCCCGCAAGGCTCCCGGCGCCCTCGACCTCGAACTGACCCACGGGATCCTCGGCGCACGCTGCAACCAGCGTCAGCGCGACAAGCAGACCGGCGGTGCGACCCCCGGGGCGAATGTTCGATGGCTTCATCGGCTGAGAATCCCGCGAGGGGTTGAAGTGGGGTGCCACGAGCCGGGCGAAACGTTCGTCCTCATGACACCGGACCGTATGGGGAGAAGTAGCGCGGGCGACGGGGAGATGTAGCCGTCGTTCTGCGCGTTTGGAGTTCCCTTGTCCCCGGCTCCGAACGTCGAGGTCGACTCGATCCAGTTCGTGCCCGGGACGACTGTGTTGTCCGACGACGGATCCGTGAGCGCCCAGCTCGCGCCAATCGGAGGCCCGGTGTCGTAGTCGACGGAATCCACGACCGCCCCCGCCGGGTCACGCAGGACGACGTGGTCGTTGCTGTTGTTGAGAGTGTATCCGCCATAGTCGTAATCGACCGGGGCGCCGCCATTGGTGAGCGGATCGGTGTTGTTGCCAAGGACGACGTAGCCGCCTGCGGGAACGATCAGCGACACCAGTATCGTCGCGGTATCGCCCGCGCTATTGCCCGTCAGACGATAGTTCTGGAGGTCAATGGGAGACGCGCCGAGGTTGAGAATCTCGAGCCACTCGCCCTGGCTATCGAACACGGCAGACGGGTTCGGCATGAGCTCGTTGATCACGAGCCCGCCGCCACCGCCGCCACCCGGTGTCGTGTCCACGACGTCTGCCGGCGAGCGAGGCAGGATCTGTGCATCCCCGAAGAACTGCGAGAGTACACCCTTGATCGTGTACGTCCTGCCCACGACAAAGTGCGCCCTGGTCAATCGTGTCCTGGCGTCGCTCGCGCGCACGAGCACCGTCTCGCCGTCGGGCGCGGTCGTGAACACATTGAACGTTGTGGTGCCGGTTCCGGGGATCGAGTCGACGATGAGACCGGTGACGACCACCAGTTCGGCCTCATCGACCAGCGCGTTGATCTCCGCTCCCGTGCTGTTCACCGGCGCCGGCTCGCTGCCATCGGCGATGAACACGACAGTCGGCGAAACGATCTCCAGCTCGCCGTTGAACTCGTCGATCGTCCCGCTCACCTCGATCACGTCGCCCACGCCATAGAGGAGAGTGTCCGCCGTAGGAACGGAGAAGACGATGATCCCGCCAGTCTCGTCCTGGATGAAGATCTTCGAGTTCGCGCCGCCGCTCCCGGACACGTCCGTGCCCGGCGGAAAGGTCACCTGTCCCCGGACGGTCACACCAGCGCCGATCGGCCGCGAGCGTGCGAGCGCGATCGGGATGAGCAGCGAGCCCTCGAACGTCGCGTCGGCGGTCAGTGATCCGGCAGGCGCGACAACCACTGCGCGCGTGTTGCCGGTCACACCGTAATCGATCGTCGCCCGATCCTCGAACACGACGAAATAGCTTCCAGGTGCGACGCGGGAGAACTCATAGCGCCCCTCATCGTCGGTCGTTGTGGAGTCGAGCGTCGCTCCCGGTGTCCCACCGTCGTCGGCCTTCAGCAGCACGTACAGCCCGATCCCGGGCGTGTCCTGCGCGGGATCGAACGAGCCGCTCGCGTCGTCGTCGCGATACACGCGCCCCTCGATACTCCCCGGGAAGTAGACGAATCTGAAATCGACCGTGGCCGGCTCTCCGCGAAAGCCCACGACCGCGACCGCCGATCCGGCCGTAGTGAGCGCCGAGCCGGCCGGGGGGGCACTGACGAACTCCACGCGGTAACTCCCGGGCTCGAGGTTCTCGAAGGTGATGCTCCCATCGGGGCCGGTGGCACCGGAGGCGATCTCCTCGCCGCCGCGGAACAGCGCCACATCTGCTCCGCTCAGGACGTCGTCAGACGCGGTGAAGGTTCCGGACGCGTCCGTATCGACGTACGCCCGTGCGGTGATGCTTCCACGCTCACCGATGGGAGCGGATGCCTCGTCGCAGGAGATGGCCGAGATCATGGAGGCCATCAGCGCGAATGCAAGCGGTCGGTTCATGGGAGGGCCTGCTACTGAAGATGATTTACCGTGGGGCCAGGAATCGCCGAACCCACCTGTTTCCCGCGGCGTAAGCTGAACCCGATCCATCTCGCCGTCAACGGACTGGGACGTCACGAGCCGGTAACGCACTGGCGGGGCTTCCCCGGCCTGGCCACCACCCTCGTTCAGCCCTGTCGTGTGCCCTCACACCTGGATTCCCTCTTTCCGGGGGAATGACGACGGCGGGCCCTCATCCCCGCCCTGCAGACCTCGTCCTCCCCGCGCTGCATATCTCGTCACCTCCACGAACGCGGGGATCTATTTTCCCCGCCCCCACCGCGACGGCGCCCGACCGTCGAGTAGTACACAGGAATCCCGATCGCCACGATGCCCAGCGTCGCGAGGGTTGCCCAGCGACTGGACGGATCGGCGATCGCATTGCCGAGCAGGAACAGCGTCGCCAGCACGAACAGCGCGGGGACGAACGGATACCCCGGCACCCGAAACGGGGGATCGTAGCCCGGGCGTCGCCGGAGCACGAACACTGCCGCCACCCCGAGCGCGTAGAAGGGGACGATGGCAGTCACGAACGCGTCCGCGAGCTGTTCGAAGTCGCGCACGAGTACGAAGATCACGCCGAGCATCGCGGCGAGCCCGATGGCGACGTGTGGGGTTTCGAACTTCGGATGCACGGCCGCCACCCTGCGGAAGAAGAGCCGGTCGTCTGCCATGGCGAAGAAAATGCGCGGACTCGTGAGCAGTGATCCGTTGAGCGTACCGAACGTCGACACCATCACTGTGAGCGCGACGAACACCACGCCCGGACGCCCGAGCAGTCGCTGGGCGACATCGGCCGCAACAAGGGGCGAGCTCCGGATCTCGTCGACCGATAGCACCGCGAGGTACGCCACGTTCGCCAGCAGATAGATCGCGATCACGGAGAGCGTGCCCATGATGAGCGCGCGCGGCAGGTTGCGCCGCGGGTCCTTGACCTCCCCGCCGATGAAGCTGAGATCCGCCCAGCCGTCGAACGCCCAGAGCACCGATACGAGCGCCAGGCCGAACGCCGATATCGCGAACCCGCCGACGGCATCGGGGCTGGCTCGCGTGAAGTTCTCACCACCGGATTCCGGCAGGCCGAGCGCGAGCGCGACGAGGACGATGAACAGCAGCCCGCCGTACTTCGCGATCGTCGTCACGTTCTGGACGAGCGATCCCCATTTCACGCCCACGATGTTGAGCCCCGACATCAGGATGATCGCGACCGCCGCGACGTAATGCACCCAGGCATCGTAGGGCGGCAACTGCGTGTCGTAGCCGAGCACGCGAAGGAAGTACTCCGCGAACGTCGTCGCGATCGCACCGAGCGCGGCGGCGCGGATGACCGTGAGCTCCGCCCATCCGAAGAGAAAGGCGGGGAGTCTCCCCCAGCCCTCGCGGATGTACACGTAGACGCCGCCCGTTCGCGGAAATGCACCGGCGAGTTCGGCGAGCGTGAGCGCCCCGCACAGCGCGAAGAGACCGCCCGCGACCCAGACGAGCAGCATCGCGATGGGGCCCGGAACGCGCTCGGCGACCGCGGCGGGCGAGCGGAAGATGCCGGAGCCGATGACGGAGCCAACGAGCACGGCGACCGCGCTCCAGAGGCCAAGGCGTCGCGGGAGACCGGTCGTGTCGTGCGCTGTGTCGTGCGCCGTGTCGTGCGCCGTGTCGTGCGCCGTGTCGTTCGCTGTGTCGTGCGCTGTGTCGTGCTCGGCGTCGTGCGCTGGCATGGGGCAATCCTACACTCCGGGCGAGTTGGGCGCGAGGGAGCGCGGTTGACCCGCCCTCTGCGCCGGTACAGCTTTCGAGCTCGCATCACTCCCGCCATTCCGGACGCGTCTTGATTGGTTCCTCCCTCGCGGATGCGATCTTCTGGGTCGCCGTCTGCTGCATTCTCATGGCTCAGATCGCGATCGTGCGCTCGGTGTTTCGCGCGCGGTACACGTCCGCGCCGGGTGCCGCGCGATCGAGCCGAGGCCGTGAGCTCGCCTGGGTACTGCTTCCGGCGGCGGGACTGGCTGTGATGCTCGCGTTCACGTGGCGCGCGCTGCACCCGCCGCCCGAGGCGGACGTGCGTCCGGACGGGGGTGCCGGTGTCGTGAGCGCTGCGGCGCCAACGCTGGCCAACCCGGTGGCGCTGGCGGGGCGTGCGGCGTACGCGCCATCTCCGGCGCCAGAGACGGCATGAACACGCGATCGCCGTTGCGCACGCTCCGGCTGCTGTCCTGCACCGCTCTCGCGCTCGCCTTCCTTCAGATCGTGTTCGGCGCGATCGTGCGAATCACGGGATCGGGGATGGGGTGCGGCGACAGTTGGCCCACGTGCCGAGGATATCTCTTCCCGCCGCTCGAGCGCCCCGATCTCGTGATCGAGGTGACGCACCGATACCTCGCGGCAGCGCTCGGCGTCGCGATCATTGTACTCGTGGGCGCGGCGTTTTTTGCGACGAGGCGCGTTCGCGCCGCGAGTGGCGTCTACGGTGCGGGCACGATGGATTCCCGCCTTCGCGGGAATGATGAGGGGAGAGGCGGGAATGACAAGCTAAGGAGCGGGAATGACAAGCAGAGGGGCGGGAGTGACCGTGGGGGCGAGACGCGCGGCGCTGGAGAGGCCGTCGGCGCTGTGTTCCGCGCGACGCTGTTAGCGGCGGGGATCTACGCGGCCGTCGCGCTGTTCGGCGCGCTGACGGTCACGCTGGGGACGCATCCCATCGTTAACGTCGTACATCTCGCACTCGCGATGTCACTCCTCGCTACGCTCGCGCTTGCGGTGATGCGCGGCGGTGGACTCGGGGCGACGCGCGCGGCGTTCGGCGGCGGTTCGGCGAAAACTTACCGGGGAGCGCTGGCCGCGGCGATCATGACGTTTGTGATACTCGTGCTGGGTGCACTCACGGCGAATCTGCCGGGCGCCGCCGAGGCATGCGTCGGGTTCCCGCTCTGCCGAAACGGGTACGACGGCCCGGTGCACCTCCAGCTCACGCACCGCATTTTCGCATTTCTGCTCTTCTTCCACCTGCTGGGGCTGATGATCGCCACCACGCAGCGACGCGAGCCGGCCGCCGTCGTGTCGATGGCACGCATCGCCTTCGGACTGGTGCTCGCGCAACTGCTGGTGGCGGCCGCGCTGGTCGAGCTGCGCCTGCCGCCGCAGCTGCAGTCGTTGCACCAGGCGATCGGAACGCTCGTCTGGCTCGGCGTCATCGTCTTCGCGGCGATCGCGCATCGCGCATCGCGCACGACGTTCGGCGGCGCGACCCGCACCGGCCCGGGCACGCGCGCAACGCCCGGCGTGGCCGAGCCGATGGTCGACTCCTGGCTCTCGACCGACGCGCCGATCACGGACGAGCGCAACGATCCCGGGAACCCGGATGCATCTGCACCGGGCAGCTCGGTTCGACCGTTGGATGGCGAGGGAGCGGCGGGGGGCAGGGGCACATGACCGGCGCTACTGTATCCGGGGTTCGACAGCATTCCGTCATCCGCGACCTCGTGATGCTGACGAAGCCGCGCATCATCTCGCTTCTCCTCGTCACCACCGTCGCGCCGATGTACATCGCCGCCTTCCCGAGCTGGCAACTCGTGGTCGTGGTGATGATCGCTGGCTATCTGATGGCCGGCGGCGCGAATGCGGTCAACATGTATCTCGATCGCGACATCGATGACCGCATGGCGCGTACGCGGCTGCGTCCCATCCCGAGCGGTCGGATGGAAGCAATCGCGGTGCTCATCTTTGGCGTCACACTCGCGACCGCGGCGACGATCCTGTTCGCCTACTTCGCGAATGTTCTCGCCGCAACGCTCGCGCTCGCCGGCTTCTACTTCTACATCTTCGTCTACACACGCTGGCTCAAGCGCACGACGCCGCATAACATCGTCATCGGCGGGGCGGCGGGCGCGTTTCCACCACTCGTGGGATGGGCCGCGGCGACGGGCAGGATGGATCTCGCCGCGCTGTATCTGTTCGCGATCGTGTTCTACTGGACGCCACCGCATTTCTGGGCGCTCGCGCTACTCAAGCAGGGCGACTACGGGCGCGCGGGCGTTCCCATGGCACCGCTGGTCTGGGGTGAGCGGGAGACCATGCGCCAGATGCTCTGGTACGGGCTGATCCTCGTGCCGCTCACGCTTCTCCCAACGGCTTTCGGCGCGCTCGGCATCGTTTACTTCGTGGTCGCTCTAGGGCTTGGCGCTGCGTTGCTCGCCGGCATAGTGCGCGTGATGCGCGCGCCGGAGTGGCGCGCACCCGCATGGCGGCTCTACAGGTTCTCGCTGCTGTACCTCGCGCTCCTCTTTGTGGCCATGATGCTGGATCGCGGGCTTGCCCGGTGAGGGCGGCCGCCTCGGGCGTGATGGCCGCGGGAGGTCGCTGATGGGCGACCCGACGACAACCGCGAAAATGGATTCCCGCTTTCGCGGGAATAACGACGGGTCGCAGGATTGACGACGGGTCGTGGGACTCACGACGGTCGCGGGACTCTCAACGCGGAATGACCATGTCCCTGATCAGGGCGCCTGCAGCGGCGTGATCTGATAGCGCAGCAGAACCTCCTCCGGTTCGGCGTCGCCGGTGCCGTCGCCCGGTTTGACTTCGATGTCCTCCTCGACGATACCCAGCCGCTCATGCCAGGCAACGAGGCGGTAACGTCCAGGCGGCACGCCCTGGATAGTGAACTCGCCGTCGCGTCCCGTCACCGCGAAGTACGGGTGGTCGAACACGGCAATCCAGCCGAGCGTCCAGGGATGGGAATCACAGCGCACCTCGAGAAGCCCGCGTTCGGCGAGGACACTCTCCACGGGCACGACCTGCCCCGCATCGTTGTAGCGAAGCAGCTCCAACGTTTCGCCGGTCCGGGTTCGCACAAAACGTGTGCGGTGCATCTCGTTGTCCCTGTTGCGCACGTTCAGCGTACCTCCCTGCGCGACAGCCTGCACGCGCGGGACAAGCATGCAATCGCGATTCGTGAGCTCGAACCGCCGCTCGAGCGGTAGCCGTCGCCCGGTTCGGATGTCCGCCAGCCACACCACGACGTTCAGCAGGCCTGTTCCGTCGCGCTCGATCGCGCCCTGCGCAACATCAGATTCCTCCGCTGACCGTCCGCATCCGCGATTCTCGCCGGGAAGATCCGAGTCATTATCATCGATCGGATCGCCGAGCAGCTCGACGGTGCCCGCGATGCTCCCCCACGCTCCGGGGCTCCCGGGTGCGGGCGGCTCGACGACGTTGTACGGGGCGGCGCGAAGCGCCGGAAATGGCTGCGCGGCCGCCGACCGCCAGACCGGCCTGTGCGCCTCCGAATCCGCTGCGACACCGCCGCCGTCGTCGCCGGCGCAGGCAACCAGCGTCATCAGAATGAAGGCGCGCGCAGCGACTGTACGATACCACGCAGTCGCTGCAGATGCCCGAGAAGGTGGATTTCCGCTTTCGCGGAAATGACGACATTGAGGGATGACTCGGATGCTCAGGATTCTGCACGCTGGTTTACGAACGGTTTGTGCCCAGGCGAGTACGTCAAGGAACCTTAAAGCCGAAGGTGGAGAATGACCACTCCCGAAGCACGCAGATACTTCCGCGCCGCTGCCCTGGGCGTCTCGCTGGCCGGAATTGCCTGCAGCACTGTGACGCCGGAAAAAAGCATTGCAGTCTCGCCGGCCGCGGCATCGGGCGAGCTCTGGGCCTTCACCGCCCCATGGGATCGGCGCAGCGCACGAAGTCTCGCTCTCCATGGCGGCGACGTGGATGTCATCGTCTCCGGGTGGGTCGCGCTGGACACGCTCTCCGGCCTGCCCATCGAGCTCTTCCCCGACTCGCTCGCGGGACGTCACGCCGGAGCGCGTTACATGGCGCTCGTGACATCGTGGCTTGGCGATCGCTTCCATCCGGCTACGATCCGCGCCCTCGCAGGCGATGCTCGACGCCGGGCGGAGGTTGCTGGCCGCGTTGCGCAGCTCGCGTCGTCGCGCGGCTATCGCGGGCTCGTGCTCGACTTCGAGGGCATGGGGCCGGCAGACCTCGGCGCGCTGATCTCCGTGGCACGCTCGATCGCGGACTCCGCGCGGGCGCGCGACGTGGAACCGATCGTCATCGCGGTTCCCGCGCCGGATACCGCAGCGTATCCTGCCCAGCCTCTCCTCTCTGCCGCCGACCTTGTTCTCGTCATGTTGTACGATCAGCACTGGTCGGGTTCGCCGCCCGGCGCAGTCGCGACGCCAGCGTGGGCGCGCGAACAGCTCGCGCTGAGAATCGCGGAGGTCGGCGCGAGTCGCCTCATCGCGGCGCTTCCTCTGTACGGCTACCTCTGGCGACAGGGCGCGCCGGGCGTGGTCGTTGGCTTCGACGAGGCTCGACGAGCAGCGGCCGAAGATGGCGAGGAACTGGAGCGGGAGCCCTCCACCGGCTCGCTGCGCGCGTCGAGTCCGGGTGAGTGGGAGCTCTGGGTTACCGACGCCGCGCTTCTCGCGGAACTGCTCGCGACCATGAGCCGGCTCGGCGTCGAGCGCTTTGCCTTCTGGCGCCTGGGACTCGAGGATCCTGCGGTCTGGCCGATGCTCGGCGGTCAGACCACCAGTAGCTCGCGCTGATAGTCCACGGGAGTGATGATCGCTTCACCGTCGCCCATGTACGCGTTCACTTCGGAACGCATCCCGATCTCGCCCGCGATGTACACACCCGGCTCTATCGAGAACGCGACGCCGGGCATGAGCAGCCGCTCCTCGCGGGTCTCCAGGTTGTCGATGTGTGGTCCCGCGCCGTGCAGGTCGCGCGGATCGATGGAATGGCCTGTACGGTGCGTGAAGTAGTCGCCGAAGCCGCGCCGGCGGATCACTTCGCGCGCGGCGTCATCGACATCGGCCCCACGTAGCGGAGCTCCGGCGCGGGCCTTCACGCGCACCATGTCGATCGCGGCATCGCGCGCAGCGCGCACGGCTTCCCACACCTCGACCGCACGCGCACCCGGTTCACCGATCGAGCCCATCCATGTCTGGTCGGCGTACACACCACCGTCGCTGCTTTCGCGCGCCCATAGATCGACGAGCAGGATGTCGCCTTCGGTGATCGCGCGTTCGCGTTCGGCAGACGGTTCGTAGTGCGGATCGGCGGCGTTCGCTCCGGCCGCGACGATCGGTGCGTGGTCGGCTTCCAGGTCGGCCGCCTCGAAGCGCTCGACAATCCAGTGCTGCAGGTCGTGCTCCGTGATCGGCTCTCCGTCGCGGGCGCGCCGACCGGCGAGCTCGATCGCCCCGCGCCCTGTGGTCGCGACTATCTCGGCGGCACGACGGTGTGCAGCGAGATCTTCCGCACTCAACGCTGCGTAGAACCGCGTCACGAGCGCCGACGACGACACAACGTCTGCGCCTGCGGCCCGCACCATCTCGAGCACGCCCGCCGGAACTCGATCCAGATACGGCACCGCATCGCCCGGCGAATACTCCATCGCCACACGCTTGCCGCGGACCAGCGCCGACAGCGATTCCTCGAGTGTGCGCCAGGAGCTGTAACGCTCGCGTTTCCATTCGGCGGGCCAGCGGCGCCAGGGCCCCTGCTCGATCGCGTGCGTGAGAGCAACGGGCGTTCCTGTGCGCGGTATGAACGCGAAAATCCGGCGCGTGACCATCCCGTCCAGACGCAGGAGTCCGCCCGCGATCGGGTTCGCGCCGTGAAAGTCGAAGAGAAGCCAGCCGTCGACCTGCGCGCTGGCGAGAGCGCGCTGGAGTTCCGGAAGGCTCGCGGGCGTCAACATGTCAGCCCTCGGAGGCAGCCATCGCCGCTCTGTCCATCGGACGCCAGTCGGCTCGCCATTCGCAGGCATCCTCACCCCGGCTCGCGCAGCGCACGTGCTCCACGGGGCCCGCCCCTCCGATCAGAAGGCGCATGAGCTCCCGCAGGAACGTGCCGTAGTACGAGCACCCTGCAGCGCGCGGCGCGGATTCGATCGTGACCGATTCCGGAACCTCCAGGGTGAGAAAGGAACCATTCCGGTTCAGCGAGGCATTCAGGTAGCGTTTCGTGATACGCCGCGCGCGGCGGAGTGCGATGGGTCGCGCGAGCAGCGACGGAAGGATGCGCATCAGTTGCCGCAAGACAGGCGATATCGACTGATATGTCTCCAGGGCCAGATACGCGCCTGCTGCGCGAAAGACGTTCTCGGCGTCCTGCCTGCGCCCGATCAACCGCGCGAGGGCGACCGCTTCCTCGTGCGCCACGGACTGATTCCGCTTCACCGCGTCGGTGTAGCGCCTGATCTGCGTGTAGACCGTATCGCTTAACCCGAAGCGCTTGTTCTTGAGCTCCGCCACGAGCTCCGAATCGTATTCACCTTCCGGTGTATCGACATCGCGAACAGCTTCCAGAAAGCTGAGCGGGAGTAGTGCGTCGACCGTGGCTGCCATTGGGTGCGAACGGTATACCGGAAGAGGGGCGGCGATTTGAGGAGCGCGCGGTCGAAGCGAGGGGAGCGGAAGGCTGGTCAGGAGAACCGTACTGCTGGAGCGAAGCTAACCGCACAGTGGGGCCCATTCAAGCATCCGGCGATCTGCTCCGCGCCAGGGCGACGGCGTTGCGCCATCTTTCGTGGATGAACGCCCATCCGGTGTTCGTCCGCGCGGCAGCAGGAATGCTTCTGGCCACGACCGTTGCGTTCGCTGCATATCGCACCCGGGCGCTCACGGCCTCCGGCGTGATTGCCGCCATCACCGTGGCCGCAGTGTGCGCCGCCGCCGGGTGGGGCTGGGCGGTCCTGCTGGTCGCGTTCTTCCTCTCCTCCATTGCACTCTCGGCAATCCGATCCGACGTGCGCAGCGCCCGGGTTGCGTCGGTCGTCGCGAAGGGCGGCGCGCGCGACGCTGGCCAGGTGTTCGCGAACGGCAGCATCTTCACTGCGGCGGCGCTCATGTCATTGCTCCTGCCCTGGGACGGCTGGACGACGATCGGCGCTGGTGCTCTGGCCGCTGCCACGTCCGATACGTGGTCCACCGAGATGGGCACACTGGCGCGCCGGCGCCCCCGCTCCATACTCTCAGGTCGAGAACTCGCGACGGGTGCCTCTGGTGGAGTGACCCCGCTCGGTTTCTCCGCAGCCTTCTCTGGTGCGCTGTTCATCGCTTGCTCCGCGTGGATCGTTGGCTGGACCTGGCAGGCCGTGCTCGGTGCGCTCGTCGGTGGCTTCGCAGGCTCGACCGCGGACTCGGTAATCGGCGCGGCCCTGCAGGGCCGGCGGAGGTGCAGCGTGTGCGATGAGTTCACGGAACGCAGCATCCATGTGTGCGGCAACGATACAATTCCGGCCGGCGGCATCGCCTGGCTCGACAACGACGTGGTGAACTTGATGAGCACATTGGTCGGCGCATGCGTCGCTGCGCTGTTGTCTTGATCCGGATCCTGCGTCAGACGACGGGTCGTCGGCCACGAGATTCGCGCGGGCGGCATTGTGCTCGGATCTCGAGCCGCCTGCGCGGCTGCGCAGCAGCACTCGCATGCGTTCTGCTCGTGGGCTGTGGCGATGCAGGCCCGATCACCGGCCCGCGGAGCGGCACCGGTGGCGTGGGCAACGGAAACGGCGCAGCGACGCGCGATGCCGGGCTGGTCGGGAGCTGGAGCCGTACCATCTACTTCAGCGATGCATCGGGTGTCGTGCACAGCTCGCGCACGCGCTGGGCCTTCGGCTCGGACGGAAGGACAGTGCGCGAAGTGACCGCCACGAATCTCGCCTGGGGCTATTCGGACACGGTCGAGGCCACGGCGCTCTGGCGCACGGAGAACGATGTCGTCGTGATCACATGGCAGTCGCCCAACAGCGGGACGGTTCGATTTCGCTATCGCGTGGAGGATGGGGGTTCGACTCTGTTCCTCGGCGACGATCAGTTTGCGCGCGTGGGCTGAGCGTTGGGCGAGAGCGACGTGATTGTCGTCGGGGGCGGCCCGGCGGGCGCTGCGATCGGCTGGGCCCTCGCACAGTCAGGCGCGAACGTCCGGATTCTCGACCGTGCCCGGTTCCCCCGCGACAAGCCGTGCGCC
Organism: Gemmatimonadaceae bacterium; assembly: GCA_050733695.1. Taxonomy (GTDB): domain Bacteria; phylum Gemmatimonadota; class Gemmatimonadetes; order Gemmatimonadales; family Gemmatimonadaceae; genus JBOHTO01. The sequence continues at coordinate 13,834 of JBOHTO010000032.1, read as the reverse complement.
GAGTATCTGAGCCCCGAGGCATCGCGCATTCTGTCCGACATGGGCGCACTGGCTGCTGTGGAAGGAGCGGGCGCGGCGCATCTCGCAGGGATGACCGTGCGCGCACCGGACGGCGCGATGATGCGTGGTGATTTCGCAGCCAGCCACGGCTATCGCGGCTTTCGCGATCGCGGCCTCGCGATCCGGCGCCGCACTCTCGATGCGATTCTGCTCGGGGTGGCGCGCGCTGCCGGTGCGGAGGTCATCGAAGGTGTTCGCGTATCCGATGTGCACCGGGACGTGGGGCGGGGGCGGGGGCGGGGGCGGGTTACGGGTGTGCGTGTGCGCCTGCCCTCGGGCGAGGAGAGCACCGTCAGGGCGCGACTCGTCATCGGGGCCGACGGCCTCCGCTCGGTCGTCGCGCGGCGCCTGGGGCTCGCGCGCACCGCGCGCTGGCCGCGCAGGATAGCGCTGGTCACGCACTACCGCGGAGTGGATGGTGTCGGGCAGCATGGCGAGATGCACGTGGAGCGCGGCGGCTACACCGGGATCGCCGATGTCGGCAACGGAGAAACGAACGTGGCCGTGGTCATCCCTGCGCGGCGGGCCGGTGAACTGGTCGCGGGTCGCATTGGATTCCTGGAGAGCTGGCTGGCCGCGCGCCCCCATCTCGCGCCCCGCTTCGCCGGCGCCGAGCGTGTCTCACCCGTCTGGACCACGGGGCCATTCGCGTCGCGCGCGCGGCTTGCATGGGCGCCAGGCGCCGCGCTGGTTGGCGATGCCGCCGACTTCTACGACCCCTTCACGGGCGAAGGCATCTACGCCGCGCTGCACGGCGGTGAGATCCTGGCCCCGTTCGCGCTCGATGCGATTGCGGCGATGGCTGCCGGTGATCCCCGATCGGCGGATCGTGCGCTCGCTGCCTACAACGGGAAACGGCGGGAGGTGTTCGGCCGCAAGTGGACCGTCGAGCGGCTGGTCGCGACGGCCGTGGCATTCCCTGTGCTCATCAATCGCGTCGTGCGTGTACTGGCACGACGAAAGGACATGGCCGATCTCCTCGTCGGTGTCACGGGCGATTTCGTTCCGCCGCACGAGGTACTGCGCCCATCGTACCTGATGAGACTTCTCACGTGACCGTCAGCTTCGGCCGGCAATGACACTCGACAGCGACACGTTTCGCAGCGTCCTTGGCCGCTTTGCATCCGGCATCACGATCATCACCGCACGCGATGAAGGCGGCCAGGATGTCGGGATGACGGTGAGCGCGTTCTGCTCGCTCAGCCTGGAACCGCCCATGGTGCTGATCTGCATCGACCACACGGCGGCAATGTCGCGCGTGCTTCGCGAGTCGTTGCACTTCGGCGTGAGCATTCTGGCCGCCGGGCAGGAAGCACTCTCACGCCGCTTCGCCGGCGTCGATACGGACCGTTTCGAAGGCATCGGCTTCATGCGAGGCCAGACCGGTGTGGTGCTTCTCGACGGCGCGCTCGCGCAGCTCGAGTGCCGTATCGTCGATCTTCACGACGGCGGCGATCACACGATCTGCCTTGCCGAGGTCGAGAGCGCCGAGGCGCGGACAGACACGCCGCTGCTGTACTATCGCGGCGGCTATGCGACGCTCGAGCGGTAGATGCCATCGCTTCTGACGCCGCCCCGCGTACGCGGCATCGAGTATCTGGATGATCCAACCATGTCGGCGGAGATCCAGCGCCGCTCCCTGGCAGACGTTGCGCGCGCGAACCACCTGCTCGGCGGATCGAGCGCTGTGATCGCCGAGCTGGTGCCAGCCTTGAATCGCATGAAGGGGCGCGGCGGGACACGCGAGGCGACGCTGCTGGACGTGGGGACCGGAATCGGGGACATACCGGCGCGCGCGCGCGAAGTGGCGGCCGCCCACGGCGTGCGATTGACGACGGTTGGCCTCGACGGATCGGAAGCGCTGGTCGCTGCCGCACGCGCGCGTGCGGGCATCGCCGTCCGTGGCTGCGCGACGCGTCTTCCCTTCCCCGATCACAGCGTGGAGTTCGTGACCTGTTCGCAGGTCGTTCACCATTTCGATGACCGGAAGGCGGCGGACGTGATCCGCGAACTCGACCGCGTGGCGCGCGGGCGAGTCATCATCAGTGACATCCGGCGAAGCTGGGCTGCCGCTGCGGGGATCTGGATGGTCTCCTTTCCGCTCGGTTTCCACGCCGTGAGCCGGCACGACGGCGTCGTCTCGGTCATGCGTGGATTCACCGCGCCCGAGCTGCGCGATCTGATCCACGACGTGATCGGATTCCATCCGGTTGTATGCGAGCGGCGTGGTTTCCGGATCACCGCGAGCTGGACTCCGGTATGGGAGGGGAGGCGGGCAGCGTGATGCCCGCCCCCGACCCACGCGGAGGGACCGTCGCGGGCGCGAGTCGCCGCACACAGGTCGAGCTCGGGCCCATGCCCACCGGTCGCCGGATGTCGACCGTCGACCACCGGATCGTGCACTCGGATGTGACGACGATCTTCGATCTCGCCTCGCGCGTGGATCGCTGGCCTGAGCACCTCCGGCACTATCGCTTCGTACGCTTCCGCGAGCGGGCGCAGGACGGCGGCGGACTGGTCGAGATGTCGGCCGTGCGCCCCTTCGGAGGACCGCTGGGCTGGCCGACGTGGTGGCTCTCGGAAATGCGCATCGATCGGGGTCGGCCGGCCATGCGCTTCCGGCACGTAGGCGGCATCACGACGGGAATGGATGTCGAGTGGAGCTTCGAGCCGGTTGACCCCTCCGGGACGAACCGCGCGACGCTAGTCCGCATCGTGCACGAATGGGACGGACCTCGGTGGCCGATCATCGGAGCGCGGGCTGCCACGATGGTCATAGGCCCCCTGTTCATCCACGGAATAGCATCGCGCACGCTCCAGGGCCTTGCCCTGGTCGCGGAGCGAGACGCGCAGAAAGCGAGGGGTAACAGGTGAATCGGAATCGTCGCGTCGTGGTTACGGGCGTGGGCGCTGTGACGCCGATAGGAATCGCAGAGGGCGGGTTGTGGGCAGGACTGCGCGCGGAGACATCGGCCGTTCGTGCCATAACGCGCTTCGATGCTTCACCCTTTCGCAGCCGAAACGCGGGTGAAGTCCGGGATTTCGTCCCGACGGAATTTCTGGAGCGACGGAAGTCGAAGCGGCTGGACAGGTTCGGCCAGTTCTCGGTCGTCTCCGCGCGGCTCGCAGCGGAGGACGCTGAGCTCGATCTCGCGCGCGAGGACCGCGAACGGATCGGCGCCATGATGGGTTCCGCACTCGGGGGTATCAGCTACGCGGAGGAACAGGTCGGCGAGTTTCTCAAGGGAGGACTGCGGGCGGTTGATCCACTGCTCGCTCTCTCCGTGTTCGGCGGCGCCTCGAGCTGCAACATCGCGATAGAGCTCGGCGTGCAGGGGCCGAACAGTACGAACGCAATGAGCTGTGCATCGGGGACGATCGCCGTGGGTGAGGCATTCCGTCAGGTGCGCGATGGTTATGCGGATATCATGCTGTGCGGCGGTGCCGAGGCGCCGCTTGCGCCGCTCTGCTTCGGCGCCTTCGCTCTCATCCGGGCAATGTCGACGAGGAACGACGATCCCGCGCATGCATCGCGCCCCTTCGACCGCGACCGCGACGGCTTCGTGATGGGAGAGGGTGCCGCGGTGATCGTGCTCGAGGAGCGCGCCCGTGCGATGGCGCGCGGCGCGCGCATCTACGCGGAAGTGCTCGGCTTCGGCATGTCGAACGACGCGCATCACATGACCGCGCCGCTCCCCGGTGGCGCACAGGCAGCGCGCTCCATGCTGCGCGCACTTGAAGACGCGCACGTCGCGCCCACGGAGATCTCATACGTGAATGCGCACGGAAGTTCGACACCGCTCAACGACTCGACGGAAACGGAAGCGATCAAGCTTGTCTTCGGCGATCACGCGTACCGCCTCCAGGTGAGCGGGACGAAGGGCTACTACGGACACGCGCTCGGTGCGTCGGGCGCAATCGAGGCCGCGATCTGCTCGCAGGCGCTGGCGAACGGCTGGCTCCCGCCCACCGTCAACCTCAGCGAGACCGATGAGGCGTGCGATCTCGATTACATCCCCGCGCGCGGACGCGAGGCCAGCGTCGAGCATCTCCTCACCAATTCGTTCGGATTCGGCGGGATAAACGCAGCGCTGGTGATGCGGCGGGATTCGTAGTCGTCCGCACTGGGGATGGCCTACCAGACCGCAGCAATTGGAGTACGAGGTTTGAAGCCGATGCTTGACCTCGAAACCGGCGCGCGCAAGCTTCTTCGATGTCTCAGCGCGGATCACGATGGGAGCGCATCGACATCGAGCCTGCCGTTCCCGGCCCTTGCCCACCCCCGCGTGCGCCGGGATGTGTCACATCGCCGGCGAGTACAACTGCGACACCGGAGTGCAAGCATGAGGACCTTTTGCAGCGATGCCGAAGGATTCTACGCGCATGATGTGGCAAGTGTCAGCAGTCCCGCATTCGTTTGCGTTGTCGTTCAGGTCCTTCCTCCCGCCCCAGCCGGCCTGGCGCAGGCCGAGGTTTCTGGTGCGCGCGTGTACCTTTCGCAGCGGCGCAGCGGCGCAGCGGACCGCCGTCGGACAGCGTCCGTGTCGATGTCGTTCTCCGTCCGGCAGGCTGAAAGGCCCTGGAATCCCGGATCGGTGCCGTGCGTCCGGGCATGCAGTTCCTGATGACGCACCCCGCTTTGACCGGCACCCCGCATCTTGCCCGATACTCCGAATCCGCATAGTTTCGGCCTCGCGAACGCGGCCCTTCCGGCCGCCGCATAACCCGGGCACGCGGAGCCACACCGATGCGGGACGCAGTACGCCACTTCGTCGCGGAATTCGTCGGGACGTTCGGCCTGGTCTTCGTGGGCGGCGGAGCGATAATGATGGCCGAGCGCCTCAGCGGCGAGGTCGGGCTGCTCGAGATCGCCCTGGCGCATGGTCTCATACTCGGGATCATGGTCACGGCGACCATGCGCATCTCCGGGCATCTCAACCCCGCCGTCACGCTGGGCTTTCTCGCCGCCCGCAGAATCGAGGTGATGATGGCGGGCGTCTACATCCTCGCGCAGATACTGGCAGCCGTGATCGCGGCCTACGCGCTCGCTGGACTGTTCCCGGTTGATCTTGCGGAGGCGACGCGGCTCGGCGGCCAGCGGATAGCCATCGACGTGAGCGCGACGCAGGCAGTGATCCTCGAAGCGATCGCAACCTTCTTCCTGACCTTCGCAGTTTTCGGAACTGCCGTCGATCCGCGTTCGCCCAAGGTGGGCGGATTCGCGATCGGACTCACAGTAACCGCAATGATACTCGCAATAGGTCCTCTCACCGGGGCATCGCTGAATCCCGCGCGCTCGTTCGGCCCCGCCGTGGCGAGCGGGATCTTCGAGGGTCAGTTCATCTACTGGGTTGGCCCGATACTCGGCGGCATAATCGCGGCGCTCGTTTACGACTCGCTCTTCCTTCCAAGGATACTTGAACCAGCCGACCATGGAGCGGTCGCGCCGACGGAGTAACGCACGAACGAAACCGCTCTTCGGAAATCATCAACTCCCCAGGAGGTCGAAATGCAGAAGACATGGGTCTCCCTCGCGCCGATTCCGCTCAGGATCATGATGGCGATCGGATTCCTGTATCACGGACTTCCCAAGCTGCTCGACGCCGGTGAGCGACAGGGATTCACCGGCATGCTGCAGGGGATCGGTGTTCCGATGCCGGGGATCATGGCCTGGGTCGTCGCGATCGTGGAGGTTTTCGGCGCGATCGCGCTCCTGATCGGCGCCTTTGTCCTCGTCGCCGCCGCGCTGCTCACGATCCACATGCTGGTGGCGCTCTTCACCGTGCACATCGGTGCCGGTTTCAGCTTCATGAACATCACAGGCATGAACGAGACGGGGATGACGTTCGGCATGCCCGGCTACGAGGTGAACCTGCTCTACATAGCAGCGCTCGTGTCTCTGATGCTTTCCGGCGCGGGCGCGTACTCCGTGGACGGGCGACGCACTACCGGCGTGCGGACGAGGGAGGGCACGGAAACACGGAGCGACGTCGCCTGAGCGGCTCCGCGCAGGCGATCCCGAAGGCGTTCCACTTCCAGGGCGACGCGGTTTTCATCAAGCGCCAGGGAAAGGGGAAGGACAGGTAGCTTCGTCGCATGCGGCATGTGGGCACACGACGCGACCGTCATCCAGGAGCAATACGACAATCGCAACCCCGTTCACGGTCCCTGCACCCTCACATACGTCTCGTCGTACCGCCGGATCGAATCCTCGATCGCCGCGATAGCCACCTCCATCTTCTCCCAGCCGAGTATCTGCACACGCTTCCCCTCGAGATCCTTGTAGATCTGGAAGAAATGCTCGATCTCCCTGAGATAGTGGCGCGGCAGATCGGCGATGTCGAAGTACTCGTTGTGAAAGGGGTCCGTGGCCGGAACGGCGAGGATCTTGTCGTCCGGCTCGCCACGGTCGAGCATCTTGAGCACACCGATGGGACGTACATCGATCTGACAGCCGGGGAAGGTCGGCTCGTTGATGCGCACCAGGATGTCCAGCGGATCGCCGTCCTCGTGCAGCGTGCGCGGGATGAATCCGTAGTCGCCCGGATAGTGCACCGCCGAGTAGAGCACGCGGTCGAGCCGGAGCAGCCCGGACTCCTTGTGCAGCTCGTACTTGTTGCGGCTGCCGCGCGGTATCTCGACGACCGCCGTCACCAGTTCCGGCGGCCTGGGACCCGGCGCGAGATCACGCCAGAGATGAATCACTCAGCCTTCCTGTTCAGCACCGCGACGTAGCAGCCCTGCCGCTTCCACCGCAAAGTACGTGACGATCATGTCGGCACCCGCGCGCCGGATGGACAGCAGCGACTCCATCATTGCGCTCTCGCCATCGAGCCAGCCGCGCTCCGCGGCCGCGCGGATCATCGCGTACTCTCCGCTCACCTGATACGCGGCCAGCGGATAGCCCGTCTCCCGCTTCACACGCGCGACGATGTCCAGGCATGGGCCAGCCGGCTTCACCATCACCATGTCCGCACCTTCCTCGATGTCGGCCAGCACCTCGCGCATGGCCTCGTCCGCGTTGGCCGGATCCATCTGATATCCGCGCCTGTCACCGAACTTCGGCGCGGACTCGGCCGCCTCGCGAAAGGGGCCGTAGAACGCCGACGCGTACTTGGCTGCGTAGCTCAGTATCGGCGTGTGCGCGAACCCCTGTGCATCGAGTTCGCGGCGGATCGCCGTCACACGGCCATCCATCATGTCGCTCGGCGCCACTACGTCCGCGCCCGCGCGGGCGTGCGACAGCGCCGTGCGCGCCAGCAGCTCGAGTGTGGCATCGTTGTCGACATCGACGCTGCCTGCGGCGTTGGCGCCCCCGGCGGTCTCGTCGCTCACGCGCTCCGCGACGACGCCGCAATGCCCGTGGTCCGTGTACTCGCACATGCACACATCCGTGAGTACCACGAGCTCCGGAACCTCGCGCTTGAGCGCGCGCACGGCGGTCTGAACCGGCCCGGCGTCATCCCATGCCGCCGAGCCCTCCGCGTCGCGGCGTCCGGGGATACCGAAGAGGAGGATGCCGCCGACGCCGAGCTCCGCGGCGGCCGCCGCATCGCGGAGCAGTTCGTCCACCGAGAGCTGGGAGACACCGGGCATCGATCGCACGGGACGACGCACACCGCTGCCGGCACGGACGAACGCGGGCATGATGAACCCGGCCGCATTGAGCCGCGTCTCGCGCACCAGGCGGCGCAGCGCTGCCGTGCGGCGCAGCCGGCGCGGTCGATGCTCGGGAAAGCGCGGCGTCACGCGGAGCTGCGCTCACCCGCCGGAGCGGGAGAAGCTCCCCGGGCGGCAATGCGGGGACTGGTCAACCATTCCATCTGTCTATTCCGGTTGAGGAGCTGGCACCTGTTCGAGGGCGCGCAGCAACGCGAGGATCTCGTCGCCTCCGCGCCGGCGCAGATCGGCCGCGAGTTCGCGCCCGGCGCGCGCGGGATCGCTGCGGTCCACCGCCCGCTCCCCGCGGACAAGACGCCGTCCGTGCACGTCGGCCAGGAGTCCATGCAGCACCAGCGAATCACCCTCGTCCACCACCAGTGCGCCGATCGGCACCTGGCATCCGCCTTCCAGCTCTGCCAGCATCGTCCGCTCGGCGGTCACCGCCAGCTCGGTAGGCGTATCACTGATCCTCGCGAACAGATCGCGACGTTCAGTATCGTCACCGCGAATCTGGACCGCGATCGCGCCCTGCCCCGCCGCCGGAAGCCACGCCGGCGCCTCGAGCACCGCCGAGATGCGCTGCTTCACACCGAGTCGGTTGAGCCCAGCCACCGCGAGAATCGTCGCGTGCACCTGGCCCTCGTCCACCTTGCGCAGCCGGGTCGGCACGTTGCCGCGCAGATCGACGACGTCCAGGTCGGGGCGCATCGCCAGGAGCTGCGCGCGCCGTCTGAGGCTGGACGTCCCCACACGTGACCCGCGCGGCAGGTCCGCGATACCACCGTCGGTCGACTGAATGATGTCGTTCAGCACGAGCGCGTCACGCGGATCCTCGCGCGGCAGCAGCGCCGCGATGTCCAATCCGTCGGGCGACTGCGTCGGCAGATCCTTGAGCGAGTGAACGCAGCAATCGACCTTGCCCTTCGCAAGCGCATCCTCCAGCTCCTTCGTGAAGAGTCCCTTCGCCCCGATCGCATTGAGCGGTTCATCCATCTTCCTGTCGCCGAGCGTTCGGAAGGTCACGAGCTCGCTTTCGACATCCATGCGCACGAGCGCCTGCTGCACCAGGCGCGCCTGCCGCAGGGCAAGTTCGGAGGCACGCGTTGCAATGCGAAATGCCGTCATCAATCGGAGAGCGGTGATCGTCCAGGCGATCCGTCGCGAGGAAAGCTAGCGGAGCCGCGCCCGTAACGCGCCACGATCGCGGCGACCAGCGACTCGGCCGTGCTCTGCGTGGCCTCGACATCCACACGCAGCCCGAGCTCGCGCGCGACCTGTGATGTCACCGGCCCGATGGACGCGAGGTGCACGCCCATGGCCTCCGTGCCCAGTGCGCGCACGACCGCTCGAACGGCGGAGCCGGCCATCACGGCGACGAGATCGATCTCCGCGCGCTGCACGAGACCACGCAGCCTGGCAGCACCAGCGTCGTCGGGTACGGATTCGTAGATGGGAATCGCGTCTACGGTAGCACCGAGCGCTTCGAGGCCCGGTACCAGGACATCGCGCGCACCGCGTGCGACCGGGTAAAGCACGCGCTGTCCGCGGACCGGCCGGCCACTCCGCAACTCCGCCAGCACTCCCTCGGCGCTGTAATCGGCGGCGATGATGTCGGGAGCGAGCCCCGCCGCTCGCAGCGTCCGGGCCGTTGCGGGACCGACGGCAACAATCTCCGGCCGACGACGGGCGGCAGAGTCGGACATTCGCACCGCCCCGCCGCTCAGCGCCAATTCGTCCGCGAAGATCCGTGCAGCGTTGCCGCTCGTGAGCACGATCCAGCGGTATGCCTCCAGCCGCTCGATCGCCGCCCGAAGCGGCGCAGGATCGAGGAGCTCGATCCGTGTGAGCGGAACAACGTGCACGGTTGCCCCGAGCTCGATGAGCGGATCGGCGAGCGTACACGCGGCGCGCGCTACCCTTGTCACCACGATGCGCAATCCGGTGAGCGGACGACTGCCCCCGCCCACAACTCCGCCCCCGCCCCCGCCCCCGCCCCCGCCGGGCACATCCGGTGAGCCAGCCGCTCCTGAGTCTCCCGACGGCAACGATCCGGCCCGCCGTCCGTCCGTGGCCCTACGGATGACTGCCGGCGCCCGGGTGCGCCGCATGCGCTGCATTCGTCGCCTCCGCCGCCTCCGCCGCCTGCACCCGCGCGCGCGCGCGGCGCGAGCGCCACCAGACGCTCGCCGCGTACCCGGCGTACAGTACCGCTGCGGCCATGTACGCGGCCTGATAGTAGACGGCGTTGTCCGGTACGGGCATCAGTTGCGCTCCAGCAGTTCTGCCGCGTCGCGCACTACGGCGTACCTGTAGCGCGCTCGCACGAACGCCGCGTACAGAAGAGTGAAGGAGAGGAACGCGATCAGCAGCGTCACCAGCATGTCGTCCGGCAGCGATGGTCTGCTCGGCTTCATCACGATCGGCTGCGGATGCAACGTGCGAAAGAGATAGACGCTGAGATGGATGAATGGAATGAGCAATGCACCGAGAATGCCAAGCACTGCGGAGTAGCGCGCCCTGAGCACGTGATCGTCAACCGCACCGCGGAGCAGCAGGTAGCCCAGATAGATGAACCAGAGGAAGAGAGTCAGCGTGAGGCGCGCGTCCCACGTCCACCACGTCCCCCACACGGGCCTTCCCCAGAGCGGGCCGGTGATCAGGACGACGGTCGTGAAGAGAAGGCCGACTTCTGCCGAGCTCTCCGCGAATCGATCGAGACGCCCGTCGCGCAACCACAGATAGAGCCCTCCGGCAATGGCCACGAGCCCGAACGCGAGAAAGGCGACCCATGCGGCCGGTGCGTGCATGTAGAAGATCTTCTGCGCCGGGCCCTGCAGCGCCTCGATCGGCGTGAAGAAGATCGCGCGCACGTACGTGCCCGCGACCGCGAGTGCGGCGAGAGCGAGGAGCCAGTCGATTCCCGTGGTGTTCCGTGAGAGCGGCGCGTCTGTGTTCAATCTTCGACCGTGTGTGGGAACGCGAGCGTACATGCAGCGACGAACAGGATGTCGAAGGCGAGCAGCAACTTCAACCAGCCGACTGCCTCGTCCGCTGGTCGCCCCGCCAGGATTCGTGCGGTGGCCTGCGCGGCCGGTACCACGATCGGCACGAAGAAGGGAAGCGAGAGCACGGGCAACAGCAGTTCGGTGAGTCGAGTGTTCGATGTCATTGCGCTGAAGAGCGTGCCCACGGCAACGAGCCCGATCGCCGCGAGTACCGCGATGGCGCCGAGTGTCACCGCCTGCTCCGCGTTCAACGGCAGGTTGTAGAACAGAACGACGGCCGGAATGGCGACGGCCTGGACCGCCAGCACGAAAACCAGATTCGCCAGCGCCTTCCCGAGATAGATCGACTCGCGATCTACCGGCGCGCCAAGCAGCGCATCGAACGCCCTGTCCACGTGCTCGACGCCGAAGGAGCGATGCAGCCCCAGCAGCCCCGAGAAGCTGAAGATCACCCAGAGCACGCCGGGCGCGAGGTCCAGCGGCCCCACTGCCGTTGGATCCCACGCGAAGAAGAAGATCACGATCGCGAGCAGCGAGAAGACGAGCGCCGCGAGGAATGCGGTGCGCGTCCGCAGCTCGATCGCGAGATCCTTGCGCGCTATGATGAGCGCCGCCGCGAACATTCCCGGCGGCCGGCCGAACTCCATCGCGCTCGGCGATCCGGACGCCCCGTCAGCCCGCATGCGTCACGAGTTCGCGGTAGGATGCGGCGTAGCTGCCGGCATCGATCGAATCGCGCCGCTCGTGTCGCACGACCCGGCCCCGCTGCATGATAGCCACGTGCGTCGCGAGCGCGAGTCCCTCGCCGAGATTGTGCGTCACGAGCAGCAACAGCGCGCCGGTATCCCTGAGCACCACGAGCGCGGCCGTGAGTGCCGCCGCGCCGGATTCATCCAGTCCGGTGAAGGGCTCATCGAGAAGAACCACGCGTGGACCGTGTACCATTGCGCGGGCGATGGACACACGCTGCTGCAGGCCCCGGCTCAGCGTTCGTACGGGCGTCGCCTCGCGCGAACCGATGTGCATGGACTCGAGCGCCGCCCTGGCCGCGCGGACCGGCTCACGCACGCCGTGCAGCCGCGCGGAAAGCTCGACGTTCTCGCGCGCGGAGAGCGCACCGTACAGCATGCTCTGATGTGATATGAGACCGATCATCGCACGCGCCGCGGCTCCACCGGGGAGCGGCACTCCACCCACATGCGCGCTGCCGGCAGTCGGTCGCAGCAGGCCGGCGAGAAGGCGCAGGAGCGTTGTCTTCCCCGCTCCATTCGGCCCGAAGAGCGCGAGACACTCACTGCCCTCGAGCGCGAGGTCCACACTGTCGACCGCCACTCGGCCGCCAAACGACCGGCCGAGCCCCTCCGCCTCCACGAGCGGGGTCACGTCACGCGACCGCTGGGACGGCTGGGGAAAGCGCTCCGGGGGCAGGAAACATCCCCGAAGACTAGCCCGCCGCGTTCTGCGGCGGTACCGCGCCTACCTGATCTCGAACAGGTGGTCCAGCTTCGTGAGCACGAGCAGATAGCGAACCTGCGACGGAACATTGATCAGCCGCAGCGGCAGACCGAGCTCCTTCGAACGCTTCTGCGCTATGACAAGGATCCCGAGTCCGCTGGCGTCCACCTCGAGCGTTTCACTCAGGTCCACGCAGACCGCCGGTGCGCCTGCCGCCTCCGCACCTTCGATGAACGCGAGGGCAGCCTTGCGGAACTCCATGCGGGTCTCGGACACAATGCGCGGGGGCGCCGTCAGGACCTCGCAATCGATGGAAGCAGACATATGCCATTCCTCCAAGGGTTGATCGGAGTTGGGGCGCATATGCCTGGGGCTATTACCGGACGCACGCCAACATGGGCGCACTTCCCTCCACCTTCGGCAACCGGACGATCTCCCCGCAAGGAGACTCCTGGCTTTGCGGCCCCGCCTCGCGACGGGTGTGCTATTATCGGGTGTTCGTACTTCAGTTGTGACCCACGGTAATGCGAAGCCCGTGCCACCTGCCGCCCGCCGCCATAAGTGCTTGTAACCGTGCGAGTTGCCTCTGCATATCGTCACACTTCGGTTGTATCCTGTGTCGCACTTCGCCGAGTTCGTGGCAGAAGACACGAGCGGAACTGCATCATTTTCGCACAGTGTACGAAAATTGTACAGGTTGAACTTCGTGGCTCCAAGGGCCAGAATCGGGGATCCGATCGCCACATCGACAACAAACCAAACAAACCAGACGGATGTCATGGCCGATATCGACGTTCTCCTTACCGAGCTCCGCAAGTTTCCCCCGCCCGACAGCTTCCGGGAGACCGCCCGCGTCTCTGACAGCCAGGTCTACGACGCCGCCGAACGCGACCCGGAGGCGTTCTGGGCCGGCATGGCCTCCGAGCTGGAGTGGAGCCGCAAGTGGGACCGCGTTCTGGAATGGGATCCGCCGCACGCCAGGTGGTTCACCGGGGGAAAGCTCAATGCCTCCGTGAACTGCGTGGACCGGCACATACACGGGCCGCGCCGCAACAAGGCGGCGCTCATATGGGAGGGCGAGCCCGGTGACCGGCGGACACTCACCTACTGGGATCTGTACGTCGAGGTCAATCGTTTCGCGAGCGCATTGCGCAAGCTCGGCGTTCGCCGCGGCGATCGCGTCGCCGTCTACCTTCCGCTCATCCCGGAGGCGGCGATAGCGATGCTCGCATGTGCGCGCATCGGAGCGCCTCACTCCGTTGTCTTCGGCGGATTCTCACCCGACTCGCTGCGAGACCGCATCAACGACGCCCGGGCGAAGGTTCTCATCACGGCCGATGGCGGCTACCGCCGCGGCCAGATGGTCGCGCTCAAGCGCAACGCCGACAGCGCACTCGAGAACACACCATCTATCGAGCACGTGGTCGTGGTCAAGCGCGATCTCCGCGGAGGCGGCGGCGCGGGCGGCAACGCGGGCGGCGCCGCGATCACGCTGAAGGAGGGACGCGACCAGTGGTGGCACGAACTGGTGGAGTCGGCACCGGCACGGTGCGAGCCGGAGGAGATGGACGCCGAAGATGTGCTCTACATCCTCTATACATCGGGCACCACGGGCAAGCCGAAAGGGATCGTCCACACTACCGGTGGATACA
>JBOHTO010000031.1:0-6675 GCA_050733695.1 Gemmatimonadaceae bacterium | reverse complement strand
GTCTTGTTTTGCAACATCATTGTCCTGCGAAGATGAAATGATGTTGCAAAACAAGACCTGACCCCTCTAGATGGGCTGGCGGACCCCGGGCCGGCGGCGTTATGTAGAGATCGCGACCGTGGTCCGGCTCCCCGGACCGATATCCCACCCTGTCAGAGGAGGCGCGCATGCCAAAGTACCTCATCGAACGCGAGATCCCCAAGGCGGGCGACCTCAGCCCGGCCGACCTCAAGGGCATCGCTGCCAAATCCTGCGGCGTGCTGGGCGACATGAACCGCGGCGGCACCGACATCCAGTGGGTCCACAGCTACGTGACCAAGAACAAGATCTACTGCGTTTACAACGCCCCGAGTGAAGAGGCCGTGCGCCAGCACGCTCAGCGTGGCGAGTTCCCTGCCAACCGGATCGAGCAAGTCCGCGGAATGATCGACCCGACCACGGCTGAGTAGGTCGGCCGCGTGGCGCTGCGCACGAGGCGGCGCGCGCCGAGCCCACGCCGGACACGCCCGCCAGCTCTGCGCTCGATGCAGTAGCGGCGAGCGCAGCCGTCAGGCTTGCTCAACCGTCATGCGCACGTGGTTGACCAGCGGATTGCGCCGCTTGCCACTGGGCCTCGAGGCCGAGGTCCGCGATCCATTGGCGCAGGTAGGTCCGGTCGAGTTGTCCCGACAGAACTGCGAGCAACGCAGACACATCTTCGATCTGGCGGGCCGATGCGCCCAGCCTGGCCCACTCCAGTTTGGAGAGGATGACGTCCTCGGCGCTGGCCAGGAAGAGCCGCGTACCATCGAAGTCGATCGGCAGTCGGCGTTCGAACTTGGTCGCGCTGAACGGACGTGACTTTCGGATGATCAGGTCGACTTTCCAGCCGGTCGTCGTGTCGATCACGTTGAAACTCGACCGATGCTCGAGCGCTTCGAGAGCCAGCCTCGCTCGAGACGTACGTGCCGGGAGCCGCAAGCCCGGCGAGCAGCGTCTGCAGTTGCGCTGCGGTCGGATCGATCACGATGTCGATATCCATCGTGGCGCGACCGGCGCCGTAGTACGCGGCGGCGACCGATCCCGTCAACATGAAAGGAATCCCCGCGGCGTCCAGCGCTGACGCGACCGACCGCAACAGCTCGGCACCGATCACAGGCGCGCGAAGATCCTGTCGTCGTGAATCCTGGCGAGCAGCAATTCGACGAGTTGCGGTTCGGACCAGTCGGGGTGGAGCGCCCGGAGGCGCGCGAGCGCGAGCGCTCGCGCCCACTCGCTCATCTCCAGCGCAAGTCGCATGCGCTGGATGGGGTCAATGCACCGAATCGCAGCGATCCTTACCTGCTCTGCCGCCGGTGACGTGTCGAGCATGCGATCAGGTCCAGGTCGCGGCATGGGCGGTAGTAGAGAGTCCGGCCGTCGGCGCCGGACGAGATGCGTCCCTCCCGGCGTTGCCAGCTTCGTGCGATCTCGGCAACGCGACCGGCAGCTTTATCGGCTTGTTGGAGTCAGACGCCAAGAATCTCATTCAGACCCTCAACGACTTGCGTGAGTTCCTCTGGCGACGCGCGGCCGAGACGCTGCCGATCCGCTCGATGGCCAACGTTCGGATCTGGCTGATCTTCACCCAACTCCGCTTCGGGAGTCGCGGGGCCGTCAACTCCAGCGTCAACGGGAACCCAGCCCGTTGCGCCTGACTGGTCAACGCGACAGCGATGACAGTGCCCGATCGCGCGTTGAAGACATCGTCGCTCAAGACCAGGACCGGCCGCTTCCCAGCCCGCTCCTTCCCGCGAGTGGGAGCAAGGTCCGCCCGCCGAATCTCACCCCTCAGTATTCCGGCCACGCAGCAGCGTCTTTCCCGAGTCCCTCGTAAGCCATAGCCCGCTCGGCCGCCGGATCGAGTTTCGCGCACTCATCGGCGAGACGTCGGCGCTCCAATCGCTCGAGCTGGGCGGCAACGGCGGCTTCAATCGCCTGGCTTCGGTTCGGATAGCGAGCATCCCGCACGAGGCGGTCGACCCGACGCAGGGTGTGGGTCTCGAGCGTGACGGCCACTTTCGTCTTGGCCATGAGGCCTCCTGGTGTGAGAATACATCATACCCGCGACGGGGCAAGACGCCCAACCACGCCTGCGCCGGTTGGGCTCACTCGGCGCGAGTCCGGAGGGCGAGCCTCACCGACACTGCCTGGCATCACTCGGCGCAGGTCCATGCATCGCCGACATCCGTGACGCTGACCCTCGGCTACGACAGCTCTATCCGCGCACGCCCCGCAAAGAACCCGTGCACCACGAACGCCGTCGCCGAGCTGTACACGCCGAGTATGTCGACCGCATAGATCTCCGCCACACTCGTGACTCCCGGCGCAAGCTCGCCGCCGAGCGCTTCCCCGAGCTGCGCACGCACGGACTCGAGATACGGACCCACTGGCCACTCGCCCGGCCCCACCGCGTCCTGGATCGCCGAGCGTATTTCGCCGGCCGCGAGCCGGGCGCCAATGCGCGTCATCGCCTGGTCGCTCTCGATCGTGTAACGCAGCCCGCTCACGCCAATCGTGCGGGGGGCGGCATCGTATACGACCGCGCCAACGAGATAGAGCGACAGCGTGTGATCGCCCGCTACGTCGAGCTGCACGACCACGCTGTCACCCGCGCCCCAGACTCCAACGCCCGCGATCCGATGCCCTCCATCCAGCGGGCGGCCGCGCACGGCCGCGTTGATACGTGCGCTCACCTCGGTGAAGGGAATCTCCACCCGCACGGGAACGCTCAGGATGTCGGGGACACTCGCCGCAATCGCGAGCGGCGGCAGCGGCTGAACTGGTGCACTGTCGGGCGACGGACGCGCCCCGATGCTCACCGTCGGCCTCGCGGTGAGCGCAACCTGCGACGTGATGGCACCCTCGTCGCTCGTTATCGGCGCCAGCCGGAGCGTTGCCGGAGAGATCGTCAGCCAGATGCTGTCGCCGATGGCGGCCGGCGTCTGCAACGTGGTCCACAGCGACTCGGCGGCCTGCTTCAGACTGAGCCGGCGCGGGACCTCGGCGTCCACTGCGCGCTCGACGGCATCGAGCTGGCCTTCGAGCAGTCGGCGCACGAAAGGCGAGGCATCGATCCCGAGCGCGGTCACTCGGCATTCGTCGATGAGCCGAACCGCCAGCGCGGTCGAGTCCGTACCGATGCGCCAGTCGGGGCGCCAGCCGACGGTCGTGGAGAGCGTGATGCGCGCACGCGGCATGCGATCCCGTCCGAAGCCACAGCTCGCGACCTGTCCCACGAGCGGTATCTCGAGCCGCGCCCTGTAGCTCAGCAGCGCGGAGATGGTGAGCCTGTCCCCCGACATCGCGACGGCGAGATCATCCCGGATGTATGCGTACTGGTGGCAGAGCACGCCGCCCAGCGCCGAGCATTCGGCCTGCGCGAGGCTGCCACGTTCGGGTAGCACGGAGTCGATGATCGAGCGCAGCTCTGTGAGCGGGAGCCGCAGGGGGATGCCGATGATCGCGTGCGGAAGAACGGGCACCGGCTCGCCGCCGGAGAGGGATGGGCGCGGCACATCGACTCCCGAGCCACACCCTGTCGCCGCCGTCACAAGGGCGAAAACGCCGAGTATCACCCGGCGACGCGTCACCGCACGAACGCCGACGGCTCCGGCGTGAAATCCTCCCCTGGATTGATGAAGCGGTCGTGCTCCCACGTGTACTGCCGGTCGTGCAACTCCCTGTACCGTCCGCCCGCATCCATCAGTTCCGTATGCGTCCCGCTCTCCACGATCACGCCCGCCTCCAGCACGATGATGGTGTCCGCGCTGCGGATGGTGGACAGCCGGTGCGCAATCACGAACGTCGTGCGCCCGCGGCGCAGGCGCGCGAGCCCCTGTTGTATGAGCGCCTCGCTCTCGCTGTCGAGACTGGACGTGGCCTCGTCGAGAATGAGTATGCGCGGGTCCGCGAGAATCGCGCGCGCTATGGCGATTCGCTGGCGCTGGCCGCCGGAGAGCTTGATGCCGCGTTCTCCCACCACGCTGTCGTAGCCGTCGGGGAAGCCCTGGATGAACTGATCCGCGTTCGCGATGCGCGCCACCTCCTCGATGTCCTCGCGCGACGCGCCAGGACGCGCGAAGCCGATGTTCTCGGCGATTGTGCCGTCGAAAAGGAAGTTGTCCTGCAGCACGACGCCAAGCTGCGCCCGGTAGTCAGCGAGTCGCGCGCCGAGCAGGTCGCGCCCGTCGACGGTGACGCGCCCCGATGTCGGGCGGTTGAAGGCCATCACCAGACTGACCAGCGTGCTCTTCCCCGATCCGCTCGATCCGACGAGGGCCGTCGTCGTACCGGCGGGAGCCTCGAAGGAGATCCCGCGCAGGACGGGCACTCCGGGTTCGTACTCGAACCACACATCTTCGAATGCGACCTCGCCGCGCACATCGTCAAGCCGCGCGCGGCCGGCATCCTCGTCGAGCTCCGTCGGAGTGGAGAGAAGGTCGCGGATGCGATCCAGCCCCGCGAACGCCTCGCTGATCTGCGTTCCGATGGACGCCATCTGCACGACGGGCGCGGCCAGCAGTCCGACGAAGAAGATGTACATCACGAAGTCGCCCAGAGTCATCGTGCCGCCGATGATCGCCCGGCCGCCAACGGTTATCATCAGCACCCCAACGGCGCCGACGACCACGGTCGCGACGGCACCGATCGCAGACACGCCCGTGATGGACTTCGCGATGTTGCGAAAGAGACGGTGCACGCCGCGGGCGAAGACGATCTGCTCCCGCCGCTCCGAGCCGTACGCCTTCACGACACGGATGCCGCCGAGCGTTTCGGCGAGGCGCCCGGTGACGGCAGCGTTGATCTCGCCGCGCTCGCGGAACACCGGTCGCAGGCGCGTGAACGCAAGCGCCAGCGCGCCGCCGAATACGACGAGAAAGACGACGATCGCGAGGGTGAGCTGCCAGCTCAGGTACAGCAGCACGACGAGCGCGATGATGGCCGTGACGAGTCCGCCCACAAGCTGCACTATCCCCGTGCCGACGAGATTCCTGATCCCTTCCGCGTCGGTCATGATGCGCGAGATGAGAACGCCGCTCTGCGTGCCGTCGAAGAAGCGAACCGGGAACCGCGTCACACGGCGCTGCACACGCCGGCGCATGTCCGTGATCGCCCGCTGCGCCGCCACGCTGATCACCTGCGAGAGCGCGAACGATGTCGCGGCCTGGATCAGCGTCGCCGCGCCAACCGCCGCCGCGAGCGGGAGGAGCAGACCCACGCGCCCCTGGCCAATCACCTCGTCGATCAGGTACTTCGAGCTGCCGGGAAGAACGAGACCCGCCGCGCGATTGACGATCATCACGCCCAGGCCAACAGACAGCGAGCGGCGGTGCTGCCACATGAGCGCCCGCGCCTCACGCCAGGCGGCCGCGGGGGTGGGTCGCTTCTTCGCTTCCTTCTTCGCTGTAGTGCTCTCGGCCAAGTCGTGGCTCTCCGGGTGCGGACGACACTGTCGCCCGCAACGGAGCCGGGCGGTGCTCCCGGAATGTAGACGGTTGCCCGGCCCCGCGCGTCTGCGCGCTGCTGCGGTCGGCTACGCCTGCAGGACCGGCTCGATCGCCACGGCGTAGCGCGGCTCTTCGCCATACACCGGGCCGACGCGAGCGAGCGCTGCGTGGACCGAGCGCTCTATGAAATCGCCACCCTCGAGCCCCGGCAACCGGCTGATGGACCGGTCCATCTCCTTCGCCGTTGCGATCCCCTCTTCCTCCCCCATCAAATACGCAACCACGAAATCCGTCTCCTCCTGCGGCCGCACGCCGGTGCCGACCGGCGCCCAGAGCTTGTCCAGCGCCCAGCGTGTGACCTTGCGCGCCTTCGCGCTGCGCGCGAGCCGGAGCTGCGCCTGGTTGCGGTAGAAGGCGTAATGCCGCCGCTCATCCTTGATCACACGACCGAGTATGTCGATGATCACAGGATGCTTCGTCTTCGCAATGAGCCGGTGGTACGACGTGAGCGTCGCGTACTCGTTGAGCGCGCCCCACGCCATGTGAACGGCGGGGAAATCCTTGACCATCATCCATCCTGCCATCCGCTTGAGCTGGTCGACGTACAAGCGGCTCTTCATCATGCTGCGGATCCACGAGTTCCGCACCACCCTGCTGGGGTATGGATCGTCCCACTTCGTGCGTTCGCTGTCCGGCTGCAGTGTGTAACCGGCCTCCCCCAGCAGCCGGCTGAACGCCTCGCCGTGCCAGAGTTCCTCGTACACCCAGCAGGAGAGAAAGGCGGTGATGTCCGGCTCACGTGCGGCGGGGGTGGAGAGAAGGTCGCGGAGGAAGATCACGGTATGCGACTCGATGTCCATCATGTAGGCGAGGCAGCGCGCCTCCTGGACCGAGACGGGATGCTCTCTTATCCCCTCCCAGTCGACATCACCGAGATCGACCTTTTTGGAGTTGCGAAGATACCGATCCAGATCGAACTCGATCTCACTCATTCCGCCTCCACGCGTTCACGATGACTTGTCACGGCCCGGCGATCCCCCTTCCCCGGCGATCCCCCCTTCCCCGGATCATGCAGGCACAGTCGGCCGGGCGACACGGCCAATGCGGCGTGCCGACTTCCCCCGCATTGGCAGAACAGCAAGATTCACGCACGATGAATGACAACGCCAGTGAGTTTACGGGTGCGGCCAACTCTGCTCTCCCGCCC
>JBOHTO010000030.1:0-35207 GCA_050733695.1 Gemmatimonadaceae bacterium | reverse complement strand
CGTCTGCGACCACGCAGGGAGCATCCCACTGCGAGAGTCCGTAGCTCGACCCGGGGTCACAGATGGAGTGGGGCGGGAAGTAGATGGCGTGCTTGCCCAAGACGAATGAGCCACCGGTGGGCGTGACGGTGAAGTCGGCCGAGAGCGAGTCGGGCGCTATGCGGTCGACAATGATGTCGGGCGTGAGCGCGCCCAAAGGCATGGGCGACGTGCGCGGCTCCACCGCCGTGTCGGTGCAGCCCGAGAGCGCGAGGAGGGCGAGCGCGAGCAGCGAACCGGCAAGAATGAAGTGCGACTGGTTACGACGCATGTGGCATCCGATGAAATTGTGGAGCTTCCGAGCCTCCACAAAGGCACGCCGTGTACCACCGATCGAGAGCCGCGCCTCACCGTCTCAACATCATGTCGCTACTGATTTTACCGCTTTCAGCGTCCGCTTGTGTGACCGATCCAGTGAACCGTTTGCCGGTCAGGTTGACCTGTCTTGCGGTCGTCAAGTCCGCTCCAGAATTCGATCGTATCGCCGAGCCATGTCCGCGTATCCGTGGGCACGAACCCGATCCGCGTATCGACTGACCGAGCCTCGCGCGTATTCGGGATCCTTGTCGGCGAGCAGTTCGGCGCAGGTGGCCGCCAGCCATGCAGCGCTGTACAGGTCGCTCATTTCGGCCATCGCGAGGGCCGCGTCGAGCCGCTGGATGGCCTCGGCGTGCGTGCCGTATTCCTCTGCCATGCACACGCGGAGTGCCTCCACGAGTTCGCGCCCCTGGAACCAGTCGGCGCGAGGACGCACTCGCGCCTCGGCGTTCTCATGGGCGCGCTTCGCCTCCGCGAGTTTCCCCTGCCTGTGGAGCGAGACGCCGGCACCAGCCAGCGCTCCGATCTCGATGTCGGAGTGCCCGATGCGCTGGGCCAGCGCGCCCGCCGCGTCGTACAACTCCGCAGCGGATTCGTTCTCCCCGCGCTCGAGATCGAGATAGGCAAGGTTGTACAGCGCATACAACTGGCGCTCGCTGTTCTTGGCCGCGGCAAACAGGGCGAGCGCCTCGCCGAACAGATCGCGCGCGCGCACGTATTCGCCCGCCTTCATGAAGATGACGCCGAGATTGAGCGCGGCGAGACCCCAGAGGTCGGGCGTACCAGCACTGCGCGCCAGCGCAATCGCCGTCGTGAACTCCTTCTCCGCGAGCACCCAGTCGCCCATCTGCGTGTGCACGATGCCGAGGTTGTTGTGGCAGCGCGCCTGACCGCGATGATCGCCCAGCCGCTGGAACAGCTCGAGCGCCCGCGTGAATACCTCGCGCGCCTGACCCGGCTGCTCCTGGCGTATCGTATTGCCCAGCCGGTTGAGTGACTCGGCGAGCAGCACGCCGGCGCGCAGCTTTTCTGCAAGACGCACGCTCTCCCACGCACAGCTTTCCGCCGAACGCATGTCGCCCAGGCGCCAGTGCACGAGCGAGATCTGCATGAGCAGCTTGACGCGCTCCTCGTCGAGTCCCAGCGTCTTCGCCTCCTCGTGCAGCGCGAGGCAGGCCTCGAGCGTCCGACTCGCCGGCTGGCCGAGGAGCGTGCGCAGGCGCTCGCGCGTTCCGCGGAGCTGGAGCGCGCGCTGTGCGTCTCCCTGCCCCGTAAACCACTCGATGGCGAGATCGCACAGCTCCTCCGCCTCGTCGTAGCGGCCGATGGCTTCGGCGATCTCTGCGAGCTGGACGCGCATTTCCGCCAGGTCGGCCGGTGATGACGCGTTGCGCTCCGCCAGCCGGAGGAACTCCGTTGCCTCCTGGTACGCGTACACTACCGTGGCTCGCCTGGCCGCGCGCATGGCGAACTCGTAGCACTTCTCGCTGCTGCCGGCGCGATCGTAGTGCGCGGCGATCTCGGCGAACGCGTCTGGCGTCTTTCGCTCCATCGCCTGCGCGACGCGTTCGTGCAGGCGTCGCAACCGCCGCGGATTCACGGCGCCGCGCAGCACCTCCACCATCACGCCATGCGTGAAGGTGTATCGGTCCGAGTCACGCTCCGACGCAGATTGCAGCACGGAGGCACGTATCCCCTCGTCGATGACGTCCAGAAGCTCGTCCTCGGCGCCAATGCCGGCCGCGATCGCGAGGTCCAGATCGAACTCCCGCCCGATCACCGCCGCGGTCGTGAGCATCCCGTACGCCGTCTGCGACAGTCGCGACAGCCGGCGCGAGATGAGGTCAGTGACGCCCACTGGCAGGCGAAGCTGTGACACCGGACGCCAATCCCAGTGATCATCCGCATACCATACCGCCCCCTCGTCCACCAGGGTGCGCAGCACCTGCACGACGAACAGCGGGTTGCCTTCCGTGTGCCGATACAGGAACGCGAGGAGCTCACGACCCACATCCTGCCTGTGGAAGGCCGCTTCGATCCACTGCTTCAGCTCTTCCCGCGTGAGCCGCGAGAGAGTGATCTCGTGGAAAAGCTCGCTTCTCGAGAGGCGCTGGCGCCGGATCAGTGCTTCGCCGTGGGTTTCTTCCGCGCGCAGCGTGAGGCAGATGAGGACGCGCTCGTTCACCAACTGAGGCACGAGATACTCCAGCGTGTCCCACGACGCCGAGTCGGACCACTGAACATCGTCCAGCGAGATGACGAGCGGATGTTCGTGCGCCGCGAGCCGGATGAACTCGGCGATCTCCTCGAGAAGCATGTACTTGCTGCCTGCACCGACCACGGAACGAGCGTCATCGGCGCGCTCGCCGGCGAGCTCCGGCACAATGTTGGGCAGTTCGCGCCAGCGCCGGACGGGCGTGACGCCGAGGCGGCGAATGGCGCCGATCACTTCGGTCCACGGCGCATACGGCGGCTGGACGTCCGCCTCGTGGCTGCGCCCCGAGACCAGCGATCCTGCGCGCAGACGGACCTCGGCTTCGATCTGCCTGATGAGTGTGGTCTTGCCAACGCCGGCCTCACCGGTAATGGCGACCACTCGCGGCCGACCTTCCGACGCGTCCTCCAGCAGGCGTACCAGGGTGCGCAGCTCTTCCACACGGCCCACGAATCGCTCGATGCTGAGCGGCATGGGGATCGGCTCCGCCCCGGGGAGCGGGGCCACGGCGGACCCATCCCGCCCGTGCCGCTTGACGTGATACAGTGCGCGGTCGGCCGCGGCGAAGAGTGTGTCGTAGTCCTCGCCGTGTTCCGGGAACGATGCCACTCCTACCGACGCGGTGACAGTAATCGCACCAGGCCGGTCGCGCAGCTCGAACGAGTGCCCGCGCACCGCGGCGCAGATGCGCTCGGCAACGTCCCTGGCGCCTTCACTAGGAGTGTCCGGGAGGAGCAGCACGAACTCGTCGCCGGCGTAGCGTGCGGCAACGTCGTAGCCGCGCAGGTTCCTGCGGAGAATATCGGAGACCTCGACGAGCACATCGTCGCCCTGAAGGTGTCCGTGTCGGTCGTTGACCAGCTTGAAACGGTCGACATCGATGATCAGCAGCGAGACGGCCTGCGTAGCCAGACGCGCCGCGCCCATCGATGCCGTCGCGGCCTCGATGAAGGCGCTGCGCACCCACAGTTTTGTGAGGTCGTCGAAGCGCATGGACACGCTGGAAGGTAGCGAGCCGCGGGGGTGGCGGTGCGCTACCGCGGCGTCGTATCGCGCGCAAACTCCGGAAGCAGCGCCCAGACTGCCGGGTCGACGTCCTTGCCATGAACGTAGACGCCGTAGTGCAGGTGCGGACCGGTCGCGAGACCCGTCGCTCCCACGCGCGCCACGGTCGCGCCGGAACGGACGTCCTCGCCCTTCCGCACGACCACCGTATCCAGATGGAAGTATGCGGTGTAGATCCCCTGCCCGTGATCGATGAGCAGCGTGCGTCCAGTGAGGGTGTAATCACCCACTTCCGCGACGGTACCAGCCTCGGGCGCGCGCACGCGGGTGTTGCGCGCTGCCGACAGATCGATCCCGGCGTGGCGCCATCCGGGTGCGCCGCGCACGACCGTCGTGGTATCCAGCGCGAAGGTGCCCCCAGTTCGCATTTCCGGACCCAGCTCGATGGAGCGAGTGGAGTCCGACGCGGCGAAGTAGAAACGCTCGACACCGTAGCCGGCGCTCTCGCGCGCATCCACGGGCTCGCGCCACTCGCCGCTCCACATTCGCTGCACGCTCTCGGAAGAGAGAATGCGCCGGAGCACGCGGGATTCGCGCGCTATATCCGCGCGTTCAGTCACGAGCTCATACAGCGAGTCCCGCAGGAATATCAGCTCGCGGCCGAACGCCCGGTCGGCCACCCGAACCTGCCGCGTCACCCTGCGCGAGGGGTATTCGATGGCGAGCGTGAACGTGCCGGCCGGCTCGTCGGCGGGGAGTGGCGCGATCGCCAGCACGCCGCCACCCGGTGCCGGATAGCATGGCAGCTCCGCGCCCTTCCACTCGCAGCGCGGTTCCGCCGTCCCCACTCCCTCTGCAAGCGCCACGACGACGCCGCCCCGCTGTGGCTGGTCCGGCCAGATGCGTACGGTGACACTGCCGGCCGGCACGCGCGCGCTGTCGGGCACGGCCGGCACACCGGAGAGTGTGTCTCCGACGTCACTGTCAGCGGGCGTGGCACCGGTTCCCGCAGCGGGGAGGGTGGTGGTATCCTGCTTCTCCGCGTCGCGAGTGTCGATCTCGCACGCGGTAGCGAGGAGGCAGAGCACGCCCGCTGCGACTGTCTGCTGCCGGCGTGGTCGGAGGCGAGGGCGGGAATGTTGACTCATGGCAATGGAAGCGGATGTGGGACAGCGCGCAGGACGGGGACGGCCCCGGAGGGGTTCAGGCTGCGATCCCGCTGTTGCGAATTATGCACCAGCGGGCTCGGCTCGGCGAATCCCTGGAAGCGGAACTGGAAGCGGAACTAGAAGCGGAACTAAAAGCGGAACTAGAAGCGGAACACCCGCTTGAGTGCGCGCGAGATCTGCCCGCCGATCTCGTCCATCCAGCCGTCGCCGAAGTAATCCTCGTGCATCCGGCAGTGTTCGACCGGTGCGGTGCCCGGCTTGAACCATTCACGTTCCGTCACGGGACACCACTCGCCCGCGAGTTCTCCTGTCTCCGCATCAATGAGGGCCATCTCCATGCCGGCGGGCGCATCCCACGTGCCCTCCGCCGCGCGCTCGTCCCAACCGCGCGCGAAGAACTCGGCCCACGCCGGCGCTGCGAGACGACCGCCGCTCGCGCTCCCGGCAATCGGATCGGGCGTGTCGTAGCCGAACCAGAATCCGGCCACGATCGTGGGCGTGTATCCAACGAACCAGACGTCGGTGCCATCGTTCGTCGTCCCTGTCTTCCCTGCTACGGGTGCAGTCACACCCAGATCGCGGATCGCGTGACCGCTCCCGTGGTCGACGGCGGACCGGAGCATCGACGTGATCTGATACGCCTCGCGCGCGTCCATCGCACGCGATCGTTCGGCATCCTTCGTCCAGAGCACGCTTCCGTCGGGTGCCTCTATGCTGGTCACGAGCCGCGGTCGCACGCGGTAACCGCCGTTGGCAAAGGGAGCGTATGCCGTCACGAGCTCGATGGGCGTCACCTCCAGCGCTCCCAGCGCTATGGACGGCAGCGGCTCGAGCGGACTCGTGATGCCGTTGCGCCGTGCTGCCGCGATAACGCGGCTCTCTCCCACCGCGCGACTGATGCGGACCGCGGCGACGTTCGATGAGACCGCGAGCGCACGCCTCAGCGTCATCGATCCGCCATAACTGTCCTCGTAGTTGGAAGGCGCCCACACCTTCCCGTCGTCGATGATCTCGACTGGCTCATCGCTCACCATGGAAGCGGGAGTGAGTCCGGCAGCCAGCGCCGCCGCGTAGACGAAAGGTTTGAATGCCGACCCGGGCTGCCTGTGCGCATCGATCGCGCGGTTGAATCCCCCCCGCCTGTACTCGCTGCCGCCCACGAGCGCGCGCACGTCGCCCGTGCGCGGATCGATGGCGACCATCGCGCCCTGCACAGGCTCGTCGGGTCTGCCATACCACCGCCGCGACTCCCGCTGGATCGCGTCGGCCCGGCGGCGCACGGCACGTACCGCGGCGCGCTGGGCGTCGGCATCTATCGTCGTCCGAACGGTCACGTCGCCGACCTCCAGACCGCGCGCGAGCAATACGGAATCCACCAGCGCACGAACGGCATCGAGCGCGAACGACTGATCGCTCGTCGCCGGTTCGGCGTCGTGCTCGGCCAGATCAATCGGCTTCGCGGCCGCATTCCGAGCACGCTCCGCGGTGACATATCCGTCCCGTACCATGAGCGAGAGAACCAGATTGCGCCGGCGCAACGCGCGCTCCCGGTCGCGCCTTGGCGTGTACGCCGACGGACCTTTGGGCAGGGCTGCCAGCATCGCGGCTTCGGCCAGCCCGACATCCCGAACGCTCCTGCCGAAGAGGTCATGGCTCGCGGCCTCGACGCCGTAGGCGCCGCCACCCAGATATATCACGTTCAGGTAGAGCTCGAGGATCTGCTCCTTGGTGAGTGCGTCCTCGATCACGCGCGCCAGGCGCAGCTCTATGAGCTTGCGTTTGAGCGACCGCCCCTCGAAGCGGCGCGCGACAAACGCATTGCGCGCCACCTGCATCGTGATCGTGCTGAACCCTTCGCGAACCTCGAGCGACTCGATGTTTCGCAGTGCTGCGCGCCCCATGGAGCGAAAGTCCACACCGTCGTGTTCGTGGAAGCGCCGGTCCTCGGTGGCGATGAAAGCCTCGCGCACGAGCTGGGGAATGCTGTCGTGGCGGACGTTCATTCGATGGATGGGTGTCATCCTGCCAAGCATCTCGCCCGCGCGGTCGAGAATCCGGCCACCTTCGGCGGGGCGGAAGGCGCGCAACTCGGCCACCGACGGGCAACCATGGTAGCCGCACGTGCCCAGCCATGCATTCGCTGACCAGACCAGAGCACAGGCAAGGGCGAGCGCGCTGAACGAGCGCCAGCGTTCACGCAGCCAGACCGACGCCGGGAGCGAAGGGTCCGCATCCATGCGTTCGCGGAGCACCCGGAAGCGATG
This sequence comes from Gemmatimonadaceae bacterium, assembly GCA_050733695.1. Lineage (GTDB taxonomy): Bacteria > Gemmatimonadota > Gemmatimonadetes > Gemmatimonadales > Gemmatimonadaceae > JBOHTO01. Next base: position 28,197 of record JBOHTO010000030.1, on the reverse strand, counting down.
TGCGACCGCGCGCCGCAGCATCGCGGTACGAGAGAAATCGAGTTCCGTGTTCATGGCGCTCTGAATAGTACGCCGCGCGCGCGGGCATGTTTCCCGGCGGTTACCTCGTCGATTGCGGCCAAGTCCTGATGAGGAGCACGACTCCCCGGGATTCCGCGCCTGCCTTTCCCTCCCCCCCCCCCCAACACGGTTTCCTCCAGTCCCGCGCCGCATACACCCAAGCAGAGACGCACCCCTCCAGCGCTCGCTCTGATGCTCGTCGCACTCGCGTGCAACAGCAGATCACGCGATTCACACACGCCGATCGACGGCGGTGTGATCGCGCTGGCGCAGGCCGAAGCCGCACAGGTGGCTCCGCCGGCGTCGTCCAGACAGCGCCCCCAGGGCACCCGGCATGGCACCGGGCATGGCACCGGGCATGGCACCGGGCATGGCACCGGGCATGGCACCGGGCATGGCACCGGGCATGGCACCGGGCATGGCACGAAGCAGCGTGACCATTCCCGCGAAGGCGGGAATCCAGCGTCCGTCGCAACCCCTGCGGCGCCCGCGGCGCCAGCGGCGCCCGCGGCGACCGGAACATACGAAGCCCCTTTCCTCCGCCCGAACGAGATGGGAAGAATCCCCATCCTTCAGTATCACCTGATCGGGGAGACGGAGGGCCGCTGGACGCGCGAGCGCGGGCGATTTCGCGCTGACCTGCAGTTGTTGCACGACCGCGGCTATCGTCCGATCAGTATCTCGGAGCTGGTGGACGGAAGGATCGACATTCCCGCCGGACGATCGCCTGTGGTCATCACATTCGACGACGCATCGCCGTCACAGTTCCGGTTCATCGAGCGCGAAGGCGAGCTCGTCGTCGATTCAACGTCCGCGCTCGGCATCTGGCTCGCGTTCGGACGGAAACACCCGGAGTGGCGCAACCGCGCCGTGTTCTGCGCGCTCTCGGGAGCGGACGCGGGGCGATCGTTCTTCGGTGACAGGGGCATCGAGGGACAGAAGACGGCGTGGCGGCTTCAGAAGGTCGAGCATCTCGCGACGCTTGGATTCGAGCTGTGCAACCACACGCTCTGGCACGCCAACCTCGGCAAGTATCCGGCTGCTGTTGTGCAGGAGCAGATTGCCCGGTTGAACCTTGCCATCGATTCCGCGGTGCCCGGTTACGCCGTGCGCACAATCGCGCTCCCGTTGGGCATCTGGCCCGCGAACCGCGAACTCGCACGGAAGGGCGAGTGGGTGAACCGCCGTTCGGGGGACACGATCCGCTACGAGTTCGACGCGATCCTTCTGGTAAGCGGTTATCCGGTGCCTAGCCCCCACGATTCGGCGTTCGACCCGCTGCGGCTGGAGCGGATTCAGGTGGTCGAGAATGCGCTGGTGGAGCAGCTCGATCAGCTCGACCGGCGGGGGAATCGATACGTCTCGGATGGGTATCCCGACATCGTTGCGGGCGGAGTGGTGGGGCCTGGCAGAAGGCGAGCGGTCACGGCTGGGTCAGTGGGGTCGTCCCTGGAAGGCAGGGCGGTTGAGACAGGTGGTACGGCAGCGGCGACGCCGTGATCGAACATTCTTGCGTTCGTGCGAACAATACGTCCGCGGCCCCCCTCCCGAGGAGTTGAGGCGCTCCTGACGCGGTGAGCGCAACCGGATGTCATAATAATGCCCTCAGATGTCACAAACTGGACCTTTCGCCGCGTCTCCACGAGCGCGAGATTAGTCATGGTGGGCGAAGTCATCAGACGGGGATTGTCGACCTTCAATCCGACGGCGAGGAGAGAGCGGTGCTGCCAATTCGTTGCGGGATACGGCATCTGGCATTTTTCGAGGCGCTAGCAGACTTCCCCGAGGGGAGCGAGACGGGGGACGAGTGGCGTGCGGTCGCGGCCGGCGTGGTGGTGCTTCGCCTGCTCGACAGCTGGATGGACCGCGGGGCCGAGGAGCTTGCTGCGAACTGCTGGCCGATGAAAGCGGCCATGCAGGAGATCGGGCAGATCCCGGTGACCAGGCCGGAGCGCCGGATTCTGACGGCGGCCGTGGATGCGATGAAGGCGACGTCTCCCGCCGTGTTGGGTCCGGTGGGGTCGTCGGTTATGGCGTACGCGCGGCTGCTGGACTTCCAGGCTCGCTGGCCGCTCGCGGCCGATGTGTACGGGACGGTCGTGGAGCACGCGCACGCGCGCAGGGACGCGGAGCTGATCATCGAGGCGAGCATGCGGATGGGTTACTGCTACCGCGTGCTCGGCCAGATCGACAGCGCGGCGGAGGCGTACGGTCGCGCCGAGGAGGTCGCGACGCGAATCAGGGACATGAGCAGGGTTCTGCGTGCGCGCGTGGCGGACGCGAAGCTCGCGATCGAGCGTGGGAATCTGCCGCGGGCCGAGAAGATCCTGGATGCGACGATCCGGACAGCCGAGCGGCGCAAGCTCGGCGGTGTGCGGGCGATCGCGCTGCATGATCGGGCGGCAGTGGCACATCTGCGTGGTGACTATGAGCTGGCGATCCGGACGGCGTACGAGGCTTACGTTGGCACGCGAGAAGATCGGGAGCGCCACCGTATTCTCCTGGATATCGCAGCATCGTTCGCAGAACTTGGCGTGCTAAGCGCAGCACGCGATGCGCACATGATTATCGCCCGACGTGCAGCCCAACAGGATATACGCTGGATCGCGATGCTCAATCTGCTGGAACTGGCGGTAATGGATCATTGCGAACTCGAGTTCGACCGTCGCAGGCACGACCTGGTGAACGTTGAGCTTCCACCCGCCCTGAAGGCGGGCTATCACCTGTTTCTTGGGAAGGGTTACACTGCGTTCGGCCGAATAGACCAGGCACGCCACGAGTTGAATACTGCAGTGGGCATCGCGACTCATTACCAATTCAATCAGCTCTTGTTTGACGCTGAGGCTGCATTGTCGGCTCTCAAGGACCATCGGGTGCAATCACGCGTGGAATCCTGCGCGCCGGCCGAGTCCGTCAAACAGGTGGCGATAGCGCTGAGTGACATGCGGGCGCTGGCAGAAGTCGGGTAGACACAAGTGAAAGGGGTCACGGGTGGCAGCCCGTGACCCCGAAGGACACCAAGAACCCTCCTTGGAGGTTCAGCAGGTGCTTGACCCGGCGACGATCTGACACACATCCGAGCTCGGCGCGGTCGCGTCGGCGCAGGCGGAGAGAGCGAAGATGGCGACGACAAAGGCGACGATGGAGAGCTTGCGGCGGATCATGATGAGACCTCGGGAGAGAAGGGTTTGCGGGAATGGCACTGCCTCACCAGAAAAATCAGGCTGGCAATGGAACCCGAACATGTGCATTTTGTGACATCTGAGGGCATTATTATGACATCCGGTTCGTCAGCCCTCCCGTCAGCGCCTCGTCAACAGCCCCCGTCGGTCGCCCGTGGACGTAGTCGCCCATCTGCCCCCGCTTCTCCTGACGCACCTCCAGTTCGTTCTGGAGGGCAGCCACACCCTCATAGTCGCGGACGACTGGGTCTCCCTCCAGTGCGCCGTCAGCAACCTGTCATTCGGGGCAGTTGTCCTGGACCCGGAGACGGGTGGCTCCGTGGGCCGAGCCGAGATACGGACCCTGCTTCAGCGCCACCCGGCAACGCCGGTCGTCCTCTACACCTCGCTTCACCCGGGATCCCTCGAAGGGATCGTCGATCTTGCGCGCTTCGGCGCCCGGCAGGTGGTGCTCCACCGCTTCGACGACGAGGCGGAACGCTTCCGCGACCTGCTGGAACGGATGCCGGGATATGTCCTCTGCGACTCTTTCCTCGAGCGCATCTCGCAACGGCTCGCTGCATTGCCGGTGGGCACCGGGCTGGCAATCCGCCGCCTCGTCACCTTCCCGCGGGAGTTCCGATCTGCCGAGGATCTCGCCGCGGCGGCCGGAGTCGACAGGCGCCATCTCTACCGCCAGTGCGAAGCGGCAGGACTCGCAACGCCGAGACGCCTGCTCGCCGGAGCGCGCGTCCTCTGTGCCTACTCGTACATGTTGGATCCGAAGTGCACTCTCGAAACCGCAGCCACGAAGCTCGGCTACCCGTATCCGCGCATCCTGGGAAGGCACATGCGGGCGATGACCGGTCTCGGCACACGGCAGTGGCGCAGGCAGGGCAGCGCCGAGGCAATGCTCGGAGTACTCGTCCGGTACGTCTGCACACAGCCGGCGCGGCGACCACGAAAGAGCCACGAATGAATCACGATGGAACGCCGCGAGCGCAGTTGCCTCGCTGGCAGCCCGGGAGCACCGGATGACAGAGAGAGAAACGGAATCACCGGGCGAACGCCGGCTGCGTGTGCTCATCGTGGACGATGAAACGGCGATCGTCGGCGCGCTCGACCTCGTGATGCGCCGGGCGAAGATCGACGCGGTCATCACCATGTCGGGCGACGATGCCTTTCGCCTCGTCATGGAACAGGAGTTCGATGTGCTCCTGCTCGACCTGCGGCTGTCGGACATGAGCGGGCTGACGCTGTTCAATCTGGTCGTTTCGCACAAGCCGCAGCTCGGAAACCGGACGATCTTCATGACGGGCGACATCACGATCGAGGCCGAGGTCGCCATCGCAAGCGCTGGCTGCATTCTCATCCGAAAGCCGTTCGATATCCACGACGTGACGGCCACCGTCCGCCGCATCGCCACCAGTGCCAGCATCATATCACTCTGACGGAAGCAACAAGCGTCGGTCACCCGTAGCCAGCGGCCTACAACTTCCACTCCCGTAGAGTTCGCAGCGCGGCATCGAGCGAATCGCGCTGCGCCGGGTGGCGCGCTGTCTCGCGCAACGCGGTGTACTGCTCGATGGCGAGCGCGAGCGCGTCCCCGTCGTGCTCCGCGCCGGCGAGCGCTGCCGCGTTGTCCGCGAGGTTGGCGCGCGCCAGTTCGTCATCGCCGAACCGTTCCACGACGTGGCGCCAGCGTGTCGTGCGGGCACGCGGATCGGACTCCGTGAGGGCCCAGAGGTGCCACGCCGCGCGATTCGCCGGATCGGACTCGAGCGCCCGCGCAGCGAGCGCGCCAACGACATCCGGGCCGCGCCCCGAAAGCCAGTAGGCGCTGGCAAGCGTGACGAGAGCACGCGCATCGCTCGGGCGCTCAGCAACGATTCTCTCGTACAGCGGTCCGGTGACCTCGGGCAGATCGCGGTGCGGCTCTGCCGCCTCTACCAGCGCCGCGGCCGGTGTTCGACTGGCAACGCTCTCCAGGTGCGCAACGAGGTCGGCGATGTCGCCGCCATTGCGATATTGCGCCACCGCGTCGGCGACTTCGCGACCCGCATCGACAGGAAGGGAGTGCCCGGGTGGCACACGGTGGCGGGACGAACTCATCGCCCAAAAGCTATCGGCCGAATCCGGCGAATGCACGGGGCAGACACCTGCACTGGACGCATCGGGCCGGGCTCTCGCGCGTTACGTACGTATCACGAGGTACAGGAAAGCTCGGGAGCCCCTCCCGGACTGCCCGTGCCTCACGTCGCCGATGACCGTGCGATCGAGTCCGCCGATACATCGATCGACGTGAACCGGGCGCCGGGGCTTCGTCGCGCCAGAGTGAGCGTCCGGGCGCCAAGGCCGCACCCGACCTCGAGGACGGTGCTTCCGCGTGAATAGGCGGTGGCGGAGTGCAGCAGGTCGACCAGCGTTCCGGCCTGATCCCGCAGACGCTCCTGCTCCCGCGGGTGGTAGCCATGTACGTAGCGTCTTTCATGGCTCCGATATCGCGCGATGCCCTGACCTGTTAATGTTGCCGGTAGTCCCCGGATTCGGGGAGCGCTCCCCGCCGGGCTCTGCCGGCAATGTCGCCGGTGATTGCCGGTGATCGCCGATGATCGCGGACAGGAAGATACGCGCAGCAACCCAGAGGTGAGATGGAGCGCCCCGGAGGCATCGAGCATGACCGGCGCCGCGCCTCGGATTCCGACCCGGACAGTTTCCGATTACCTCTCGCGCGGTCCGGCGAAGATGGCGCGCTGGCGGGACGTGCTGTTCATCTTCATGTCGCGGAACGCGCAGCCGGCGACGCAGTTCTTCGGCTTGCCGCCGAATCGAGTGGTGGAGCTCGGGGCGCAGATCGAGTTCTAGGCTGGTACTCGACTGCCACTATCGGTCCAGATATTCGCGCGCCACTCGCACCTCGACGCGCGATGAATCTGCCCGGCGCATCAGATCCAGGAGCTCGATATAGCGGGCGCGGGCGACGGCAGCGTTCCCAGCTTTCTCTGCCGCGCGGGCGATCCCGAACAAGGCCCGCGCGCGACCCGGCTCACGGGCGAGCGTGGCTTCGAACGCCAGCATCGCATCGTTCGAGCGGCCCAACTCCAGCAAGAGGTCCCCCTCGAGCTCGCGCGCCGGCAGTAGCGGACCCGGCGTCACCGGATGCTTCTCCACGGTCTCCTCCAGGTCCGCACCCTCACGCGCGAGGCGCACGGCGTCCTCGACCCGCCCCTGGGCGCGCGCAATCCACGCCGCAGCCGCCAGCCGCTGAGCTTCGACGATCGTCGCCCAGTAGCCGTCGTTGCGCGCCTTCAGTGTATCGCGGAGCGTGGCCAGCGCCGCGACCTCGACACCGGCGGAGGCCACGTCTGCACTGCGTGCCGCCCCTATCGCGCGGGCAAAGCGGGCGACGGCCTCGATGAAGGGAGCCGACCCACCCGGTACGGCCAGCATCGCCGCCTCGCGCCACGCCGAGCGCTCGAGTGCATAACGCGCCTGCATGGCGACGGCGTTGTAACCGAGGACCGCGCCGTAGAATCGATCCACCGTCCCACGTGTCCGCGCGATGACTTTCCACGCCTCGGCGTCGCGCCCTTGCTGGAGATACGCGTACACCATGTAGTCGTTGGGATGAACTGCGGCGTTGGAATCCGGCTCGGCGGCCGCGGACCTGCGATTCGTCTCGATCGATTCATCCCAGTAGCCGAGTCGCGTGAAGATGTGCGAGGGCATGTGCAGCGCGTGCGGGGCCGCGGGCGCGATCGACGCGTAGCGCCTCGCGGCCTCAAGGCCATGGCTCGCGAGCCTGGGCGAATCGAAGGCGTGAATGACGTAATGCGCCAGACCGGGATGATCGGGCTGCATCGCGAAGAGCGGCTCGAGAATCGCTGCGGCGTGAAGCTGGCGACGAGAGTCGAGGTCTGTTGGTGGCGCGTTGGCGATGATGGCGCGGGCATGGAAGATCGCGGCTTCAGAATCGTCGGGATGCGCATCGTTGAGTGATTTCATCGCGCTCTCGTGCCGCCCGAGTCGCGCGAGGTGATCGAGCTGTGCGGCATCGCGCCAGAGGACGGCCGCGGCCTCGATGTACATTCGCTCCCGGTGCGATGCTCGCCCAGCGAGCGAGATCGCGTGCTCCGCGGCTGCGAGCCCGACCCGCTGCTGTTCGGCGGCTATCGGCTGCCGCACGAATGGGTTTCCCCACGCAGTCATCGCGATGCCCCAATGGGCCATTGCACACGTCGAGTCTTCCGCAGCGATCTCCACGAACATGTTGTGTGCTTCGTCGAACCAGAAGGAGTGAAGCATGGCGACGGCGCGGTCGATCCGCGGCTGCACTGCGCTGGCGCACGATGTCGGGAAGGAGACCGCACCCAACGCCTGCCCGGCGATGGCGTGATCGTGCTGGGCGAGCACGGGCGAAGCCGCAAAGACAGCCGAGACCGTGAGAGTTGCGAGGCGATGCATGGCCAGATACCTCTTGGGCATTTCGTTCCGCGTGGGCTTCAAGGACGCGAATCTTCACGCATCTGATCTTTCGCACAAGAGCATGGGAGCGGGAACGCGAAAGGCGCTGGGCGCGGATTGACCCGTCAGAGATCAATGACTGCCACGTCGAGCTGGCGGAGGCGCACGGGGTCGGCGAGTATCTCGATTGCGACGATCCTACCGCGCGTGATCGTGAAGCCAAATACGACGCGTGGCTGTCCGCCGGGAGCCCACACCGCCCCCACGGCTCCACCTACGAGCGCCAGTTGTGCGAACCGGGCACGCCCCTTGAAAGTCCCGGCCACGGCCCTTGCGCCGCGGACCTCGCTCGATGCGCCCGCAAGTACGGCCACACTGTCGGCTCGGAGCATCACGTCCGGGTCGAGCACTGCGAGAAGTGCGTCGAAGTCGCCATCGCGCGAGGCGGCGAGGAAGGCGTCGACGATCTGCCGGTGGCGGGTGCGATCGGCATCCGGAGTCGCGGGCGATCCCTGTACCCGGCGGCGCGCGCGACTGGCGAGCTGCCTTGCTGCGGTCGGGGTGCGCCCCACGATGGTGGCGATCTCGTCGAAGGGCACGGCGAACATGTCATGCAGCACGAACGCGACCCGTTCGGCCGGAGCCAGCGTTTCGAGTACCACGAGCAGAGCGAGACCGACCGAGTCGGCTATCAGCGCTTCGTGTTCGGGGTCTCTCCCTTCCCCGCGCGTCACGGTCAGTTCGGACGCGTGCGCGTCAAGGGATTCCTCGCGCCGTGAATCACGTGAACGAAGAATGTCCAGGCACACGCGACCGACCACGGTCGTCAGCCACCCACTCAGGTTATCGATGCCACCGACGTCGGAGCGACTGAGCCGAAGCCATGCTTCCTGGACGGCGTCGTCCGCTTCGCCCGGTGAGCCGAGCATCCGGTAGGCCACGGCCCGGAGATGCGCCCGCTGCTCCTCGAATCGCTCGGCGAGCCACGCCTGTTCGTGCATCCGTCACATTCCTCCGTCGCGGTCCGTCATGGCATTGACGAGAATAATCCGGCCGATGTGACACGTGCACCAGCATCGCCGCCCGGTTCAGTCCAAAGGTGCACAGCGACTACAGGAGTGCGTCATGACGTCAGGTATCAGAACGTTCATCTATCCCGTCAAGGACCTCGCTCGCGCGAAGACGCTTTACGGCAGGCTGCTGGGTGTGGAGCCCTCAATGGATGAGAGCTACTACGTGGGCTTCAGTGTCGGACGCCAGGAAGTAGGTCTGGACCCGCACGGCCACAGTCAGGGGATGACGGGGCCTGTCGGTTACTGGCATGTCGACGACATCAGGAAGACCCTGAAGCAGCTTCTGGACTCCGGCGCAGAGGTGCAGCAGGCGGTCAAGGACGTCGGCGGGGGCAAGCTCATCGCCTCTGTCAGGGATGCCGATGGCAACAGCATCGGGCTCGTACAGTCGCCCTGAGTCCGGGGGCGAGAACAGGTCGCCGGACGTGCGCCTTGAGGCATCGCCCGCTCGGCTAGATTCCGCGTAATGCCTCTGCCCGCCGCCGCCCACGTCCAGAGTGCCCGTCGCACAGGCGACGGTCACCCATTCGGACACCACTTCGTTGTGGGACTCCAGCCATCGCCGGGGCTCACCGACCACGACAAGTGGCTCCTCGCTGCGCTCCGACCCGCCGGCGTGATCCTCTTCCGCAACAACTTCCGGCACGATGCGCCGTATGACGTGTGGCTCGGGACGTACCGCCGTCTGCTGGACGACGTGCGCGCGTGCGTGGGTCGGGACCGGCTGCTCGTCGGTATCGATCATGAAGGCGGGCGCGTGCAGCGAGCGCCGGCCCCTGTCACAAATTACTCCTACGCTCGCGACTGGGCGCCGCACGCCGGTGCCGTGGGGCAGGCAATGGGTGTGGAGCTCCGCTCACTCGGCGTCAACGTCACATTCGCGCCGGTCGTCGATGTCCATTCGAATCCGGCGAATCCCGTCATTGGTGCGCGGGCGTTCGGCACGACGCCCAAGGCGGTCACTAAGGCCGCACTCGCCTTCGTCACTGCGGTCGAAGCCGAGGGCATCGCCGCGTGTCCGAAGCATTTCCCGGGACACGGTGACACGTCCGTGGACTCGCACCATGAGCTGCCAGTCGTCGATCAGGATCTCGACGGACTGCGGGTTCGCGAGTTGGCTCCGTTCCGTGCCGTGGTCGACGCGGGTGTGCGCCTGGTGATGACTGCCCACGTCGTCTTCCCCGCGCTCGACCCGGGAGTTCCGTCGACTCTCTCGAGGCCGATCGTGACAGGGCTCCTGCGCAATGAGCTGGGTTTCGATGGCGTGGTGGTCACCGACGACATAGGCATGCGCGCAGTATCGCAGTCGTTCGACCAGCCGGAGACGGCCGTCCGGATCGTGAACGCGGGCACTGATCTGATCGACATCTGCGCGTACGCGACGGACACGCGCCGCGCGCTCCGGATAGCGGATCATATAGCCGACGGCCGCCGGAGCGGAAAGATCCCGGCGCGCACCCTCGAGGCATCTGCCGAGCGCATCGACGCCTGCCTCGCCACGCTGCCGCAGCATGCCGTTCTGCCGCTTGCCGAGGAGGTATTCGCCGCTCACGCGCGGCTGGCGCCGCTGTACGGGGGAGAGGTCGGGCCGGCGGCCGCCACGTAGAGAGTCGCAGGGGCGGGTCGAGCAGGGGCGGCTCGAGCAGGAGCGGAGAGTCGCGGACCGGAGAGTCGCGGACCGGAGAGTCGCAGGACCGGCTCGAGCAGGAGCGGCTCGAGCATGCATCAGAGGTCGACGAAGATCATGCGCCCCCACCCGAGTGCGCCGCTCGTCGTTCGCACTGACCCTACTCCGGCGGGTCCTGCCGCTGCGTCAACCACGCAGGCATCTCCAGGTGCCAGTGAATGGCGCACGCGCGAAGGCCGAAGATCACACCGAAACCGACGATCCCCGCGTAGGCGAAATCGGGTGCCATATACCGCAGCGCTACGAAAATAACGCAACCGAGCAGGATGGGCGTCGCGTAGATGTCGCGCGACACGAGCAGCGTCGGGCGACCCGCCAGCACATCGCGTATGAGACCGCCGCCAATTCCGGTGAGTACACCCATGATCACGGCGATTGGTCCCGCGAGTTGCAGCAGCAACACCTTGTTCGCCGCCGAGACTGCGAAGAGCGCGGCCCCGAGTCCGTCGAGATAGAGGAGGGTGCGAAAGCCGCTGCGGAAGAAGTGCCCGATCCAGAATGCGGCGAGCGCGCCTGCCGTCGCGGCCCAGACGTAGTTGAAGTCTGCCATCCAGAAGATCGGCGCGCCGATCATCAGATCACGGACGGTTCCCCCCCCAAGTGCCGTGACCATGCCCAGCACGAGTGCGCCGAACACATCGAGCCCGCGACGCGTGACGCTGAGTACCCCCGTAATGGCGAATACGGCCGTCCCGATTATTTCGAAGTAGTACACGAGCATGGCCCTGGCGCAGTGCGCCCCCTATCCCCCGATCAGCTTCACTGCGATCCAGCCTCGGGCTGCCTCGACTTCGGCCTTCGTGATCGCGTGTCCCCCGTCATGCCAGGCCGGCAACCCAGCGCTGGCTGACATCTCCAACTTCGTCGAGAAGCTCGGCATCGCTGGTCCCTGACGACCTGAGCACATGGAAACCATGGTCCGCTCCCTCGAGCCAGTGCATATCCCAGCGCGTCGTCACGGCCGACAGCACGTTGTCCATGAGGTCTCGCCGGCACAGGGCGTCGCGCGTGCCATTGAAGCACAGGACCGGAACAGCGATTGCCGGGAGGTGTGCGCTGCGAAGCCGATCGGGCTTGCCGGCAGGATGCAGCGGATACGCGAAGAGAAGGAGGCCGTCGCACGCGTGGCCACGGGCGGCAAGCATCGATGCCGCTCGTCCTCCCATTGACCTGCCGCCCATGATGAGAACGCGCGGCTCCATCTCATGGCGCGTGCGCGCCACAACGGCTGCGACGCATTCCTGAAGCAGCGGCATCGGGTCGGGTCGCTTCGATCCCCTCTCGCGGTAGAAGAAATTGAAACGGACGACGTCCAGTCCCGCTGAGCGGAGTGTTTCTGTGAGCCGGAGCATACCCCGATCCGCCATGTGGCCGCCCGCGCCGTGCGCGCACACGAAAACCGCGCCGGAGCTTCCCGAGGTTGCGCGCTCGAGAACGGCCGTGGTGTGTCGGCCGCCGGCATCGATACTCCATTCGACACTGTCGGAATCCTTCATGTGCGAACGAGCGTATCCGATGTGTTCAATGCCCGATGTCCACCGCGATGCTGCGCCACTTTCCCTGATTGAAGCGCAGCACGCTCAACACGCACCGTACGGCGTGACCGATGAGGATCGCGAGCCAGATATCGAGGGGATCGAGGGTTGACGTCTGCTGGATGAAGAGGCATATGCCCAGCGGCACGACTATCTGCGAGAGAATGGAGATGTAGAGCGGGCTCTTCGTATCGCCAGTGCCCTGCAGTCCGCCGGTGTACGTGAGCGCGACGGCGATGAACAGTCCCGACACGCTGAGTACCCGCAGAAGCTGGACACCAAGCTCGACCGCGGCCGGCTCGTCCATGCCAAAGACGGCGAGAAGCTGGCGCGGAATGAAGAGAAAGAGCGCACCAATGGCGACCGCGGTCACAACGCCAATGCGGGCGGCGACATGGACGGCCTCGTTGGCCCTGTCTGCCCTGCCCGCTCCGAGATTCTGGCCTGCAACGGCGGCGGCAGCACCCATCAGGCCCACCGTCGTCCATGTGATGAGCGAGAAGAGCTGAGTGTACGAGACGGCATATGCCGCCTGCGCCGCAGCGCTCTGCGCGAGCGAGCCGACGAACGCCAGGAGCAGCACGCCTCCGACGTTCATCGCGATCCCCTGGATCCCGGTGGGCAGCCCGAAGCGGAACAGCGCACGGATGATGCCCCAGTCCGGCCCGAGTGCCCCGCCATGCGGGAAGCCGACGATCCATGTGCGGCGCCAGAGCCGGTACAGCGCGTACATGGCGACCATGCCCGACGCGATCACCGTGCCCCACGCTGCGCCCGCCGTGCCAAGCGCGGGGATGGGTCCCAGCCCGCGGATCAGGATCACGTTGAGCGCGATGTTCAGAACGGTCACGGTGATACCCAGACGGAGCGGAGTCCGCGCATCGCCCGCCGAGCGAAGAGCGCCGCCGAGCATGAAGAAGATCAGCATGCCACCGCTGAACACGAACATGATTCGCAGATACGGCAACGCTTCCGCCTGAACGTCAGGCGCAGCATTCACCAGATCGAGGAGTGATGGCGCCAGGAAGAATCCGAGTGGTGCAAAAACGCCGAACGAGAGTCCGACGGCCGTGAGGAATGCCTGATACACCGTGCGGTCGACCTTCTCGGCGTCGCCGGCGCCGGCAAAGCGCGCGACGAGCACGCTCATGCCCGTGAAAAGCGAGGAGATGAAGACGATCACGACGAGGAATATCTGCCAGCTCACGCCGATCGCCGCGTTTGCCATGAAACCGACGTAATGGCCCACCATGATATGATCGACGATTCCCTGCATGCCGCCGATCACGTTCTGCAGCATGGTCGGCCAGGCAATCTTCCATACCGCCGGCAACAGCGGCCCCTCGATTATCGAGCGATCGTAGCGCTGCGCAGCTCGCCCCGGCCTTGCGACGCGCGGCCCGGTTGCGGCAGTGATCGGAGGAGCAACCGTGTCCGGTGGGTGGCTACCGTCGGTCATGCGTGTGGCAGGCAGTCCGGAGGCGTCGAGACGATGCGAGATTCAAGGGTCGTGGTAGGGGCGTGTGTATCAGACCGCCGGAATCTAGCGCTCGCCCGACGAGAATGGCGATTGCAGACGAAGGAGTACACGTGCATCCTCAGGCAATCACGCATGAATCGGTCGTGGCCCGACGCATGAGCATGGATCGACAAATCCCGGAACCGCGCCGGATCATCCAGCCTGACCCGGAATCGTTTCCCGATGCCGCAGCCGCGCTGATCGTCGACGTCATCGAAGACAGCGTCCGGCATCACGGGCACTGCGCGGCAGCACTCGCGGGGGGATCAACTCCGCGGCCCGTGTACGAGTGCCTGGCCCGACCGCCGCTTGCCGCACGAGTGGACTGGGGTCGAATCGCGATCTACTTCGGCGATGAGCGCTGCGTCCCGCCCGGCGATGAGCAGAGCAACTATCGCATGGTGAACGAGGCGCTTCTGCGACAGGTTCCGATTCCCTGCTCATCGATTCATCGAATGGAGGGCGAACGCGCGGACAGGGACGCCGCCGCGCGGGACTATGAACGGCTGCTCCCAGCGCAACTCGATCTTCTTGTCCTCGGCATGGGAGAGGACGGGCACACCGCTTCGCTCTTCCCCCACTCACCCGCACTCGCCGAACGTGAGCGACGCGTGGTGCCGGTCACGGGTCCCGGGCCGGTGATCGAACGGCTCACGATCACTCCACCGGTGATCGATGCGGCGGAGACGGTGATTGTCCTCGTCGCCGGGGCCGGCAAGGCCACCATCATCGCGCGAGCGCTCGAAGGTCCGTACGTTCCCGACGATCTTCCTGTCCAGCTCGCGCTGGGCGGCACATGGCTCATCGACGATGCCGCCGCCCGGGAGCTCCGCCGTGATTGCACATGAAGGGTCAGCGATCTCCCGCCGCTGGCGCCGATCGTGCAAGCCGTTCCCATCGATGCAGAACACTCTCATCCTCGCACGGTAGACCGACAGCATGTGTGCAGGGCCCATGACCATCGCGCCGTGAACGTCACGCACATCTTCTTCGATATCGGCGGTGTACTCGGCACCGGAGGGTGGGATACCGGACAGCGCGCGCTGGCCGTGGAACGCTTCGATCTCGATGCAAGGGACTTCGAGCAGCGGCATCAGGAAGCGGTTGGCACGCTGGAGGTCGGGCGCATGAGTCTGGACGAGTATCTCGACGTCACCGTGTTCGACACGCCACGCTCCTTTTCGCGCGACGAGTTCAGGCAATTCATGCTGGAGCAGAGCCAGCCGTTCCCGGAAACGATCGCCATCGCGCGCGCGCTCGCGGATACCGGACGCTACCGGCTCATGACGATCAACAACGAATCGGCGGAGCTCAACGTGCATCGGATACGACATTTCGGCCTGCGCAACATCTTCTCGACGTTCTTCAGTTCATGCTGGGCGGGCGTCAGCAAACCCTCGCGGCGCATCTACGAACTGGCGCTGACGATGTGCCAGGCATACCCGGAGCAGTCGGTGTTCATCGATGATCGCGATCAGAACCTGCCGCCGGCGCGCATCCTCGGCATGCACACGATCCTGTACACGAGTGCCGATCTGCTCACCGCCGATCTGGCCGCGTTGGGGATCACCACTGAACGGGGAGACAGATGATGAGACTCGCGATGATCGGGCTGGGAAGAATGGGCGGGAACATGGTCAGGCGGCTGCTGGGCGGTGGCCACGAGCTGGTGGTATACGACCGCAACCCTGAAGCAACCACCGAGCTCGTAGCGCTCGGCGCGGAGGGCACGCGGGATGTCGTCGAGCTCTGCTCACGGCTCCCGAAGCCGCGCGTGGTCTGGATGATGGTGCCGGCCGGTTCTCCGGTCGACGACACGATCGCTGAGCTGGGCGAGTACCTGGCGGCCGGCGACATCATCGTCGACGGTGGCAACTCGAACTTCCACGATACCATGCGCCGCGGGCGACAGCTTCGCGAGCGTGGAATCGAGCTCGTGGATTCGGGGACGAGCGGTGGTATCTGGGGGCTCGAGAACGGATACTGCCTGATGGTGGGAGGATCCGACGATGCGGTTGCGCGCTGCGAGCCGGCGTTCACGACGCTCGCCCCGGAGAATGGATATGCGCACGTGGGGCCGAGCGGCGCGGGACACTACGTGAAGATGGTCCACAACGGAATCGAGTACGGTATGCTTCAGGCATACGGGGAGGGATACCAGATCCTGCACCACGCCTCGGACTTCGAACTCGACCTGCAACAGATCGCCGCTGTGTGGAATCACGGCAGCGTGGTTCGCTCCTGGCTGAACGAGCTCGCCGAGCACGCCTTTGCCGGCGATGCGAAGCTCGAGAGCATCAGGGGATACGTCGAGGATTCCGGCGAGGGTCGCTGGATGGTCAAGGAAGCGATCGATCTCAATGTTCCGGCACCCGTCATCACGCTCTCACTGCTGGCCCGCTTCCGGTCGCGCCAGGAAGAGTCGTTCTCCGCCAAGGTGATTGCCGCGCTGCGCCACGAATTCGGTGGTCACGCAGTGAAGTCGTCATGACCGAAGCGCTTTCCATTCCGCTCGAGGTGCCCGAGCAAGCTGCCGGTACGAAGCCGCAGATGGAACGCGGGACGCCGTGCACGATGGTCATACTCGGAGCGAGTGGTGATCTAGCGCGCCGCAAACTAGTGCCGGCGCTCTTCCATCTCATGGGCGATGGCCTGCTCTCGAAGAACTTCAGCGTGATCGGTATTGGACGCGAGAAGATGAGCGACGATCAGTTCCGTGATGCGATACACAGTGCACTGGAAGGACCACGCACGATCGACTCGCAGGACCCCGGCGACTGGAACCGTTTCGCTCGCCGACTCGAATACATCGGCGGTGATCTGGCCGATGCGGCCACCTTCGGCAGGTTGCGGGAGCGCCTCTCGGCCGTCGAGGCAAGCAACGCGACGGGTGAGGGAGTGGAGCAGGGATCCGTGCGCGGGCGGCTGTTCTACCTGGCGCTGCCACCCGGCGCGTACGAGACCGCCCTCGTGCATCTGTCCGAGAGCGGGCTCGCCCCACGACGGGAAAGCGACGAGGATGGACCGTGGGTCCGCATCATCATCGAGAAGCCATTCGGAAACGATCTCGAGAGCGCAGACATTCTGAATCGGGTGATCCACATGCGCTTCGCGGAGCATCAGATCTTTCGCATCGACCACTACCTGGGAAAGGAGACGGTCCAGAATCTCCTGGTGTTCCGCTTCGCGAACTCCATCTTCGAGCCGGTCTGGAACCGGGATCATGTACATCATGTCCAGATCACCGCCGCCGAGAGTGTGGGAATCGAGCATCGGGCAGGCTACTACGAACATGCGGGCGTATTCCGCGACATGTTTCAGAACCACCTGCTCCAGCTCCTCGCCCTGACTGCAATGGAGCCGCCCGTGACATTCCAGGCGGACGCGGTGCGAAGCGAGAAGGTCAAGGTGATGGCCGCGATCCGCCCCATTCCCGGTGGAGAGATGCATCGCAACCTCGTGGCGGGGCAGTACGGCCCCGGCAGGATCGGCGGCAGACCCGTGTCGGGTTACCGTGAAGAGGAGGAAGTGGCGTCGAATTCCGGAACACCGACGTACGGCGCGCTGCGACTGCTGATCGACAACTGGCGCTGGCAGGGCGTTCCGTTCTTCCTGCGTTCGGGCAAGCGCATGCCCCGCCGTGCGACCGAGATCGCGATCAGGTTCCGGCAGCCGCCCCACCTCATGTTCCCGCTCTCGGGAGGCAAGCAGATCGCGCCGAATGTGCTGGCCTTCCGGATCCAGCCGGACGAGGGCATCTCGCTCTGTTTCGAAGTGAAGGTGCCTGACCACGATTTCCGGATGGCCACCGCGAGCATGAACTTCACCTATGCAGGCGGGTTCGGAGCGTCCAGCCACACGGCATACGAGACGCTTCTCGTCGACTGCATGCTCGGCGATGCCACGCTGTTCACGCGCAGCGATGGTGTCGAGGCAGCGTGGCGCGTGATGGACCCGATCATCGCGGCGGTCGAGCAGCCCCCGCTTGCGCGCGTTGCCGGCTATTCGGCGGGGGATTGGGGGCCCGCCGAAGCGGACGCGCTCATCGCAGGCGATGGCGCGGAGTGGCGCACGCCGTAACCGGATCGCGGCGAAACGGCAGCAGGAATCGCGTGATCGCCAAGTGACCGGCCTCGCCAGCGACCACCGCCATATATTGTTCGCTCCGGACGGCTTTACCTGAACCGCGGAGACAGGAGTGGGCAGACCAGGTCGCTATCTGATTGGCACGATCGTCCTTGCGATCGGCATTGCACTGGCCGGATTCCTGGCAGGCAACGGGCTCGCCCGCGCCCGTGCGTCCGATCGTTTCGTCACTGTGAAGGGAGTGTCCGAGCGTGAAGCCAGCGCGAACCTCGCGATCTGGCCCCTGAGAGTCGTTGGCGCCGACGATGATCTCGCCGCGGCCAATTCGCAGCTTCAGACCAGCGTTGCGAAGATCAGGTCGTTCCTTGCACGACACCAGATCGACACGTCCCGGATACAGCTCCAGGATTTCTCGGTCACCGACGCACTCGCGAACCCGTACGCGCAGAGGGGACAGATTGGAACCCGCTACATCATCAATCAGACTATCGTCGTCCGATCCACCCACCCGGAGCTCGTGCTCGCTGCCAGTCAGCGCATCGCCGAGCTGGTGAGCGATGGAGTCGTGTTCTCTTCCGGGGCCGAGTACGGATCGCGCGGTCCCACGTTCGTGTTCACCGGGCTGAGTGAGATCAAGCCCGAGATGATCGCCGAAGCCACGGCGCGAGCACGCGAAGCGGCTGAACAGTTCGCCCGCGACTCGCGGAGCGAGCTCGGAGGCATTCGACGGGCCGATCAGGGCGTGTTCGTGATCCTGCCGCGCGACCAGGCGGCGGGGATCACGGAGGAGAGTCAGATCGTGAAGACGGTGCGGGTGGTCTCGACGATCGAGTACTTCCTGCGCGATTAGCTGCAGGCAGCGATGCATCGGCCAGTCCATCGGCCGGGCGCTGCCGCACGAGCAGGGCGCCGCGTAGCTTTCGGCCCATGCCGGCGACCGCTCTTTCCACGATCGATGCACCACGGGCGGCGTCTGCGCTCCTCGTGCAGGGCCTGCGCAAGGGATATGGCGACGTTATCGCTGTCGATGGCCTCGACCTCGAGGTGCGCACCGGTGAATGTTTCGGCCTGCTCGGCCCCAACGGCGCCGGGAAGACGACGACGATCGAGATCTGCGAGGGGCTCACTGCACCGGACAACGGCGACGTTATCGTCTGCGGGCAACGCTGGGCCACCGACGCTCGCGATCTGCGCCAGCGGCTGGGAATCCAGCTCCAGGAGACGCAGCTCGGTGACAAGCTCACGGTCGAGGAAACGTTGCGGCTGTTCCGGAGCTTCTTCCGCCGCGGACACGCCGTGGACGAAGTCATCGCGCTGGTGCAGCTCGGTGAGAAGCGCGGCGCGCGCGTCGGCTCGCTCTCGGGCGGACAGAAGCAGCGACTTGCGCTCGCCTGTGCGCTGGTAGGCGATCCCGAACTCTTCTTCCTCGATGAGCCGACGACCGGCCTCGATCCGCAATCCCGGCGGCAGCTCTGGGAACTCGTCGGATCGCTCAAGGCGAAGGGCCGTACGATCGTACTCACCACACATTACATGGAAGAGGCGGAACGACTGTGCGATCGTGTGGCGATACTGGACCATGGCCGCACGATCGCGCTCGGGACACCGCGCGAACTGATCGCGAGTCTTGGTGCCGAGCAGGTGGTGTTCTTCGCCGTCGAGGGCAAGGCTGATGGCATCCCCGCGAGTGGCGCGCTCACACCGGCAGCGCTCGATGCTGTGGCTCGAGCCGTGGATGCGGTACAGCCGCCCCACGCCGCGGACGGCGGATGGAAGCTCCAGGTAGCGGCGCCGCACGAGGCGATCCCCGCGCTGCTCGCCGAGCTTCCACGCCACGGCGCCCGGCTTGCGGAGCTGCGCACGCACTCGCCCACGCTCGAGGATGTGTTCGTCGCGCTCACGGGACGGGCCCTGCTGGATGGCTGACGGCGGCCACAGCCGGCCCGCGCTGTTCGAGCTCACGCTTGTACGCGTGCGCGAGTTCACGCGCGAGCCGGAAGCGGTGTTCTGGACGTTCGGCTTCCCACTGCTGCTGGCGGCGGGCCTGGGCATCGCCTTCCGGAACCGCCCGCCGGAAACGGTGCGTGTCGGTGTGCTCGCGCCTGCCCCACAGGCAGCGCAGACCACGAGCGTGCTGCGCGCGACGGACGGGCTGGTCGTTGACCTGCTGCCCGATGACAGTACTGCCGCGCGTGCACTGCGCACGGGGATGGTGGCACTCGTTGTCGCACGCGATGGTGCCGGCGCGGCCGAATACCGGTTCGATCCCTCGCGCCCGGACGCGAGCACGGCGCGACTGCTCGTGAACGAGGCACTGCAACGCGATGCGGGGCGCCGAGACCCGATCGCGATACGCGAGGAACGCGTGAGCGCTCGCGGTTCACGCTACATCGACTTCCTCATTCCCGGACTGCTCGGGCTGAACATCATGGGCAGCGGCATCTGGTCGATCGCGTTCTCCGTGGTCACGGCGCGGAGCCGGAAGCTGCTCAAGCGGCTCGTGGCGACGCCCATGTCGCGCGTGGAATACCTGTTCTCCTTCCTGCTCTCACGCCTCGTCTTTCTCGTGGCCGAGGTCATAGTGCTCGTCGGGTTCGGTGCACTGGTGTTCGGTGTGCCGGTGCGCGGCTCCCTCGTGACACTGACCATCGTGTGCCTGTTCTCTGCGCTGACCTTCAGTGCGCTCGGGCTGCTCGTATCCTCGCGCGCGCGCACGGTCGAAGCCGTATCGGGGCTCTCGAATCTCGTGATGCTTCCGATGTGGATATTTTCGGGGGTGTTCTTTTCGTCGGCGAACTTTCCGGAAGTATTTCAACCGTTCATCCGCGCGCTCCCGCTCACGGCGACGGTCGACGCGCTGCGCGCCACGATGCTCCAGGGTGCGCCTTTCGTCTCGCTCGCCGGAGAGATGGCTGTGTTGGTTGTCTGGCTGGTGGTGCCGTTTGCGATAGCACTGCGGATATTTCGCTGGCGGTGAAAGGGCCGTGCGGTCTTTGCGATCAGGTTCAAAATCAGTGGTGCATCACGCTGTCCGCCAGTGCCCTGAACCGATCGCCAATGCCGGCACTGAGGGACTCTGGCGGGGGCTGTCGCACGAGGCGGAACGTTCCCCGCTTGTGCAGCACCTCCCCGTGGGAGGCACCCTTGTCATCGCGCCAGAAGCGCAGCGTCACGGTCGCACCGGCGAGCCGCAGGTCGCGCACGATCACCTCGGGGAGCCATGTTGGCAGCACCGGGTCCACGACCAGGAGACTCAGCGGTGCGACGGGCTGCAGACCGAGAATGGTGTGGACGATGAGCGGCAGCGCACTCGCGTTCCAGAGCTGTGGCGTGTTCGCGCGCGGGTACGCGCCCGGTGTCGCTCGGTCCCCACGCGCATGGCCGCCGACGCACTCGGGAATGCGATAGTCGGGATAGATCCGGGCGAGATCGAAGAGCGCACCCGCCAGCTCCAGGGCGCGCGCATCGAAGCCGAACCGTCGCAGTCCGAAGGCAGTCGTCGCCTGTTCCACCGCCCATACGCTCCCGAGGTGGTAGCTGATGGGATTGTAGGCGGCGTGCTCGGACGAGAGCGTGCGGATGCCCCAGCCACTGAACATGTCGGGTGCGAATAGTCGGCCGACTGTGCGCGGCAGGTGCTCGTCGTTGACGATTCCTGATGCGATGCAATGGCCGACGTTCGAGGACGGCGCGTGGACGAGCCGCTTCTCCGCATCCATCGCCAGCGCGATGATGCCCTGGTCTTCCAGCCACCAGTCCCGGTTGAAGCGCTCCTTCAGCTCCATCGCACTCCGCCAATACTCCTTCGCATCGTCACGCGCTCCCATCACCCAGCTCAGAACGGCAATTAGCTGCTGCGCCGCGAACCAGTAACCCTGGATCTCGCAGGTTGCTATCGGTGACGGAACCGTGCTGCCGTCTTCGTAGAGAATCGCCCGGCCGCTGTCCTTCCAACCCTGATTCTTCGGGCCCTCGGAGTACTTCGTGAGGTATTCGAGGTAGCCGTCACCATCGCGGTCACCGTACTCTCGTGTCCATTCCATGATGCGGCGCGCCGTGTCCCAATGGCGCTCGATGCACTGTCTCTCTCCCGCCCAGGAGTAGAGGTGGCCGAGCGAGACAATGAACATGAGCGGACTCGCGAAATCGGCGTAGTAGGCACTGTACGGATTGAGGTCGAGGCGCGCGAGCGGACCGCGTCGCACCTGATACGGGATGCGTCCGGGTTCCTCGTCCCGCCAGTCGTTCACGCGGTCGCTCTGCATCCTGCCGAGCCGGGTAAGGCTTGCGTCCAGCGACTGGGCACGATCGAGGCAGGCGGCCTGCCAGCCGGCTGTCAGCGTATCTCGCCCGAAGAGCGCGGGGTAGACCGGCATACCTGCCTGCAGCACGAGCCACTCGTCATGCGCGCCTTCGAGTAGTGGAAAGGATGCGAAGTCGCGCACGTTCCGTCGGATGATGTCCTCTGCGATGAGATTGCCGGGTGTCTCGATGCGGGCGAGTCCGTCGCGCCAGACATGCCACACCCGTGCACGCTCTGCCACGTCGCTTGCCGACAGTGGCCCTTCACCGTCGATCGGCTCGATGACCAGGACACATGCCGCGCTTTCCTGCGAGCCGAGGGGGAGCCGCGTGGACACCCGGTTCGCGTCCAGCATCCATTCGCCGGGCCCGGTTGCACCGACGCACGTTTCGTACGCCAACTTCGGATGGCGATACGCAAAACGCAGCGTATGCGCGTCAGGCACGACCTCGACATCCGCCTGCTGCTGGCGCTTGTCTCCCTGCGCTTCCTGGATGTCAGCAAAATCTGCGTCGAGCGCCCACGCGACATCCACCTGGATGTCGCGCGTGGATCGGTTCGTTATCGTGAGCGTTGCACGCAGCTCGGCGATTCCTGGCTCGTATCGAAGCCTGAGGTCGAGTGCGCGGTACGGAATCCCGTGTGCATCGGTGGTGACTTCGCCCTTTGCTTCGCCGCTCCCGCCGCCGCCGAATTCGGTGAGTTCCGGATATACGTAGCTGAAGGCGAGCGCGTCTGGCGCGTCCGCTGACGCCTCGCACAGCCACGGCTGCTCGCCGTTCAATTCGAGCCGCATCGTGCGGAGGTGTCGCGCTTCCCGGAAGAAGAAACCGGAGAGCGGCTGTTCATCGCCGCAGTCGCCCCGAGTGTCGACGATGAGGAGCGACTGACCGGACCAGGCGTACAGCAGCTCGGGCCTGATGAGGACCTGCATCATCTACTCCGATTCACCGGCAACGTCGTCCTCTCCCCGGATGCGGAGCTGTGTCCCCCACGGATCCCCGACAGTCCACCCGTGGGCGGCGGCGGTGACCACATGACCAGCCGCTGCGACGTTGCGGGCGGCAGCTTCGGCATCGCTGCCGCGCGGCAGCACGAGCTGCCATTCCAGGAGACGTGCGTCGCCGACGCCCGGGGCTCGCGCGTCGGCACCGACCCATGTGTTCGTGCCCAGGTGATGGTGGTACCCGCCCGCCGACATGAAGAGCGCGCCGGGATAGCTCCACACGGTCTTGTCCAGGCCGAGCGCAGCATGGTAGAACACGGCCGCCGACTCCAGGTCGCCGACGTGCAGGTGTACATGCCCGATCACGGTGCCCGCCGGCATGCCGGTCCACCGTTGCCCACCCGCGGCTCGCGCAACGTCCGCGAGGTCGAGCGGCGTGGTATCCATCGCGATCTCTCGCCACTGGTGATGCCAGGCCGACCGCGGCCGGTCTGCGTAGACCTCGATGCCCAGTCCGTCGGGGTCGTGCAGATAAAGGGCCTCGCTCACGAGGTGGTCCGCCGCGCCGGGCCGGATGCCGAGTTCGGCCAGGTGCGCCACAAAGCGGCCGAAGGCCTGGCGATCGGGAACGAGGATGGCGAAATGGTAGAGACCGAGCACTCCCCGGCGCGGTGCGGGATTCGCGCCCGGCCGCTCGTGCAGCTCCACAAGTGGCGTGTCGTCGCCCTCCGGGCCGAGCATCGCGCGCTCGTCGGAGCGGTGGATCACACGCAGGCCGAGTACGTTCTCGTAGTACGAGAGTGAGCGGTCGAGGTCCGCGATCTGGAGCGTCACCTGTCCGGGCCGCGTCGCATCCGGCAACCGGTATTGCGGCGGTGCGATCCCGTAGCTTCGCGTCGCTGCGGACGGTGGGTCGGCAGGTCCGGCCGTGTCGTCAGTACTCGAAGGCGCATCGTCGTTCATGAGTACCTCTCCATGATTCTCTCCGCGGCCGCCGCGAGCAGCGGCGATGGCAACTGCGCGGGTACCTGTAGCGACACAGTCTACAGTACTGCACGCACCGGACTACATGCACTGGATATCGGACACCGTCAGGTCAC
This sequence comes from Gemmatimonadaceae bacterium, assembly GCA_050733695.1. GTDB lineage: Bacteria > Gemmatimonadota > Gemmatimonadetes > Gemmatimonadales > Gemmatimonadaceae > JBOHTO01. Next base: position 4,263 of record JBOHTO010000030.1, on the reverse strand, counting down.
TTCCACAGTCTGGTGATTCCCGGAAGACCGTCAAAGCCGCCATCGAAGCTCATGATCCGTACGATTCGTTCGCGCTCCGTGATGGCGGCATGGATGGCATCGCGTGAGGCGCCGCGCCGCTGTCTTGTGCGGATGCTCGGCGCCCGGAGGTACATCGGGATATTCGAGTCCAGCAGGATCATGGCTGCGGTTCACCGCCGCGATATCCCCGCTCGATCTCCGCTACCAACTGCTCGATGTCCGCGCTCGGGAACCCATGCCGCGATGCCGCCCGAACGACCTCGAGTTTTCCTTCACATCTCCGCCGGATGTTGCGGCGTGCAGCGCGCAGGGCCTGTCGGACCCACTCCGCCGTCGTCATATGCTGGCGCCGCGCCGCCTTCCGGATCTCGGCCAGCTCCGTTTCGTTGAGCAGCACCTGAAGGCGCTTGCTCGCGCGGCCAGATCGGGTCTTACTCATGACGAGAGTCTATGTGACCCATGCGTCAGGAGTCAACAATCAACTCGGCTACCATTCCCCCATCAGGCCGATGGGCATCGACCAGCCAGACCGGTGCGCAGATCGGGCTCCCGCTGAATCGCTCCCACGCGAGGCCGGCGCTCCGACGCGAGGGGCGGCGCCCCCACGCGAGGCCGGCGCTCACACGCGAGGCCGGCTGAGTCTTGCTGCCTGGGCCTTCCTCAACGACCCACTCCTGCGCGAGATTCCCGGTGATCTCGCGGGGCCTCGTCTGTGTTGACCACCCGGAGTGGTCCCGGCAAATCCGGCGGCTCAGACTCTGGCCAGGCGGTCCTCGGACCGGGTATCAAGCTCCCATGAGTCTGCTCTTCACGTTCGTCATCAGCCTGCTGCTCGGGATGCGTCACGCGACGGACCCGGACCACATCGTCGCGGTGACCACGATCGTGAGTCGCGAGCGCTCGACCTGGAAGGCAGGCGGCATCGGCGCGCTCTGGGGCGTTGGTCACACGCTCACGATTCTCCTCGTTGGCGGCGCCATCATGCTCTTCAAGCTTTCCTTCAGCGCGCGCCTCGGCCTCTCGATGGAGTTCGTCGTCGCCATCATGCTGGTTGTGCTGGGCGTTCTCAACATCTTCAACGTGCAGTCCGCACCGGGTCGCCTCACGCAGATGCGCCCACTGTTCGTGGGAGTCGTACACGGTCTCGCGGGCTCCGCCGCGGCCGCGCTGCTCATTGTTCCCCTCATTGACGATCCGCGCTGGGCCATGTTCTACATCGTTGTATTCGGAGTAGGCACAATCGTCGGAATGGCAGCCGTCACGCTGGCCATCGCGGTGCCGTCCGCGTATGCCGCTTCCCGTCTCACCTCGCTCCAGCGCGGACTTCGCATGGCGTCGGGCGCCCTGAGCCTGGGCTTCGGACTCTACCTCGCCCACCGGATCGGTTTCGTCGATGGCCTGTTCACCGCGAATCCCCGCTGGACACCACAGTAGCGGCTTGAGTCAGGGCCCACCTCCTGCCCCCAGTTGCGCCGATACTACATGGCATGTAATATATATGTCATGGAGCGCACCACGGTCTTTCTCGACAGGGCCGTCCTTCGCCGAGCCAGACAACTCGCACGGAAGGAAGGCAAGAGCTTCGCGGCAGTCGTCCGTGAGGCGTTGGCAGTGTATGTCGCGAACCGAACCGGATCAGCCCGTGCCCTGCCCAGTGTCGTGGGTCAGTTCGCCAGCGGCAACCGCACCACGTCGGAGAACGTGGATGAATTGCTCTGGCAGGAGCCGCACCGCTGACGGTTCTGGTGGATACCGGCGCACTCTACGCGCTGGTGGACCGCGACGATGTCTGGCACGCGCGTGTGCGGTCATGGTGGACGCAGACGAGGGAGGAAATCCTCGTTCCGGTGACGGTCCTGCCCGAGATCACGCATCTCGTCGGACAATGCATCGGCACCAGCGCGGAGATAGCATTCGCCCGGAGTGTCGCGTCAGGCGAATTTCCGCTCGAACCTCTCATGGAGGAGGATCTTGCCAGAATCGCGGAGATCATGGCGATCTACGCCGATACTCCCATTGGCTTCGTCGATGCATCGCTGGTGACAATCGCCGAGCGGCTTGGCGTGGTTCGCCTGCTCACCACCGATCGCAGGCACCTTTCGCTCGTACGTCCGCATCACACGAGCGCGTTTCAGCTCGTTCCATGACTGTGCGGTCTGCACTGCGGTATCCAGGCTAGGCTAGCGAATGCCGAGCAGGCGGATGAGCGAGATGCCGAGCAGGATCAGAACGATGAGCGATCCCGTCACGGCCGCGATGACCGGACCGCCGACCTTCCCTATCGCCTTGAGGTCGACGCCGAGCCCCAGCGCGGCCATCGCCGCGATCGTGAGCCAGCGCGAGAGCGTCCGCGTTGGCGTCACCCACGCTGCGGGGATCAGGTCAGTGGAACGGAGAGCGGCGAGCAGCAGGAAACCGACGATGAACCACGGCACAAACCGCGTGAGCTGGAATCGTGGACGCTCATCAGCGGACGTGGCGCTGGTGCGCACCTCGCGATACATGAGTGCGAAAAAGAGGACGACCGGTCCGAGCATGAGCACGCGTACGAGCTTGACGAGCGTTCCCACCTGCGCCGAGAGAACGCTCACCGGCAACGTGGCAGCGAGCACCTGCGGTACTGCGTACACGGTGAGCCCAGCCAGCACACCGTACTGGTAGAAGCCGAGCTGCAGCGGATGCATGAGGAGAGGAAGTCCGATCACTACGGCGACCCCAAGGATCGCCGTGAACGCGATCGCCGCAGCGACGTGCTCTCTCTCCGCCCTGATCACCGGCGCCAGCGCCGCTATGGCAGAGTTGCCACAGATGGAGTTGCCGCAGGCAACCAGAATCGCGAGTTTGCCGGGCAGCCCGAACACTCGGCCAATGACGAAGCTGGCGGTGATCCCGAGTACGACGAGGAGCACGATGCCAACGGCCAGCGACGGACCGGCTCTGAGCAGCAGTGGGAGGTCGACGGAGGCACCCAGCAGAAGCACGGCCACCTCCAGGATTTCCCTGGCGGTGAAGCTGATGCCGGCCTCGATCCGAGCGGGTGGAGACCAGAGTGTTCGCAAGAGCATGCCGAGGAGGATGGCCACGACCAGTCCCTCGACTATCGCATGGCCGAAGACGCGCGCTTCGAGGGCAGCAACGGCTACGGATATCACACCGATGCCGACGGCGAGGGATATCCCCGGCAGCAGGGTGACCAGCGGCAAGACGCGCCGGCGGTGAACCGGCGCGGCCGGCCCGGGCGTTGTGGGAATCGGGGGGAGGAGGGGGAGGGGGAGGGGAGGGGGGGGGACGGGGGAGGGGGACAGGACGTCGGGTCCGGGAACTGAACGTCGGGTGGTCACATTGGTCATCCGCCGGAAGGGTGGATGGGCCATGATACAGCCAGGAGCGTCTCAACGAAACTTCCTTCCCGGAGGCGACTGATGACAACAATCAGACACGGTACGCTCCTGTTCCTGCGTGTGTCCATGGGGCTTCTCATGCTCGTCTGGGCGGTCGACAAGTTCGTCAATCCGGAGCACGGTGTCGCGGTGGCGGAGCACTTCTACTTCGGCGTTCTGAGCGCGCCCAGCGCCATGCCCCTGCTTGGCGCAGTGCAGATCGCGCTCGGGTTGCTCGTGCTGGCCGGTGCCGCGAGACGCTACGTCTACCCGCTGCTCGCATTCGTCACCGGCGTGACGATGATCGGTGTATGGCGCTCGATCGTGGACCCGTGGGGGTGGTACATGGACGGTGCGAATGCGCTGTTCTTCCCTTCGCTGATCATCTTCGCGGCCGTGCTCGTACTCATCGCATTCCGTGACGAGGATCGACTCTCGCTGGATGCGCGGATGCAGTCATCGCGTGCCGCGGACTGAGAGAGGAGCCGGACGCACGGGATAACTATATTGCAGCGCGACCGTCCTTCCCCGTCAAGCATGCGCCTGCTCTTTCAATACCTGAAGCGGTACCGTGGCCTCATCATTCTCGCGCTGGTACTGGCGGCGATCAATCAGATTTTCTCGCTGCTCGATCCGCTGATTTTTCGGTACGTGATCGACCGCTACGCGATGCGGTACGACGAATACACGACAGCCGAGTTCATCCGCGGTGTGAGCCTTCTCCTCGCAGCCGCGGTCGGCGTCGCCCTTGTTTCACGCGTTGCGAAGAACTTCCAGGATTACGTCGTCAACGTTGTTACCCAGCGGCTGGGCGCGCAACTGTACTCCGATGGAATCCGCCACTCGCTTGCGCTGCCATACC
>JBOHTO010000029.1:0-6394 GCA_050733695.1 Gemmatimonadaceae bacterium | reverse complement strand
GGGTGGGGGGGGGGGGGGGGGGTGGGGGCGATGGGGCGGTGGGGGGTGTGACAGCGGCGCGCGACGCGGACGTTCCGGGGCCAAAGCTAGTCCCGGCGGCGAGGGTGGGCCAGCGCGAACGCGCAGTGCAAAGGAGCAGTGCGAACGACCATTGGGGCCCGCCCGCGCACCTGTGCGCGATCCGCACGCGCGCTTGCACGCGCGCTTGCACGCGCGCTTGCACGCGCGCGCGGGGGCGGGCAGCGAGTACAGCGGGTGATCCGTCGCGTGCTCCTCGCTTGCACGCACGCGCGGGGGCGGGCAACTTTCCCCGATGTCGGCAACGTTGCAGGAGATGGAGCGCGCGCGGGAGGCGGCCGCGGGCGGGGCCGGGAAACCGGAGTATGTGCGCGAGATATTCTCGTCCATCGCTCCGCGCTACGATCTGCTCAACCATCTCCTGAGCTTCAACATCGACCGCCTGTGGCGCACGCGCGCGATCGAGGCGCTGGAGTGGCGGCGGAAGCCGGCCGCCACCTACGTTGATCTCTGCGCCGGGACGCTGGATGTCGCGGCGGCAATCGTGCGGCGCGCGGGCTTTGCCGGCCTCGTCATCGGTGCGGACTTCGCTGAACCCATGCTGCGCGCAGGCCGCAGCAAGGGCGACGTCGATTCGCACGCGGGTTCGGGCGAGGTTGCTCCTGTCGCCGCCGATGCGCTCCGGCTCCCGCTCCCCGACCGCTCCGCCGCGGGCGCGATCGTCGCCTTCGGCATCCGCAATCTGGCCGACCTCGACGCGGGGCTGCGCGAGGTTCACCGCGTACTGGAAACTGGAGCACGGTTCGTGATCCTGGAGTTTTCCACCCCCGCCTCGCGCGCCGTCCGCGCGGTGTATCACGCCTATTTTCATCACGTCCTGCCACGGGTGGGAGAGCTGATAAGTGGTCATCCCACGGCGTACCGCTATCTGCCCGAGTCCGTCGCACGCTTCCCCATCGGCGACGAGCTGGCGCTGCGCCTCTCGGCGGCCGGATTTGCCAACGTGCACTGGCGCACGCTCACGTTCGGCGTCGCGGCCATCCACGTGGGCGAGAAGCCGGTCTCCTGAAGACAGTGGCCATCGACACTCTCGCGGAGATGATCGAGGCGATCGACGGCGCGGGTGAACTAGCTCGCATCGCGGAGCCGGTGTCCGTCGACCTGGAGCTGTGCGAGATCGCCGATCGCGTGATGAAGCAGCCGGGTGGCGGGAAGGCGCTGCTCTTCGAGAACGTGCTGCTCGCCGACGGTTCGCGTTCCGCGTACCCGGTCGCGATCAACCTGTTCGGCTCAATGCGCCGCATGGCGCTCTCGCTCGGCGTGGACGATCTCGATGAGATCGGCGTGCGCATCACGCAGCTTCTCGATCTCGCCGTGCCCGAGGGGATCATCGCGAAGCTCTCGCTCGTGCCGCGACTGCTCGAAGTAGCGAAGTTCCCGCCGCGCATTCGCTCCGGAAGCCCCGCATGCCGGGAGGTTGTATGGCGCGGCGATGAAGTCGATCTGCGACGGCTTCCGATCATCAGGTGCTGGCCGGAAGATGGCGGGCCGTACATCACCTTCCCCATGGTGATCACGCGCGATCCCGTGCGCGGTATCCGCAACGTCGGCATGTATCGCGTGCAGCTCCTGGGGCCGCGCGAACTTGCCATGCACTGGCAGCGGCACAAGGTGGGCGCGGCGCACTGGCGCGAGATGGCGGAGCGCGGCGAGACCATGCCGGTGTGTATCGCCGTGGGCGGCGATCCGGCATCGATGTACGCGGCCTCCGCGCCGCTCCCGCCCACCGTCGACGAATTCATCTTCGCCGGCTTCCTCCGCCGGGCCCCGGTGTCGCTCACGAAGGCGCTCACCTGCGACCTCGAAGTGCCCTCCGATGCAGAGTTCGTGATCGAGGGGTACATAGATCCGAGCGAGCCGCTGGTGACCGAGGGTCCGTTCGGCGATCACACCGGCTTCTACTCGCTCGCGGACCTGTATCCGCTCGTGCACGTCACCGCGGTCACCATGCGCGAGCACGCCGTGTATCCAACGACAATCGTCGGCCGGCCGCCGATGGAGGACTTCTACCTCGGCCACGCCACCGAGCGGATCTTCCTCCCGCTGCTCCGGCTCACGATCCCGGAGATCGTCGACTACCACATGCCGGCCGAGGGGATCTTTCACAATCTCGTGTTCGTCTCGATCGACAAGCAGTATCCGGGTCAGGCCTACAAGGTGATGAATGCGCTGTGGGGGCAGGGGCTCATGTCGCTCGCCAAGGTGCTGATAGTGGTGGACAGGGATGTGAACGTGCGCAACACGCGCGAGGCCTGGTGGGTGGCGCTCAACAACATCGACCCCGAACGTGACGCGCGCTTCACCATGGGTCCGATGGACGTGCTGGATCATTCCAGCCGCGGCTTCACATACGGGTCGAAGATGGGCCTCGATGCCACGCGCAAGTGGCCGGAGGAAGGGTTCATGCGCGAGTGGCCCGCCGTCATCGAGATGGATGCGGGGACGAAGGCCCGCGTGGATGCGAAATGGGCCCGGCTCGGACTGTGAGGGCCAGGGGTGGCGGCGGCGGGCGCGAGGGGCAGACGTTCGCGGGCGCCTCGTCGCTGGTGCGTTACGCGAACTTCGTGAAGCTTCCCCACACAGTGTTCGCGCTCCCCTTCGCGCTCGTGGGGACGACGCTGGCAAGTCGCGTCGCGCCGGTGACTGCGGAGGCCGTGCTCTGGATAGTCGTGGCGTTCACCGCGGCGCGGTTCGCGGCGATGGGCTTCAACCGGATCGCCGACCGCGAGCTGGACGCGCGCAATCCGCGCACGACGAAGCGCGAGATCCCGGCCGGCGTGATCGGTGTGCGCGAGGCGACTGTTGCCGTCGTCATCGCGAGCGCAGCGTTCATGATTGCGGCGTGGCGTCTCAATCCGCTCTGCCTCGCGCTCGCGCCGCTCGCGCTCGCGTGGGTGTTGCTCTACAGCTTCAGCAAGCGCTTCACGCGCTGGTCGCACATGGTGCTCGGCGCGGCGCTCGCCATCGCACCGGTCGGCGGCTATCTCGCGATCGCCGGGCGATGGAGCGAACCCTGGTGGATGCTCATCGCGCTCGCCATTGCCGTGGCGACATGGGTGGGAGGATTCGACATCCTGTATGCGCTGCAGGACACCGACTTCGATCGCGCCGAGGGACTGCACTCGGTGCCCGCCGCGTTCGGCGAGCGGGGTGCGCTGTACATCGCGCGAGCGCTGCATTCGGTCACGGTGGGTGCGCTCGCGCTGGCCGGTCTCGCGGCTGGCACCGGGTGGCTGTACGCGGCAGGTGTTGCCGTCGCGGCCGCGCTGCTTCTGTACGAGCACTCGCTCGTTCGCCCCGGCGAACTCTCGCGGCTCGACGCGGCATTCTTCACTATGAACGGGGTCATCAGCATCGTCTTCTTCCTGTTCGTGCTCGCGGGGCGGTTGCTGCCGTGACGCACGATGCCCTGCGTGATGCGCCCACGATCGTCGCGATCACGGGCGCGTCGGGCGCGCCATACGCGGTGCGACTCGTGGAGCAACTCGCGCGCGCGCGGCGGCGTGTGTCGCTCATCGTTTCGGATCACGGTCTGCGGCTGCTGCGAACCGAGTCGGGAATCGCGTCGATCGCGGATCTCCGGGAGCGCACTGGCGCGGCCGCGTGGGACGCGGCCATCACCGTGCACGACGACCACGACAGGGGCGCGGCACCCGCATCGGGCTCGGCGCTCACGCGCGGGATGGTGATCTGTCCCTGCTCCATGGGCACGGTGTCCGCGATAGCGGTGGGCGCATCGCGTTCGCTCATCGAGCGCGCGGCGGACGTCACGCTCAAGGAGCGGCGACCCATGATCATTGTGCCGAGGGAAACGCCGCTGGGTCCGATACAGCTCGAGAACCTGCTGCGCCTGTCGCGGCTGGGCGTCGTCGTGCTGCCCGCGAGTCCCGGCTTCTATCACCGGCCCACCGAGGTGGGGGAACTCATCGACTTCGTGGTGGCGCGGGTGCTCGACCACCTCGGCGTGATCCACGAGCTCGGCAGACGCTGGGGTGGAAGCGGCGCGGCCGGGGATTCCGACGGCGACGAGGGACGGTAGCACGGGCGCGCGCACGTCGACCGTTTCCGTCGCTCCCTCCGTGATGCCCGCAGGAGCGGGACCGCGCGTCACTCACATCATCGGACTCATCTCCGACACGCATGGACTCGTGCGTCCCGCGGTGCACGACGCACTCGCCGGTGTCGAGCTGATCCTGCATGCCGGGGACGTGGGCGGGAGCGAGATACTGGACGAACTCGCGCTCATCGCGCCGGTCGCGGCGGTGCGCGGCAACACGGACGCGCCGGCGTCGCCCGGCCTCGTCGACAGGATTGAGCGCGAGGTGGGTGGACTGTCGCTGCACGTGAGTCACGGGCACGAGCTCGGGAGCCCGACGCCCGAGCGTCTGCTCTCGCGCTACGCGGCGGACATCATCGTGTTCGGCCACACGCATCGTCCGCTGGTGGTACGCGTCGGCGGCGAGGGCGCGGCCGCGCGGCTCGTGATCAACCCTGGCGGTGCCGGCCCTGCCCGATTCGATCTTCGTCCCAGCGTGGCCCGCCTCACCATCCGCAACGGACGCGCCGACGCCGAACTGATCGAGCTTGCCGGTTGACCCCTTGTCACAACCCCTTCCCCGTAGTCATGATATCGAACCAACTCAATCGGAGGCAGCAGCATGAAGGCACTCCTCGCCATAATCGCCACGCCCGCGCTACTCCTCGGGCAGACCCCGCCGCAATCCACGCCCGCGCCGTCCACGATCGCGATCACTGAGTGGGAAGTTCCCTACGAGAACAGCCGTCCGCGCGATCCGTATGTCGACGGGCAGGGGCGCGTCTGGTTCGTCGGTCAGCGCTCGGACTACGTGGCCTACTACGACCAGAAGAGCGGCGATTTCGAGCGCTTCGCGCTCGACTCCGGAGCCGGCCCGCACAATCTCATCGTGGATGCGGACGGCAGTGTCTGGTACGCCGGTAACCGCGCAGCGCACATCGGCAAGCTGGACCCGGCGAGCGGCAGGATAACGAAGTATCCGATGCCCGATTCAACCGCGCGCGATCCGCACACACTCGTGTTCGATGGCGCCGGTGACATCTGGTTCACGTCGCAGGGAAGCGGCTACGTCGGCAAGCTCACCACGTCTACCGGTGAGGTGGAACTCGTCAGGATACCGACCCCCCGCTCGCGCCCGTACGGCATCGTCGTCGACGAGAACGGCCGCCCGTGGTTCAACGAGCTGGGCGTGAACAGGATCGGCACGATCGACCCGAACACGATGGCGCTGCGCGAGTTCACGCTTCCGGCGGAAGGCGCGCGGACGCGGCGGATCGCACTCACATCGGACGGGATGGTCTGGTTCGTCGACTACGCGCGCGGGTACCTGGGCCGGCTCGACCCGGAGACAGGAGCCGTTGCGGAGTGGGCCGCGCCGTCGGGCGCGGAATCGCGCCCCTACGCCATGACCGTGGACGATCGCGACCGGCTCTGGTTCGTGGAGACGGGCGTCGATCCGAACCGCATGGTCGGGTTCGACCCGGCTACGGAGCGCTTCTTCTCGATCACCGACATCGAGAGCGGCGGTGGGACCGTGCGACACATGATCTTCCATGAGCCGTCGCGCTCGATCTGGTTCGGGACCGACGAGAACACGCTCGGCAGAGCGCAGGTTCCATAGTGCCGGGCCGGCGCGCGCCGCGCCGGGCGGCGCGGGCCGCGATCGCGGGGGCGACATTCGCCGTGGCGATCGCGCTCGTGCTGCCGGGTGTGGCTCGCGGACGCGGCGAGGCGGCAACGAGTGCGGCGTATGTAGATGGACCACCGCCCGCTCACACCGGGGGCTTCGGCGAACCCACGTGCCGGCGGTGCCATTTCGATCTCGCGCCCGATGACTCAGCAGGAGCGATCGCGGTGACGGGCATGCCGAGCGAGTATGCGCCCGGGAGATCGTACCGGCTCACCATCTCGATCGCGCGCGCGGCGATCGAGGCGGGCGGGTTCCAGATCGCCGCGCGCTACGCCAGCGGGCCCGGGGCCAGCGGGCCCGGGGTCGGCGCGCAGGCAGGCTCGTTCCGAGCGATCGACGGACGCGTTCAGGTCGTAACGGACGGCATGCCGGAGATCCAGTACGCACAGCACACGGCCGACGGTGTTGCGCCTGCCGCGCCCGACTCGGCGCGCTGGGTCGTCGAGTGGATCGCGCCCGTGCGCGCCGGCAGCGTCATCCTTCACGTCGCTGGGAACGCCGCCAACGGAGATGACTCGCAGTTCGGCGATTACATCTACGCGACGAGCATGAAGTCGAATGCAAGAATGGGACGGGAGAAGGAGTAGCGG
>JBOHTO010000028.1:0-1558 GCA_050733695.1 Gemmatimonadaceae bacterium | reverse complement strand
GCACCAGTACGCCGACCGTGTAGCCGCCGAGCGCGTCCGGCAGCCGGCGCGAGCTCGTGCCGATCCCGCCCTTCCAGCCGAAGGCAACGGTGCCGCGTCCGGCGCCGACCGCGCCTTCGGCGACCGGCCCGCCTGCCGCCGATTCGAGCGCGGAGACGACATGCTCCGGCTCGATCGGGCGGGCCCGGATGTCGCTCAGGTGCCCGTCGTTCGTCTCGCCGACGACCGGGTTGATCGAGCGCACGTTCTGCATGCCCGGCTTCTCCAGCAGCCAGTCGACCATGGCGTCCGCCGCCCGCCAGACGCATAGCGTGCAGGTCAGCAGGATCGGCGTCTCGATCTCGCCCAGCTCGCGCACCTGCGTCACGCCAAGCAGCTTGCCGAAGCCGTTGCCGACGACGATCGCGGCGGGCACGCTCTCGTGGAAGATGCTGCCGCCGTGCGGCAGAATCGCCGTCACACCGGTGTTGATCGAGTCTCCCTGCGTGACGGTCGTCTGCCCCACGAGGACACCCGCTACATCGGTGATCGCGCTCAGTGGGCCGGGAGCGAAAACTCCGACCTCGACGCCCAGCGCACGCGCCCGCGCGCGACTGCCATCGGGTACGGGTGTCTGTGCCATGGCCTGTACGGGCAGCGTCGCGAGCAGCCCGGCCGCAACGGTGAACGGAAGCGACGAAAGAGACATGGCCATAGGATGCGAGCACGTCGCGCCCCCCGCAACCGACCGTGTGGCCCGAAGCGTAGCCAACCAGCCTCCAGCCGTGCGAGCGCCTGCTTGGAGCCAGCGCCGCACGGCTGGGGTGGACCATGTATCCTTCGTCACCGCGAACGCGGCGGCGCCGCGAGGGCCGCGCTGCCGCAGAGCGCAGCCGACGACTGGCGCGGGGCGCTAATCGGAGGTAGCGGGCGAAGTAATGACTCCTTGTACGGGGGCGGAGCCCATGTTCGGATTGCAGCTGTTCTGACCGAAGACCGGCGGTTCCGCAGTGTATCGGATCGTCATCCCATCAAGCTCGCCCGTGCCATGACCGACGCCCCTGCTACCACCAGGAGCCCCTCCGACGATCTTCACGGTCGACTTGATCTCCCAGGTCCCTTCCACGGCCTCCGGCGTCACGGCGACCTCGAGGTGACCGACGCCGGTGCCGTTGTTCAGGTTGATCATGCCGCCGACCACGTTTTCTGCGATGCCATCAACCAAGGGATTGCCTGTGACCCAGAGATTTTGATTCCTCGCACCGTCGAGGTGCAACGTACTGCCGGGGGTGAGTCTAACGTTTTCGAACGGCGCGCTCTCACAAAAGTGGATGAAACCAGCGAATTCCGTTCGAGTGGCGGGCGTGACCGCGGCCGAGAGAGTGGCGAAATCCGTAGGAGCGGTCGGACTCGTCGGCTGGTCCGTGCACGCTCCGACGATGGCGAGCGACACGAGCGGCAAGAAGAGCGTCTGGTAGCGCATGTTGTCCTCCGAATGTTGGTATTACTTCAGCTTGGTTCCAGATGGAACCCATTCCCGCGCGTACCGAAGGTTGGTTGTCGCGCGCGGTCGCGTGAA
>JBOHTO010000027.1:0-19929 GCA_050733695.1 Gemmatimonadaceae bacterium | reverse complement strand
CCCCCCGACCCCCGGCCGCACACCGGGCCGTGGCGCTGGCCCCGGACGCGCGCATCACCTATACTCTCAAGCGCCTTTCTCGCGACGCGGGGGGGGGGGTGGGGGGGAGGCATGCCGGATAGTCTCGAGCGGCTGCGTGCCGCGCTCGAAGATCGGTACGACGTGGAGCGTGAGATCGGCCGCGGTGCCACTGCGACGGTCTACGCCGCGCTCGACCGCAAGCTTGATCGCCGCGTGGCGATCAAGGTACTCCACCCCGAGCTGTCGGCGGCGGTGGGAGCGGACCGGTTCACGCGCGAGATCCGCCTGCTTGCGCGCCTCCAGCACCCGCACATCGTCGCCCTGTTCGACTCGGGAACTGCAGGCGGGTCGCTGTACTACGTGATGCCTGACGTGGAAGGCGAGACACTTCGCGAACGGCTCACGCGCGAAGGACGGCTCCCCACGGCAGACGCGCTGCGGATCACACGCGAGGTGGCCGATGCGCTGGACTACGCGCACGCGCACGGCCTGGTGCACCGCGACATCAAGCCGGAGAACATCCTCCTGAGCGCCGAGCACGCGTGCGTCGCCGACTTCGGCATCGCGCGTGCGCTGGCGGCGGCAATCGGGGGCGGGGGCGGGGGTGGGGGTGGCCGGATCACCGCGACCGGACTCGTAGTCGGCACTCCCGCCTACATGAGCCCCGAGCAGGCGAGTGGCGACGACGATGCCGTAGACGGTCGCAGCGATGTCTACAGTCTCGCCTGCGTGCTCTACGAGATGGTGGTCGGCGAAGCGGCGTTCAGTGGACACAGCGCACGGAGCGTTCTTGCCCGGCGGTTTGGTGGCATCGGGCCCGCAATCCGGCGGTCACAGCCGCGCGTGGCGCCCGCGATCGCCGCGGTACTTGAACGCGGCATGGCCTTCTCCCCGTCCGACCGGTTTACCACGGCCGGCGATCTCGCCGCGGCACTTCCGGTCCTGTCGGCGGATGGCGCGGTAGCGCGTTCGTTCGGCCGGCGGCGAGTGACGTGGGCGGGGCTGGCGGCTGCCGGTATCGCGGCGGCGGCGATGGTCCTGCTCGCCCCCGCCGGCGCGCGCCCCACGCTGGACGCATCGCTCTACACGGTGTCGCCGTTCGTGCATCGGAATGCAGTGGCGCCGGAGTTTCTGGATGGTGACGGTTGCGCGCTCCTCCTCTACAACGCGTTCCAGCGCTGGGAAGGAGTCCGGCTCGTTGACGGAATGCGTGTGCACGATGCCCGTGCGCGCTTGGGTGAGGCCGACAATGTCGGCCTGCCCGGGCAACTGGAGATCGCGGCGGGATTCGGCGCCGGGCGGCTCGTGGCCGGCGAGCTGTGGCGCATGGGCGATACGATCTTCGTGCGAGCAGCGCTCTACGACGTGGGACGCGATGGTGACGTCATCCGCGAACACACCGTGCGCATCGGTGTCGACATGCGCGACGCGAACGCCCGCTTCCAGGAACTGGCCGACTCGCTCCTGATCGGTGGCAGCCAGCCGGTGCTTGCGCGTGATGGGGCGATGGGTACGCGCTCCCTCGCAGCGTGGCGTTCATACGCGGACGGACATGCCGCGCTGCAGGACTGGCGTCTGGGCGCCGCGGAGGACGCGTTCCGTGGCGCGGCCGACGTCGACCCCGGGTATGCGGAGGCACAGCTCTGGCTCGCGCAGACGATGCTCTGGTCGGGCTCCAGCAACGACCCGTCCTGGCGCGGAGTGGCGGAGAGCGCACTGCGTCATGGGCGCGGACGGCTATCGTCGGGCGATCTGCTTCTCGCGCAGGGGCTCTCCGCAATGGCGAGCGGCGACTATCCCGAAGCATGCCGGCGGTTCAACGAGATGATCGCGCGCGACTCGCTCGACTTCGCCGCATGGTACGGTCTGGGCGAGTGCCACTCGCGCGACGCGATCGTGCTGCGCGACGACCGGAGTCCTTCGGGGTGGCGCTTCCGCGCGAGCTATGCCGCCGCGATCGATGCCTACCGCCACGCCCTGGCGATAATTCCGTCGGTACACCGTGCATTCCGAGGCGTTGGATTCGCGCGGCTGCAGGACATGCTCTGGACGGAGCCCACCACGTTGCGCCTCGGCCTCTCCGCCCCGCCCGATACGCTGCGTTTTGGAGCCTTTGCCTCCCTGGATAGCGATACTCTCGTGCTCGTCCCGTATCCGTTCCACATGATTGTCGGGGGAGGAGGTCAGTCCCCCACGGCCGGGACCGCGACGGACAGAAACCGCGCCCTGCTCCTGCAGATCACGACGAGCTGGGTGCGCGCGTTCGAGATGAGCGCCGATGCACACGAAGCCCTGGGTCGCGCGCTCGAAGCGGTCGGCTCGCTCAAGGGACCAGGTTCCGCACTCGATGCAGTCGGTCGTGCCCGCGCGCTTACGGTTGCGCCGGTGCAGCGCCTCCGGCTGGCGATCGCCGAGACGCGACTACGGCTGCGGCTGGGCGAATTCATTGCTGCGCGATCTCTTGCGGACTCCATCCTCGCCGCGCACCCCGATCCGAACGAGGCGGACTCCTACGTACTGGCACCCCTGGCCGCGCTCGTGGGCCGCGCGTCGTTGTCGGCCCGTCTGGTCCGACGGTCGGCGGAGTTGGACACCTTTTACACGCCCGAGGGTCGTCCACTGCGGGCACCTCGCGCGGTTCTCGAGCCGACTCGCGCGCTCCTCGTCTTCGCGGCGCTGGGCGCGCCGGTCGATAGCATGATCGCGCTCTCGGCCGAAGTTCAGAAGAGTATCCGGGCGTACTTCGAGTGGTCGCAGTGGACCCAGCGGCGCGACGAACTGCTCACTGTGCCGCTCACGCTCGCGTTCCCGGTGCTCGGCGATCTTCCGCCCGCGCTCGGTGGCAGCGGTGCCGACCACATACTGCGAATGCAGCGGGCTCTGCTGGATCGTGATTTCGCTGGAGTGCGCGAGCTCCATGTCGACGTTCAGCGTCGTCGCGACGGTCGACGGGCTGGCGACGTATCGATCGACGGCACCTTCCTCGAGGCATCGCTGTTGACGGCGATCGGCGACACCGCCGCGGCAATCGATCTCCTGGATCGGTCTCTCGAGGCGCTTCCAACGCTGGGTCCATCGCTGCTCGAGCGAGTTGAGCAGGCGGGCTGCCTTGTGAGAGCAATGGTGCTGCGCGCCGAGCTGGCGGCTGCGAATCGCGATACGGTGATCGCTCGGCGTTGGGCTCTTCCGGTCGTCGAACTCTGGAGCGGGGCTGACCCGGCGCTCGTACCGGTGGTGCAGAGGATGCGCGTCCTGGCCGCGACGCCGCGGCAGTAGCAGATACACGCCAACTCGATTCCTTCCGGAGGTATCCCGTGAACTGCATGGCATCGCAGCATCGCCCGCCAGCCAGCTACGGCGCGTTCGTGCTGTTCCTCCTTGCCACCGCGACGTGCACATCCGCGGAGGACGGTCGTGATTCCACGGCTCGCCCGACCACGACGCCGTTGGCGGTTTCGCAGATGGCCGATACGGGTCGCGCGCGTCCCACACCCGCTCCACCGTGGGGCCGTTCGGCCATCCAGGGTCTCTCGCCGGAGCAGGTTCGCGCGTACGCGCAGACCCTCACCTTCGATACGACGCACGGAGTGTGGGATGGGCAGCGACTGATGGTCATCGACGGCGACGAACGCCGCTTTGGCGCCCTGGCTCACATCTACCCCGAGATCGGCTCAGCTACGCTCGACAGCAGCCAGCTCGCAGAGGGACGGTTCATCGCCGAAGTAGTGGTGGTCTCGCCTGATCCCGTTACGCGCCGCAACGAGTACCTCAACCTCGGGGTGCGCGAACGGGTCTCGTACCTGTGGGTCGGAATGGCGCCCGATACCTCAGGCGAGCAGACCATGCAGGCGTTCATGGTCGGAGCAACCCGCCCGGAAAACCGTGTTCGATTGCAGCTCGAAATGATGGCACACCCGCGACGGTTCCCGGAGGTGGCCATCGGGCGGTGGGTCATGATCGGTGGAGAAGTGAATGGGGGCTGGACTTCGTGCACAGTGACCCGCTGCTGTCGCGTGGGAGGCGGCGGCGGTCCGCTACCCGGGTCGCTACGCTAGTCACGCTTGTCGATAGCCGCCGTCCAGTGTGCGACCTCGGGCCGGCTCATCGCCCCGTCCGGCCGCAGCCGCGCGTCCGTGTAGCCGAAGCGATCGACGTCGATCAGGTATTGCTCACGCGAGAGCAGCGTACCACGGCAACGATCATCATCGGCCGGTTCTTCCAGCTCCGCCGGGAGCCGGCCGGTGAGTTCGCGCACCACCCACGCGGGCGCGCGCGTTCGGTCGCGCGGATAGATGAACCCGAAGAGCACGAGATGAGCGAGTAGCACACGCCAGTTCTCGCCAAATCGCTGCACAAGCCGCTTCCAGTCCAGTCGCTGCCCTTCTGAGCGAATGATGTGCGCGACGTCAGCCCCATCGAACCGCTCGCGCTCCATGAGGTAGCACTTCTGCGCGAGCATCTCCTCCGGCGCGCACAGTCCCACGGGAACGCCCAGCACCTCGTCCGGCACCGCGTACTCGAACCAGCTCTGGTCCACCTGCGTGACGCCGTTGCCGGATGCGAAGATCAGGTCGATGACGCTGTCGCCGTGGAAGGCCTTCGCCAACCAGTGGGGGAAAGTGAGCTCCGCGTGGTAGCCGCCTTCTTCCAGACGCCGCATCGCCCGCTCGCAGTCCTCGCGGCTCAGGAAGATATCGAAATCCTTGGTGTGTCGCTCGATTCCGGTGTATCTGGCGAAGGCATATGCCCCGCCTACCAGGAAGGGAATGTTCGCTTCGTGCAACCGCGTGAGGGCGTCGCGATAGAATTCAACGGCCCCCGGATCGAGCACACCTGCGCGTGAAGCTGGCATCGTCGGACTCACGTTGTTCGCTGTTGGACTGCGACTCGCGCTCCCGGTGAGCGAAGGCACTCGTGCAAGAGTGGGGCTAACTGTCTACCCGAGCATCGATCTCGCGGCGCACCTGTTGCTGAGTCGCTGGCGCGCATCATCACAGCGGAGGAAGGATGACGGCAGGGCGCCCCGAAACTGTGCGGCTGGCGGCGATCAGCGATCTCCACTACGGAAAGGCCTCGCAGGGGTCGTTCGTCCCGCTCTTCACCGACATCGGGGCGAGCGCGGACGTGCTGGTGCTCTGTGGCGATCTCACCAACTACGGGCTCCCCGAGGAGGCGCACATTCTGGCGAAGGATCTCGTCGGGCTCAAGCTGCCGGTGGTCGGTGTGCTGGGGAACCACGACTACGAGTCCGCCAGGCAGGTCGAGGTCCGGGACATCCTCGTGGAAGCCGGTGTCACCATGCTCGACGGTGATGCGCACGAAGTGCATGGCATCGGCTTCGCCGGGATCAAGGGATTCGCCGGCGGCTTCGGCCGCGGCGCGCTGGGGCCGTGGGGGGAGCCGACGGTGAAGGCGTTCGTTCGCGAGGCGATCGACGAGGCACTCAAGCTCGAGTCCGCGCTCGCCCGGCTGCGCACGCCGCAGCGAATTGCCGTGCTGCATTATTCCCCGATTCGCGGCACGGTAGAGGGGGAGCCGCCGGAGATCTTTCCGTATCTGGGGTCGAGCCGCCTCGAGGAGCCCCTCACGCGCTACCCGGTGTCCGCCGTCCTCCACGGTCATGCGCACTCGGGCTCTCCTGAAGGGCGCACGAGCGCCGGCGCGCCCGTGTACAACGTCTCGATTCCACTGCTGCGTCGAGTCTATCCCGACCGGCCTCCCTTCCGCCTTCTGGAGATACCGATCAATGATTCCGCGGCCGTCGGCGACGATGACACACGCGGCTGGCGCCGCAGAGCCGGTGATGAGCCGCGGAGCTGATCGCGGCGGGTCGCGCTCCTACGGCCCGATGACCCCGCACGCGATGCGCGAACCCGCGTTCCCGGACGGATCCGTGCGGTAGTCATCGGCGAAGGTGTGTATCACAAGAGAGGAGCCATCGGCGTCAAAGAGACCGTTCTCTCCGCCCGCCAGCATGACATTCTCCACAAGCACGTCGACTCTGAGCCGCCCGCTCTCCGGCGCGTGAACGTTGGGAAGGTCGCCGGCATGCATGCCCTGCGGGTCGAGGGCACCGTGGCTCCGGCCGGCAGGATTGAAGTGGTCACCCGCCGAGTCGAACGCGGGCGGGTCGCACTGCCCCACCGAGTGGATGTGCATCGCGTGCGTGCCGGGCGGCACCGCCGAGAGATCAAGCGTGATGAGGACGCCGCGCACCGTCTGTCGCAGCAGCGCTTCGCCCACCGTCTCGCTGGATGAATTCGCCAGTGTCACCCTCACGGATTCGACGGGCGTGGCCTCGACGTCCGACCCCCGGTTGAATATGGAGCAGCCGCCGAGCAGAAATGAAGCGATCAGAGACATCAGGACTCGCATCTGTCCTCCACTGTTTGCCATTGGATAGCGCAGCGTGCAGTGAGCGCGGCGCGCGCTGGTGTCATGAGTGTGGCAAGATGGATACCGAGTGCGTCATTCCGCGGTTCGGATCTGCAACTCGCTCGCGCCGCCGATCAGTCGTCGCCGATCCGCTCGAGTGCATCCTCGGCGTCCTTCTGCGTGGGATCGAGTCGCACCGTCGCCTCATATTCTTTCCTCGCCATGTCCACGCGCCCCTGCCGTTCGTAGATCAAGCCGAGCCGATAGTGCGCCGATGCGAGCGACGGGTCCGCCTCGCCGGGCGGATGCGCCAAGTAACGCCGCAGCGCGGCTTCGGCCTCGTCGAGGCGCTCGCCGGACACCGAGCCCGTGCGCCCGATGTGGTAGTACGCGGCACGCTCGGACGGCTGCGCGCGCAGCAGCTCCTCGAACACGTCAAAGGCGCGGTCGTACTCCTCGTTCCGCTGGAAGAGCGTGCCGAGCGCGATGTACGCGGCGCTGCTGTCCGGGTAATCGCGGATTGCATCGCGGTACGACTGCTCCGCCTCGGCCATCTGGCCGGCGTCCTCGCTCACCCATCCTGCGGCTATCGCGCCGCGGTATTCATTGAGCTTCGCGATCTGCGCCGCCTGCTCGCGCGCCTTGTCCTCGCTGCCACCCACGATCGACGGCGCCACGAGATAGAACTGTACCAGGTCGAGTCGCGCTTCCACTTCGCGCGGATCCAGGACGACCGCTCTCTCGAACGAGTCGCGAATACGGCCAGCGAGCATCGCCTGGCGGAATCTGCCCGCGCGCAACGCCTCGCGCGCGTAGGCGCGTCCCAGCCAGCGGTGGTAGTCCGCGCGACGCGGCTCGCGCTCGATGGCGCGTTCGAGCCAGTGCACTCCGGCCTTGGGGTTGCCCTCCACGAGCGCGATCCGGCCCAGATAGTAGGACGCTTCCGCTTCCGTCGCGCCGGACTCGGCCGCCTCGCGAAGCCGGGTACGCGCGTCGGCGTAGCGCCGCTGGTCGAACAACGCAATACCGGCGTCGAGCTGGCCGGATGTCGTACCCTGTGCGCCAGCGCTGGGCGCTGTACCGGCGAATACTGTCGCGACGAACAGCAGCGGCGCGAGCACACGTGAGCGCAGGAGTGGCGCCGTCATCAGCGAGTCGCGAACACGCTCGTCTCGCCGTTCGCCTCGAACGCGAGAACATCGTAGCTCTCCAGGTTCGGTCCCTCCATTCCCGGTGAGCCCATCGGCATTCCGGGAACGGCGAGTCCTGCGATGGCCGGCCGTTCCTCGAGCAGTCGCCGGATCACGTCGGCGGGTACGTGCCCTTCCACCACGTACGGACCGATGACCGCAGTGTGGCAGGACCGGAGTCTCGCCGGCACTCCTGTCGCCAGCTTGACCTCACCCATGTTGTCCGTGTCCCGCGCATCCACGCGGAACCCGTTCGCCCTGAGATGGTCCACCCACTTCGCGCAGCAGCCGCAGGTCGCGCTCTTGTACACCGTGATCACCGCTGTGTCCGGAATCGCAGGCGGAGATGTGTTGGTCGTGCGCGACGGCGCTGCCGCGTCTGCTTTCGCGAGCATCGCCGGCTCGCGTGCGGCCGCGCTCTCACCGTCGCCTGCGCAGCCCGACAGCGTGAGCCCGGCGATCGCGAGTGGGAGAAGGCGGCGGAGACCATGAACGTCGGGCATCATCTGTCGCTCCGGAAAATGGATGCAGTCATTCAGGAATACCCGCGACGGCCGGTGTAGTTCTGCATCGGGATCATCCCGATTGAATATACGTCGTGCAGTCACGGCATTCGGCTGATCTCGCGTGGGGCGTGCGGTCAGCGCCACCCTTCCCGTTCGCGCAGTGCGGTGATGTGCGCCACGTGGTGCCGCCCGTGCCAGGAATACAGGGAGAGCGTCTCTTCCAGCGTGAGAACGCGGCCGTGCTCGGGGTGGCGGAAGCCGCGCTTCAGCTCCGTGGGGCCGAGCGAGCGGAGGAGCGTCACCCACCTCGCGTGCAGTGCATCGAGAAGCGTGAGGGACACATCAACTGGCGTATCCACGGAGTCGGGCAGCTCCGCCCACTTCGCCTCGTCGTACGGTTTGATCGTCGGCTCGTCCTCCGTGAGGGCGAGCTTGAATCGTGTGTACGCGTTGAGATGACTGTCGGGCAGATGATGAACGACCTGTTGCACCGTCCACCCGCCCGGCCTGTACGGGGTCGCGAGCTGATCAGGCGTGAGACCCTGAACAGCGTCGCGAAGCGCAGCCGGCGTGTTCGCGATGTCTTCGATCCACTCGGCGCGCTGGGCGCCGGAGACGTCCCTTCGGATGTCGGCCTTTCCAATCGGGTAGCGAAGGTCGGCCATGTTGATTCCTCCTGGTGCGGCGGGCGGCATCGAACCTGGTTCGATCAGGGCTGTTTGCTCGGTTGCTCGCCCGGCTGCTCCGGCATCTGCGGGGGATGCCGCCCCGTGACCGGTCGCGCCTGCTGCAGCAGCCGCTCGAGCTCATCATCCGAAGCCTTCGCCCAGTACAGAGGCAGGGGTGTGAGTCGCCGCCGCTCTGTCAGCGACTCGAACGCGAGCCAGCCACCTTCCAGCGTGTGCCCGACCGGTTTGCTCGGCACAACATCCCACACCTGCCATTCACGGCCGTCGGCGTCGTGAAACACTCTGTGTGACATCGCTCAGCGCACCCCGCCGGCTATCAATCCTGCTCCCATCGATTCCTCGTGATCCAGGTCACAGTCCACCTTTCATATCGCGTGCCTCGGCGTCCGGGGGCGGCTTACTCGGCCCGAACTGGCTCTGAAGCTGGTGGGCGTACCCGCGGCTCACAATGGGAAGCGTCCGGCGAGCCGATCCATCGCGGGATCGATCGGACCCGTTCCGGCGTCCGCCCCGGAGAGCGGTTACCTTCCTCCGCCGGTGACCATCCGCCTTTCGCGGCGGGAGCGGTGCGCGCGTCGGGCTGGCCGCTCCAGCGGGTCACGAACATGCCGGCGGCGGCTCGGGTTGTCATTCCCGCGACAACGGGAATCCATGCGACGACGGACGCATCCCGTGTACAGCGCCGCATCTACCGGAGCGCAGAATACTGAGAACAATCGCTCGGCTTGCCATCCCGGACGCTATCGTGCTTCTGCTCGCGGTGGCG
This sequence comes from Gemmatimonadaceae bacterium, assembly GCA_050733695.1. Classification (GTDB taxonomy): domain Bacteria; phylum Gemmatimonadota; class Gemmatimonadetes; order Gemmatimonadales; family Gemmatimonadaceae; genus JBOHTO01. Next base: position 10,382 of record JBOHTO010000027.1, on the reverse strand, counting down.
TTCGTCGCGTGGGGATTGCCGAACGAACGAGCGGCCGCGTTCGTGCGCGCGTACCCGCTCGTGGTGCTGGCGGCCGGCGCGATTCTGAGCTGGCGCTTTCATCGGACGCGGTTGCTGCTCGCCCTTATCGTGCTTGCGCTGGCCGATCGCGGGCTGGTACTCGCTGCGAACGAAGTGGTCGGAGCGGCGAGCGACACCGTCGCCGATGGTGGGGGTGCGACGCTCGTCGTCTTCCACTCGATCGCGCTGCTCCTTCCGCTGAATCTCGTGGCGCTCGCGTTCCTGCGCGACCGCAGCGCGCTCACATCCGCTGGTCTGCTGCGTATCGCTGCGATCCTCGCTCAGTCCGCGTTGGTGTGGATGCTGTACCGCTCGTATCCGGTCGTACCGGAGAGCAGCTTCGAACTCCGTTTGTTCGCCGTGTGGCCAGCCGGGTGGAGCCCGCTCGCGCAGCCGGCGCTGGTGCTGTTCGCCATCGTGCTCGTCATGCTCGCGATACGTACACTGTTCCGTCCCGATCCCGTCACGCGGGGATTCCTGTGGGCTACCGCGGCTTCGGTCGCAGCGCTCAACGCCGCGCGGCCTGACGGCACGACGACGTTCTACTTCGCGACCGCCGGGCTGATACTCATCGTGGCCGCGATCGAGAGTGCGTACTCGATGGCGTACCACGACGACCTCACGGGACTCCCCGGCCGGCGCGCGCTGGGTGAGGCGCTGCAGCGGGCGGGCAGCGAGTACACCGTCGCGATGGTCGACGTCGATCACTTCAAGCAGTTCAACGATCGTCACGGCCACGATGTGGGGGATCAGGTTCTCCGGCTCGTGGCAACGCGGCTGGCACATGTCGGCGGTGGCGGGCGCGCCTTTCGCTACGGGGGAGAGGAGTTCACACTTCTCTTTCCCGGTCAGCGCCTGCGAGATAGCATTCCGTGGATCGACGCGGTGCGCGCGGATGTTGAAGACACCGGCTTCATTGTGCGCGGCGCCGGTCGTCCCCGACGCAAGCCGAAGAGGCCTGCGAAAACACGCGGAACGAAACGTCTGGCGGTCACGGTGAGCATCGGTGTGGCGGAGGCGACCAATGGACGCGTCACGGCGAACGACATCATCAAGGCCGCGGACCGTGCGCTGTACAGGGCGAAGGAAGCGGGGCGGAACAGGGTGGAGTGGTGAGGGCGAGCGCTGCCCATGAAGGGCTAGCGGTGTGGCTGCTGACCTACCGAGTGCCCACCCGCATCCGCACGGTAGTCACTGAAGAACCAGACGATCAGAATCACCAGCCCGGCGGCGATGTAGAAATTTCGTGCCAGAAGAAGATCCGCGAAGCCGAGCAACCACGGAACCACAAGAAGCAGAGCGCCGACTGCGAGCTCGATCATCCCGTGCATGTAAAGCGGCACGACCTTGACGACGCCGAGCGGGAACGCGGTGCCGAGCGTCAGAACAAGGTGGATCGCAGCGAGCGCGTAACATATCGTGGCTGGAAGTCCTGCAAATCCGACGATCGACGGCGCCGCGGCGAACGCGACCACCGTGAGGAGATCAAGAACTCCGTGCGTTTTTGACTTCAGGAAGTGCATGTCCGGCTCCGCTGGAAGAGGATTGTCAGTGTCCAGCCCGCGGTCTATGCACTGCTGCGGAGCCGTCGGTCACAAAGCGCCATGAAGTCACGAGATCATCTTCCCGAGCGCCGCCGCCATGAAGGTCGCGCCAGTGAGTAGCGCCGCGCAGGTACCTGACACGAGAGCAATCCAGCGCGCACCGGCGAGCGCTCGCAGTGCCGCACGCGTTTGTATTTCACGCTCGGAGCGCTCCGCGATCCCCCACAGGCCGAACGCTCCAAGAGCGACGAACGGCATCGCGATCCCCCACCACTGCACTCGAAACACGATAACGACCACCAGAGCCGAGAGGCCGACAACGCTGTACACCACCAGTCGACCGTCCGACGCGCGGCGGGCGCGCTCGGCGAGCAGCTTGTACACATTGGGCTCACTGCTGCGCTCGATCGAGCCGAGGTCCATTGCGTTACCTCCGCCGTGAATCTCGTAGTCTGCGCCCGCGCACGCAAGAAAAAGGACGGGGGCGGATTCCGTCTCTGGAATCCGGCCCGCGAGCAAGAGGGTAAGTTCCACCGATGCCACGCTACGCCGCCTTCCTCCGAGGCGTCAGTCCGATCAACGCGCAGATGCCGGAGCTGAAGAAGTGCTTCGAGGCGGCCGGGTTCACGGACGTGAAAACGGTCCTCTCGAGCGGCAACGTTGTGTTCAGCGCCCGCGCGGTGCCCGCTACATCGCTCGAGCGAAAGGCCGAGACCGCGATGAGGAAGCGACTTGGCCGTACGTTCTTCACAATCGTGCGCCCGCTCGCTGCCCTCCGTGCGCTACTCGCCTCCGATCCCTATGGAGCCTTCCGACTGTCGCCGGGCTCGAAGCGGGTCGTCACCTTCCTGCGAAAGAGCCCCGGGTCGAAGGTTTCCCTCCCGATGGAGGTCGATGGGGTGCGCGTCCTGTACGTGGAGGGCGGCGAGGTGTTCAGTGCGTACGTCCCGAGTCCGCGCGGACCGGTGTTCATGACGCTCATCGAGAAGACGTTCGGGAAGGAAGTCACGACCCGTACCTGGGACACCGTGAGGAAGGTGGCGGGTTGATCACACGACCCAGGCAGGTCCCCGCCTCAAGTAAGCCCAGCTGCTGGCGAGAACGGCGATCAGACCGCCGCGAACACGGGCGCTCTCAAGGCGAAGCCCCGCGAGTTACCTCACGGGGCTCCTGTCAACTGCCACCAGCTTCGTTGGTGGTGCAAGAATAATGACTCCCGAGGAGGGACTCGAACCCCCGACCCGGTGATTAACAGTCACCTGCTCTACCACCTGAGCTACTCGGGAAGACTGCAGTAAAGCTATTGGCCCCACCTTCGAAGTCAACGGAGGAATGAGCGCGTGACGACTCCATGACGACCGCATGCGCGCCGACGTCTACATCGCGCCGGCTGACGCGCCGAACGCGCCGGCGTTGTCACGCACGAATGCAGCGAACGTTCGGCCTGGAGTTCCGATAATCGCGTCCACGGCCGGGCTGACGGGAATCTTGCCCGCGATGGAGATCGTGTTCAACACGAGCAGATCTTCCACGAGCCAGGCCGGCAGTCCAGCGTGCAGCATCCCCTGCCGCGCGGCGTCGGGTGGCACGTCGACATACGTCACATCGCGTCCGGTCGCCTCGGATATCGTGGCCGCGATCTCCTCGTAGGACAGCGCCTCGGGCCCCGTCAGCCGGTAATGCTCACCTTCGTGGCCGCTGTCGGTGAGGGTCACGGCGGCCACGTCCGCGATGTCGCGTACGTCGATGAGAGGGACGCGTCCCGCCTTCATTGCCGCGTAGAGCTTCCCTTCCGTGGCAATCCCGGCCGCGGACGCGAGCAGATTCTGCATGAACGATGTCGGGCGCAGCATGGTGAACGGGACGCCAGAGCGCTCGATCTCCTGTTCTGTCTCCCAGTGCCAGCGTCCGAGAGCCATCGGTGCATCGCGCGACGCACCGTCGACCGAGAGCTTCACCACGCGGCCGACGGCCGCCTTGCGGGCGGATTCGATCGCGTTCCGCTGCAGTGCAACCTGGTCCGGCGACGGTGGCGTCACGAGGAACAGCGCCTCCGCTCCGCGCAGCGCCGGCTCAACCGTCTCCGGATGCGTGAGATCACCCTGCACGATGTCCACGCCCCGCCCGGCTATCGAGCCCGCCCTTGACGGATCGCGAACGAGCGCGCGGACTGGTGCGCCACGCCCACGCAGCGCCTTCACCGTTGCACTGCCCACCATCCCTGTCGCTCCGATCACGACGATCATCGCACCATCCCGGGCCAGAAGTGAACCATCCAGCAGGAACGCCGCTTCATCTGACCAACGCGGTGGCACCTCCGGCGGTTCCAGCATGTGTCCTGCGCAGTGTGTCGTCGGCAGCTTCACCACCGCGGCTGTCGGCGTACCCGGGCAGCACACTGCGCAGCCAGCGGCCGGTGTGCGATGCGTCCACGCGCGCGATTTCCTCCGGCCGCCCCGTCGCGACCACCTCGCCCCCTCCGGTTCCACCTTCAGGGCCGAGGTCGATCACCCAGTCGGCAAGCTTGATGACATCCAGATTGTGCTCGATGAGAAGGACTGTGTTGCCGCGATCCACAAGCCGCTCGATGACGCTGGCCAGCTTCCGGATGTCCTCCAGATGCAGCCCCGTTGTCGGCTCATCCATTATGTACAGCTTGCGCCCCGGCCTGCGTCCGGCGAACACCAGCTCTCGCGCGATCTTGATGCGCTGTGCTTCACCCCCGGAAAGCGTCGTGGATGCCTGCCCCAGTCGCAGGTAGCCGAGTCCCACCTGGTGCAGTTGCCAGAGTGCCTGGCCGAGCTTCTCCTCGCGCGGAAAGAAGCGGATCGCCTCGTCGACGGTGAGCTCCAGCACATCGCGGACGTTCTTGCCCCGGACCCTCACCTCTAGTACGTCGGGTTTGAACCGCTTGCCCCCGCACTCGTCGCACGGCACGAAGACATCGGCCATGAACAGCATCTCGACCTCGATCGAGCCGGCACCTTCGCATTCCTCGCAACGCCCGCCCTGCACGTTGAAGCTGAAGGTCCCCGGCGTGTACCGCCGCTGCCGCGCGAGTGGGGTGTCGGCGAAGATCCGGCGGATCTCCTCGAACGCCTTCACGTACGTCACCGGATTGGACCGCGGTGACCGGCCGATCGGCTCCTGATCCATGAGCACGACGTCCTCGAGCGACTCGTGTCCCTCGATTGCCGTCAGCGCGCCCACGGGCTCGCCAAGGTGCTGCCTCGCGGTGTGCTCTCCGTGCAGCCGCGTTTCCAGTGCGCGGAACAGCACGTCGTGCACGAGCGTACTCTTGCCCGATCCGGAAACGCCTGTGACCACGGTGAGCGCGCCGAGTGGTATGCGTACATCGACGCTCCGCAGATTGTGCTCCCGCGCTCCTGTCAGCGTGAGCCAGCGCGGACCGAGTCGTCTGCGTTCTTCCGGGATGGGCACCGTGCGCGCGCCGCTGAGGTACTGGCCCGTGAGCGGGCTCTCGTTCGCCCGGGACAGCGGACCCGCGAAGACCACGTGGCCGCCGTGTTCGCCGCTCGCGGGGCCGAGCTCGACCATGTAGTCAGCGCTCCGAATGGCCTCCAGATCGTGCTCCACCACGAGCACGGTGTTGCCGCCGCCGCGCAGCCGGTGCATGAGGGCGAGCAGGCGCTGCATGTCGCGCGCATGCAGGCCGATCGAGGGCTCGTCGAGCCCGTACAGCGGGTCCACCAGTTGCGATCCGAGGGAATTCGCCAGCCCGATCCGCTGTGCCTCGCCGCCGGAGAGCGATCGGGTCGCGCGATCGAGTGACAGGTATCCCAGCCCGACATCCACCATGAAGCGCGTACGGTTGCGTGCCTCGCGCAGCACGTGTTCGGCCACATTCTGTTCGAACTCGCTCAACTCGAGCGACCGCAGCCAGTCGTCCAGTTCCTCCATCGAAAGCACTGACACGTCGGCGATGTTCCGATCGGCGACGCGAACGTTCAACGTGCACGAGTTGAGTCGCGCGCCGCGGCAGTCGGGGCACTCCTGCGCCTTCTGGTACTGGCGGAGGAAAACGCGGATGTACTGCTTGTATCGCTTCGTCTCGAGATCGCGGAGGAAGGGGAAGATCGGCTTGTATCCGCCGAGGGTTGCGCGTTGGCGTCCGCGCTCGCCCGGCGCGACATGCGACGGCAGATACGCGCCGTGCAGCAGAATGTCACGTTGCTGCTGCGACAGCTCCCGCCACGGCATGGCAAGCGGAATCTCATGCCGCTTCGCGAACTCGCGGAGCGCGCGCCGCTTGCCATCGTACCGCGGCATGGTCCAGGGGTGAATCGCGCCCTCGGCGAGAGAACGATCGGGGTAGGGGACGATGAGCGACTCGTCGTACTCCAGAATCGCGCCGAACCCGTTGCAGCGAGTGCATGCGCCCTGGGGGCTGTTGAACGAGAAGAGTCGCGGCGACGGCGCGGGCGCCCGCGTGCCGTCGTGCGCACACTCGAACCGCTCCGTGAACGCCAGCCGGTCCACCTCGTGCCCATCGGCCGCCCACCGAACCGGCACGTGGAAGAGTATGGTGCAGTCGGAGTCGCCCTCGGCGAACGCGGTGCCGATTGCGTCCGCCAGCCTCGCGGATGCCTCCGGTGCGGCGACGAGACGGTCCACGATCACGAGTAGCTCGCTTGCGCTGGTCAGGTCGACCTGACGATCGGCGACCTCATCGAGCTGTAGCGATATGCCGTCGGCCATGACCCGCACGAACCCCTGGGCTCGCAGGTTCTCGACGACCACCTCGTGCGTGACCTCCGCCGAAAGGCGCAGAGGGAAGGCGACGGCGAAGCGCGTTCCCGCCGGCAGCGCGAGCACCCGGTCGGTCACCGACTGAACCGTATCGGGGCGCATCTCGCGTTCGCACCGGGAGCAGAACGTGTGGCCGATCCTCGCCCAGAGCAGCCTCAGGTAGTCGTATATCTCCGTAGCCGTACCGACGGTGGAGCGCGCGGTCCGCGCCGGATTCTTCTGCTCTATGGCCACGGCCGGGGAGAGCCCGTCGATCGAGTCGACATCCGGCTTCTCCATACGCTCGAGGAACTGCCTGGCGTAGGCCGAGAGCGATTCCACGTAGCGCCGCTGGCCTTCGGCGTAGATCGTGTCGAGGGCCAGCGAGGACTTGCCGGAGCCGGACGGTCCCGTGATGACCGTTACGGTGCGGCGCGGGATTTCGAGGTCGAATCCCTTGAGGTTGTGCTGCCGGGCCCCCCGAACGACGATGCTGGACTTCACGCGCGAAATGTAGCGCGCGGGACCACCGAAGAAAAACCGGATGGCGGGTTCAGACCGACGGCGCTATAACCGCCGGATGAGGCGCCCTAGCAGGAGAAGCACTATCGCGCCAAGCGTGGCGAGCGCGATCGAGCGGAGGTCGAAGTCGCCAGTCGTGACAGTGCCCCAGCCAAGCAGGACGCCGATCAGGCCACCGAGTAGCGCACCAACGATGCCGAGTATGACTGTAAAGATACAGCCAGATGGATCCCTCCCCGGCACAAGGAACTTCGCCAGTGTACCGGCAACCAGGCCGAGGAGGATCCAGTACAGCCAGAGCGGCACCCGGACCTCGCTGCTACGAAGCGAGGGTCAGGAGACGCGGCATCACGCTCGCTTGCGTGTCGTCAGCCGGTAGATCCACAGCAGCAGCAGCGAGCCGACGACGGCGAGAAGGATGCTCCAGAAGGAGAATCCTGTCAGCCCGGTTCCCATTACGAGATTGCCGAGAAACCCGCCGAGAAATGCGCCCACGATTCCGATCAGGATGGTAACGATGATTCCACCGGGGTCATCTCCCGGCATTATCGCCTTGGCGATCACGCCGGCGATGAGTCCAAGCACGATCCAGGCAAGGATTCCAGTCATGTACGACCTCCGAAGGTGAGGTGTGCGCCGGAGCCCAACGCAACCAGCGTACCAGCCGGTTGCAGCGGTGTGGTCGAACGCATTGGCGACTCGCCGGTCCCGGTCTCGATCCCGGCTCGACCCGACTAGGATTCGGTGATGACTTCGCCCGCCACACTGCACGAAGAAGAGGCGCTTGGCAAGGCCTACGACGGCCGCCTGATGCGCCGCCTCATGGGTTATGTGCGTCCGTACGGCTGGCTCGTGGCGGGCGCTCTGCTCCTGCTCTTCGTCGACGGCGCACTGCAGCTCGTGGGTCCGCTGCTCACACGCCGCGTGATCGATGTGGCGCTGCCGGCGGGTGATCTGCATACGGTGTACACTGCGGCCGTCCTCTTTGCGGCGGTTCTCGTGTTGGAGTTTGCCTGCAGCTACGGTGGGACCTTCCTGACGAGCCTGCTCGGTCAGCGCGTGATGCGAGACCTCAGGATGCGAATCTTCGCTCAGCTCCAGCGACTGCCCATCGCCTTCTTCGACCGCAACCCCGTAGGTCGACTCATCACGCGCGTCACCTCGGACGTGGAAGCGTTGAACGAGCTGTTCACGGCGGGGGTAGTCGCCGGGCTTGGGGATGTCTTCACGCTGGTGGCGATCGGGGTCGTGATGGTTGTCCTGGACTGGCGGCTCGCGATCGCCGCGTTCTGCGTCATTCCATTCGTTCTGCTCACGTCGCTCTTCTTCCGGATGCGTGTGCGCACTGCGTATCGCGACATCCGAACGCGCCTCGCCCGCATCAACGCGTTCCTTCAGGAGCGCCTCACGGGAATGCGCATCGTGCAGCTCTTCGGCCGCGAGCGCGAAGAGGCCGCCCGTTTCGACACGCTCAACCGCGCGCACCTCGACGCGCATCTGCGGTCGATCACGATCTACGCACTGTACTTCCCGGTGATCGAGATCCTCACTTCCGTGGCGCTGGCGACTCTCATCGTGGCCAGCGCGTCGCGCCTCGGCGTGGGAACACTCACGATCGGCACGGTAGCCGCGTTCCTTCAGCTCGTGCGCCGCTTCTACCAGCCGCTCCAGGACCTGTCGGAGAAGTACAACATCCTGCAGGCGGCGATGGCGGCATCCGAGCGAATCTTCCTGCTCCTGGACACGCCGGTGGCCGCGTCCGATGTCGCTGCGACAACATCTTCCACAAGGGATGAAGGTGTACGGCCAGCCGCGCGTCACGCCTCGCAACCCTCGGAAGATGGCGTGACCATCGCGTTCGAGAACGTGTGGTTCGCATATGAAGGTGGCGCGGGCACGCCGCCGCGCGCCGAGCCGGGCGATCATGAACGCGCCTGGGTTCTGAAGGGTGTGAGCTTCCGTGCGCGGCCGGGGGAAACGATCGCCATCGTCGGACATACGGGGGGCGGGAAGACCACTGTCGTCAATCTCCTCATGCGGTTCTACGATCCGCAGAAGGGCCGCATCACGCTCGACGGCATCGATATCCGCTCTCTCTCGATCGCCGAACTTCGCTCCCGGATCGGCTACGTTCAGCAGGACATCTTTCTCTTCGCGGGTGACGTGCTGAGCAACATTCGCCTCTCGAATCCGCTCAGTGATTCCGAGGTGGCGGCTGCCGCGGAACGCGTCGGCGCGGATCGCATCATAAGAAAATTCCCACTCGGCTATCGACATGTCCTGGGCGAGCGCGGTGCATCGATCAGCGTGGGCGAGCGGCAACTCCTCTCGTTCGCGCGCGCCATAGCCGCTGACCCGGCCCTTCTCATCCTGGACGAGGCCACGAGCGCCGTGGACAGCGAGATAGAGGCGGAGATCCAGGGCGCGCTCGCGGAGCTCATGCGAGGCCGGACGACGATAGCGATCGCGCACCGGCTGAGCACGATCGTGGGCGCCAGCGAGATCCTCGTCATGCACCATGGCCAGATCGTGGAGCGCGGCGATCACAGAACGCTGGTCGCGCGTGCGGGTCTCTACGAGCGGCTCTACCGCCTGCAGTCGGGCGAGGCATTGGCATCCGCGCGCGTCGCGGTGTGAGCTTGCCACCCTCGCAGAGCGCACATAGCTTCAAGTGGCGTTCCGCAAGGCGCGCCGCGTGCTCCCGCGCAGCACCTCGCAGCTCCGGCATCCGAGACCGCCTCCGAACGCTCCTGCATGTCCTACATTCAGCACGGAGAGACGCAGTATCCCCTTCAGCCCGGCGAGATACGCATCGGTTCGGGCCCGGACGCCGGGATCAGGATCGCGGGACTGGGCGGGCCAGTGGGTGGGTTGGAGGGGGGCGACCACCTCGTGCTTCGCGTGACGGCGGCCGACGAAGTTGTCATTCGGCGGTCTGCTGCAGGACCTCCCGTGCGCGTGAACGGTGTGGAACTGGGCTCCGAGCCCACACCGCTCATCCATGGCGACAAGATAGAGGTCGCCGGCCACGAGCTGCTCTTCGGCGATGAACGGAAGAGTGGTGGGACGCAGTTCCTTCCCGGGCTTCGCGTCCCGTCGGGGAGTGCGCCTGGCGAGCCTCGTGCGGCCCGGACTTCCGGGCGCGCGTCGGGTACGACGGGCGGGCGTCTGGTATCCCTGACGGACGGACGCGAGTACGCGATCGCGGCGGGCGGGCTGACACTGGGTCGTGACGCCGGCAACGATGTCGTGATTCCATCGACCGAGGCGTCGCGACGGCATGCAGTGATCTCGCTGCAGGGCGACGGATACGTGCTGGGCGACCGGAGCACGAACGGCGTGTTTGTCAACGGCGATCGCGTTCAGTCGGTGCGCCTGCTCGGACGTGGCGATGTCATACGAATCGGCAACGAGGAGTTTCGCTTCTACGCCGACGCGCCGGCCGCACCGACCGCACCGGCCGCACCGGCCGCACCCGCCACGCGGGCCACGCCGGCCACGCCGGCC